>JAPLNF010000101.1 GCA_026692965.1 Planctomycetota bacterium
GATAGATTTCGCAAATGGGTGTCCAATCATTTCCAACAGATCCAAACCATTTCATCCCGGCTTCCGCCCTGCAGGCTTCCGAAGATTTTGCAACCTGAGTGGCATCCGCCTGGTTTAGATGATGCCAAACCCTGAAGTTTTTAGTCTCTGCAAGATACCAATTCCCCTGATAGGGCCCGGTATGTTTCACTTCCACCGCTGATGAGTTGGATTGCTGAGGATTGATTGCGCCTATTTCCTGTTTACGCTGATCGATATTTTGTAGCAGGCTGTTTCCAAACGATTGCAATTGCGGAGCCATGGAAAGACTGACTCGAATTTCGTTTTCCCACAACGGATCTAGCTTGGTATTCTGGCGCTGATTCATCGCTTCAACCACCGAATACAATCTGCAATAAGCCCAGCGCTCTACGCTTTGTGGCATAACCTTGGGTTCTAGCCTATATGCTTCCTCATAAAGCTTAGAAGCCAGCCTGAAGTTTTTTCCTGCAAATTCTTTCTCCGCTTGATCCAACCTCAACCGGGCATCGTAATAACGCTGGGTATTGGTGAACGAAAAAGGATTATCCTCGTTGGCATCTTCAATTTTGCCTCTGACCTTAGGTGCATCCTGCGCTTTTTTTGGTTGCTCCACAGTTTTTGTAGGCGCAGCAAACTTACTTAGCGCTGAAGCAATGGCAGAAGACGGTGTAGTTGCTGGTGCAGTTGCTGGTGCAGTTGCTGGTGCAGTTGCTGGTGCGGTTGCTGGCACAGTTGTTGGCGAACCTTGAGTTATTCCTGAATCGAGTATTTGCAAACGCTTTTCATACTTGGAAATTTCTTCAGTCAACCCCTTGGCCTGAAGATCACGAATATGACCTTGGTATGCGTTATGAAGTAATTGCAAATATTCCTTGTTGCCATCGATTGAGGCAATCTGCGCTTCAAGGATGAAGACTGCAGCTTGATAATTACCTTTTTTAAAGTGATCCTGCCCTTCGAGCAGGGCTTTTTGAACTGCAAGAATTTTCTGAAATTTAGCATCTGTATCTGCTGCAGAAAGCAACTGCGCAAACGTAATTGCAACAAAAGTACAAACAGCAAGCAATAGTTTCGAGGTATTCATAACGAGCATCCATGCTCCCGAACAATGGTTAAAAAACCTGTTCAATAATCAAAGGAAGTCTGAAGAGAACCTTGAGTTCAAGGGCCCCATATTCTTCCGGAATGGTGCAATCTTTACTTATCGATTGCTCCCGAATTTAGGTGAATTCGAAGGCATCTTGCCTGACAAAATCACCCAAGCGGGCACAGGGTAGGAATGATTGCAGGGAAACACAAGGCGAGTTCGCTCGGGGCGAAAAAGAAACCTCCCCTGTTACCTATTTTTACACGCAATTCCCCCACCTTCACCCAAACTAATGGGGGCCCTACTTTTTTCACCTTTAGCCGGCTGAATAGATGGCTCACGCTAAATTTCCTAATGTTTGCAAGCATGAAAATACGAATTAATGATTAACTGTATTTGTTTGCATACAGAAAATCGTGTGAAGAAGTGCTTTAGGATTTCAATCCTTATGGAAAATTTCCAGCTTCCTTCAGGCGAAAGCTTCCCAAGGCTTTACCTGAAAGATTCCGAATCAGACTCAATGGATGAGTGCATTGTCAATTATGCATCCGAGCATTACGACATAAGCATGAGTTTGAAGGATCCTTTGCACCCATCTTTTTGTGTTTTTCTAGAATCCTTGAAAAGAGAATGTACCAAACGAGGATTGCGCTTTTTGCTGGTGCACGAAGCCATAGTTGCAGAAACCATTGAAAAGATTCGCATAGGCAAACTAACCTCGGGACTTCACCTTGATTTCTTTTCGCTCTGGCATGAAGTAAACGAACCTTTTGCAAAGCTAGCGCAAACCATTCAAGATTGCGGTGGCAAACCAATCAACTCGCCCCATCGCTCTCGTTTATTCACCGATAAGGCAGCAAGCCATTTTGAACTGACCAAGAATAATCTAGGAGTTCCAAGATCTTTGATACTCCGCCAAGGCTTGCCTGAAAAAACAATCAAGCAGATGATTATTGGGTTCCTAAGCAAGAGGAATTCAAACTGGGAGGGTGGGTTGTTCCTGAAAAAAGGGAATGGGTTTGGTAATAAAGGGGTAACCCATATCAAAACTGCGCTCCTTGATGAATTGATTCCGCAAGTGCAAAATATTTTAGCATCAGACCCCACAGATTCCTACCTGCTGCAAGAAGAAGTCCATTGTGGATACATGCAAACCAACCAAGGTCTGACACGCCCAGCATACTGGCGCATCATTTATTGCTTGGGGGATTTTCATGCTACATTCCCTTGGAAGCCTCAGAAATTCGTGCTTTCCGCTTGCAACCCCTCTTGGATTTCGCAGAAGAACTAAAAGAATTAAGCGGCCTCGATTGGTTTTCCACAGAGATTTGTCTCCATGAAAAACCTTCTTACTCCAAGCATCAGATACGCTCGGAAAATGGCTCGATGCTTCCCCTCATTGCAATCGATTATTTTAATGATCAGTGCGATGTTCATGTGCAAAGCCAATGGCATGGCGCCCCACCAGATCTATTTGTAAATACCGTTGCAAGACGATTCGCAGAACACGCAACAAGCCTATCCCGAATGAACAAATCTCGAAAAGCGGGCTAAAGGTTCTTGCCCACGGATCTTATATCAGGATAATCAAAGCTTAAAGGAGGGGCCAAGATGCTGCCCGGATATAACACCAATGGCTTCGCACATCACAAAATCGAAGATGCTTTGCAAATTATTGCAGAGCTTGGGTACCGATCTGTTGCGTTCACTTTGGATTACAACACCCTCGAGCCCTTTGCTGACAACGCTATTACAAGGGCACGGGAACTTGGAAAGATGGCGCAGGATTTGCATTTGAATCTCGTGATCGAAACGGGTGCAAGATTTCTTTTAGACCCTAGAAGAAAGCACCAACCAACACTACTATCAAAGCAAGCATCAGATCGAAAAAAGAGAGCAAACTTCCTGCTGCGCTGTGCAGAGTTGGGCCTAGCAATGGGATCAAACACCCTAAGCTTTTGGTCGGGTAAACCAGATTTCGAAGCTGCAGATGATAGCTATTGGGAACTTCTCATCGAGCAATGCATTTTAATTAGCAGGCAGATGGAAAACAGCGGGATGAAAATTGCATTCGAACCAGAACCGGGCATGTTCATCGATACGATGGATAAATTTGAACAGCTACACAAGGCGATCTCGCATTCGAAATTTGGCTTAACATTAGATATAGGCCATCTTGAATGTATGAATGAAATGCCCTTGCTGCCCCATCTTGATAAATGGGGTTCAGTTCTTTGGAACATTCATCTGGAAGATATGAAGCCTGGGGTGCATGATCATTTGCTCCCAGGGGAAGGATCTATCGATTTCACCAAGGTGTTCGAAGGGTTAAACAAAATAAAATACGAAGGCGGAGTGCACTGGGAATTAAGCAGGCACAGCCATGATGCAGTAGAAACTGCCCGCAAATGCAGGCAGTTCATGCAAAAAAAGGGTTGTTAGAAAAGAGGCTTTTTACCCGCATCGCCTATGCCGCCACGAATGGTGAAGTTCCGCGGTGGCGCAGGCCTGACTGGTTTTGCTGGAACAACTGGCTCGGGTTCTTCGGGCTCAGCAGCACTTGCTTCAGGTGCAGTAAGCGCCTTGATCGAAAGAGAGATTCGCTTGGTTTCTGAATCCATACTCTGGATTTTAACCTGAATTTCCTGCCCTACTTTTACAACATCTTGGGCTCTTCGAACCCGGACGGTGGAGAGTTCAGATAAATGAACCAGCCCCTCAATGCCCGGGGATAATTCGA
>JAPLNF010000102.1 GCA_026692965.1 Planctomycetota bacterium
AGAATCAGGAAAATAAACTTTAATTCCCGTCATGCCGGAACGGATTCCAGCTTATGATACTTAAGGTGTTCCACAAAGTTTTAAGTTTGGAATTAAAGCAAGGCAAAAGTAAATGAGTGCAGAGGAAAAATCATCTGAACTTCCTGTAATGAGGAAACTTCCGCCTGCACCAGCCTTCAGAATTTCTGAATGGCTGATTGAATGGGCGCTTTTTGCCTCTGCGTTTTTATCCATTGGGATTACCGTAGCAATCGCTTGGATTGTTTTTTCGGGCACCTACCAGTTTTTTAGTGATCCCACTGTTTCTATAAAGTATTTTTTTACAGGCACCGAATGGACCGCTGGGTTTGAAGATGCTAAATACAGCATCCTGCCTTTGCTTACCGGCACAATTATGGTGGCAGTCATCGCTGCTGTGCTTGCGCTACCCATTGGATTAATTTCTGCAATCTACCTCAGCGAATACGCGAGTAAACCCATCAGGCTTTTATTAAAACCAACGCTTGAACTGCTTGCAGGCATCCCCACCGTGGTGTATGGCTACTTTGCAGTATTTGCAATCACCCCAATGCTTCAAATGTTTATTCCGGGCCTTGATCCTGTCACTAATCAGTTATCTGGTGGTATTGTGGTTGCGATCATGATTTTGCCCATGGTGGCATCTTTGAGCGAAGATGCGATGCGCATGGTACCCGGATCTTTGCGCGAAGCATCCTACGCTTTGGGCGCAACCAAATTTGAAACCTCTACCAAAGTGGTTGTTCCTGCTGCTCTATCAGGTATTCTCGCTTCGTTCCTTCTTGCCATTTCGCGAGCCATTGGCGAAACCATGGCGGTTACCCTAGCTTGCGGGGGGCAGCCTAAACTTACGCTCGACCCTAGAGAAGGCCTTGCAACTATGACAGGCTTTATCGCACGTATTGCCCAAGGGGATGTTCAGCACGGCACCACGCTGTTCAATAGTTTATTTGCAGTTGCCGCTGTGCTTTTTGTTGTAACTCTTGCGATGAATATGCTGGCACAATGGATCTTAACGAAGTACCGGCAGGTATACCAATGATACAACCTAGAAAAAGCTATCAGGGGGAAGGCCTTTCCCTAAGTCGTAAGATTGCAGACCATGGATTTGCTTGGCTTGCATTTGGTTGCACCTTTATGGCATTGGCACTTTTGCTGCTGTTTTTCCTTCGATTAGGCATTGATGTTAATTCATGGTTTAAATTGATGCCCGAGCGTATTGCAAAGTTTAATATTGAGATCGAACGCAGGGTTAAAGATTTTGACGCAGAGACAAACAAAGAAATCGCAGATCTTACCAAAGAAAAAGAAACCCGCATCAAGCAAGATCCAGCTAATGCAGCAAGTTTGGCAATACGCTACGATAAAGTTATAAGTAAAAAAATCGAAGACAGAGTTCAAACTAAGGTTGAGATTGAATCCAATTTGAAGAGCGACAAACGCAGTGACTTCTCTTATTTTGGCATGTTATGGCATTTTATTTCAGCAGGACCTAGCAGCCAGCCCCAAGATGCAGGTATCCAAGCCGCCCTATTAAGCAGCCTTCTATTAGGCGCAATAACTATTTGTGCTGCAATCCCCCTTGGTGTTGCGACCGCCATTTACCTTGAAGAATACCGCGCACAAAGCTGGATTGGTGCGATTCTTCAGCTTAACATCAACAACCTCGCAGGCGTGCCTTCCATCATGTATGCAATCCTGGGCGCCTATGTTTTTGTCGAATTGATTTTTAAGCCTTTTGAAAGCCCTGCAATCGCTGCCCGAAATACCCTAGGCTGTGGCTTGACACTCGCACTGCTTGTTTTACCCGTGATCATTGTTTCTACCCAAGAAGCGATTCGGGCTGTTCCTATTTCCCTTCGACATGCCTCGCTGGCACTTGGCGCATCGCGTTGGCAGACGATCTGGAAAATTGTTTTACCCTCTTCCCTGCCCGGCATTTTGACAGGTATGATTTTGGCACTTTCGCGAGCGATGGGCGAAGCAGCGCCTTTGGTATTATTTGGCGCAGCGCTTTATGTGAATTTCAGCCCGACTCTTTTCAGCAGGTTTACTGCGCTACCGATGCAGATTTATTCTTGGTCTGATGATCCAGACCCTGCA
>JAPLNF010000103.1 GCA_026692965.1 Planctomycetota bacterium
CTGCAATCCATAAACGGGAAGGGTCTTGTGCTTGGCAGCAGCCATTGGGCAGGTTTCAGTCGATGCCAAGGGGATGAAATCTTGGGTGTTTTGATCTACCTGGTCGCCATGGCTCATCCAGACGGTGATTTCGGAGGGGATATTTTTGAACATTCCCTCAGAAGATTTGGTGTTACAGATGGCTTTGCCGAATTCTCGTGATGGGGCGCGCTTGACATCGGTGCCCAAAGATTTGCAGGCAAGTTGCATACCGTAGCAAATTCCAAGCACGGGAATTCCGAGCTTGAAGATTTCGGGGTCACACTTTGGCGCGCCATCTTCATAGACGCTGGCAGGGCCACCGCTCAGAATTATCCCTTTGGGGTTAAGTTCTTTGATGCGCTTTGCAGAAATATCGTTGCGAACAATCTGGCAAAATACGTTCAACTCTCGCACTCTGCGAGCGATAAGTTGCCCATACTGAGATCCAAAATCAAGGATTAAAACTGATTCGCGAATTTTGATGTCTGCCATGAAATCTCTCATTATTTTAAAAAGTTGATTTTATTGAGCTTTACCGAAAGGGTAATGAAATAAGTGGGAAATAATGGAAAGTATTTGATTAACTCTTCCCTAACTCTTTGGAACGCAAGGAGGCTGCAACAACAGCGTCGATGAAAGCGCCGCGCACGCCTTTGTTTTCGAGGGCATGAATTCCCGCTATGGTGGTGCCCCCAGGGCTGGCAACCATATCTTTAAGCTGGCCCGTGTGTAGGCCCGTTTCCAGTACCATTTTGGCCGCGCCAAGTACGGTTTGGGCAGCTAAGGAGGTCGCTAAATCACGGGGTAAACCCGCTTTTACGCCGCCATCGCTCAATGCTTCGATTACTAAATAAATGAACGCTGGCCCGCTGCCGCTAAGCCCCGTAACTGCATCTAATTGAGATTCGGGCACATGGAAGGCCTTTCCTATCGCCCCAAAAAGTTGGGCGGCCAAATCCCTGTCGCCAGGCTTTACCCCGGTTCCACAGGCAAATGCCGTTGCAGAAGCCATCACCAAAGCCGGGGTGTTAGGCATGACACGAATTAGCCGTGTGCTTCCTGTTCCTTGGGCCAAAGTTTCAAGATTAATGCCCGCAGCAATGGAAATAATCAAATGATCTGGCGTTAGCAGGGGTTTGATTTCTGCAAGCAGTGTTGCCATGACTTGCGGTTTGACTGCAAGGATAATGGTTTTGCATTTAAGGAGAACATCTTTGCTTCCTGAGGCGGTTTTGATGCCCGAGGCTGTGGTAAAAGCAGCGCAGGCCTCTGCAGAAACATCGGTTGCAAGGCAATCTGCGGCATTGGCAAGGCCAGCATCTTTCCAGCCAACTGCCAAAGCGGTAGCCATTTTTCCCGCACCTAAAAAACCTATTCCCATGATTCAACTCTCCAGCACTTGGGTGAAAACCAAAGAATCATTGTATTTCTTTCCAGCCTTTTACGCAATGAAGCTGGAATTGGTTGCTGAACATTCTTTTTTATGGTCATAGGAGGCTTGCAATGGCAAGTGCAGACAGCAATTCGATTTCGCAACGCAGTGGTTGGTCCAGTTTGCTGGATTTGACCCCATACCACTGGTTTGTGTTTATTATCTGCTGCCTGGCTTGGGATCTGGATTGCATGGATCAGCAGCTTTTTGTGCTGGCGCGAGTCCCAGCCGTCATGGAGCTTTACGGTAAGCCCGAGGGAATGGATGCCAACAAGATTTCCGATAATGTGAAACTTTATGCCACTTATTCCACCTCGGTATTCCTTATAGGGTGGGCCATTGGCGGGTTGGGCTTTGGCGTGATGGGTGATCGCAGAGGCCGGGTTAAAACTTTGATGGCCACCATTTTAATTTATTCTGTTTTTACAGGATTAAGCTCATTCTCGGTTGGAATCTACGATTTCATGTTCTATCGGTTTTTAACGGGGATGGGGGTGGGTGGCGTATTTGGAGTCGCAGTTTCACTATTAGCGGAAACGGTACCGCCCCACGCAAGGCCTTTTGCTCTTGGTTTGCTACAAGCTTCGAGCGTTTTTGGAAACTGTGCAGCAGCGCTAATTTCTATTTACTTGGGTAGCTTGCAACAAGCCAAGTTCTTTGAAGGGATGGTGTTCCTCGGTTTTAATGTAACACCTTGGAGGATCATGTTCATCATCGGGGTGATTCCTGCGATTCTTACGGTTTTAATTCAAGGGAGATTGAAAGAACCAGCCAAGTGGCTCGAGGCCAAAGCTCGTGGAGTTAAGGCTGGTTCCTTTGCAGAATTGTTTGGCCAGAAACCTTGGGGCCAGCATGCAATGCTAGGGTTGCTACTCGCTTTTGCTGGTGTGGTGGGCTTATGGGGCATAGGATTTTTTGCGGTCGATCTTACGGGTACGGTTTTCACCAAGCAATTTGAAAAGGATGCCATCGAGCTAGGAAAAACAGGGGATGATATAAAATCCTATGTTGCAGGAAATCGGGCCTTTTGGGGAGGCATTACATCTTTAGTGCAAAATATGGGTGCATTCTTTGGGATTTATGGCTTCACTTGGTTAACCAGCTATCTTGGTAGAAGAACTACCTTTGCGCTTTTCTTCATCGCTGCTGCATTAAGCACCGCCATGGTCTTCATGAAACTTACCGAGTTCAATCAAATATTCTGGATGGTTCCCATAATGGGCTTTTGTCAGTTGGCCCTTTTCGGGGGCTATGCGATTTACTTCCCTGAATTGTTCCCTACGAACTTGCGTAGTACCGGTATTTCTTTCTGTTATAACTTCGGAAGGCTAGTCGCAGCGGGCGGCCCCGTGGTTCTAGGCATGTTAACCACCATCGTATTTACCAGGGAAAAAGGTTTTGAAGAACCTTTCCGCTATGCTGGTTTTGCAATGTGCTCTGTCTTTTTACTTGGCTTGATCGCTTTGCCTTTCCTTCCGGAAACCAAGGGCAAACCACTGCCCGAGTAATAGAATAACTTATTAGCATCTAACTTGGAGAAGATAAAATGTCTGTAGCTACACCGGATTGGGTTGCGCGCCATGATGCCAAACTTGTTGCCAGCGAGAATGGTAAATCTTGGATGCTTTTCTTTGGTGATGAATTAACCTATTTGATCTCCTTGATTCCTTCAAAGGGTAAGCATGGGGTAAAGATAATGCAAACGATCAATGGCAAACAATTGCCATGCGATAAAATATTTGATACCGCAGACGAAGCATGCCTTGGTGGATTAGATGTCTTTCGGGCAAAAGTTGGCTGGTAAACCTTTACTCACCCTCACCCGTAAATACTGTAACTGCCATCGGATGTAAATCCGCTGGTGCTCGCCCCTCGCCTTTTTCTTTCTCCTACTCCCAACCCTCTTATCAATGCCTTTAAGCCCACCCACTGCGCTGTGTGGGTCTATTTCTTTCTCTTTTTCTTTCTCTATTTCTTTCTTTTACGTTCTCTTTTACTTTCTTTTTCTTCCCCCAACTCCCAACCCTCTTCCCTCCGGGAAAAGGGCCCTTCGCTTCGCTAGCCCGCCTTCTAACCTCCACCACTTTTATTAAATGCCTTTAAGCCCACCATTTTTTATTGAGCGGCGGATGTAAATCCGCTGGTGCTCGCCCTGTACCTTTTTCTTTCTTTTACTTCCCATTTATTTGCGTGAGCTTGTTTTAAGACAGAGTAGTTGCGATGGGGAAGCCCCACTGCAACTCCTCCATTTGAACCTTTAGATTTTGCACCTAAGGGTTGAGTATTACCGTGGCTCTGATTTATGTGTTCTTCTTTTCCGTGTCTCTGCTTCTGTCTTTTCAGTGAAATTCCGTGTTCGTCCGTGGCTAATGCTTCTGATTCTGCATAATCTTAATTCCGTGGCTAACCGTCTGCTTTCTTGTCCACCAGCTTGTTGAAAATAGGAGGAATGGGCAATTTTTATTATTTTTATCATTGACACCGTTTTTTTATCAAATAGCATTTCTATAGTTGTTTTGTATTGTTTGCTCCGCGCCGATAAGCATGTTGATTCCTACTTTTTACCGTATTGCAGATAAACTGCTTTAGCTTGAAGGATCCCACCGATGTTTTTAAATGCATTCAAAAATCTTTTTACATCCAAAAACACTAATAAATTATCAAAAAAGGGGATTCACCGTAGACTTGAACTCCTTGGCCTAGAAGAACGAGTTGTACCTGCCAACATCACGGTAATAAATAATTCAGACTCAGGCGCTGGTTCGCTTATGCAGGCTATTATTGACGCCAACGCTACCGTAGCTAATGACATCATCGATTTTAATTTCACTTCCGGCTCTAGCCCTTTCACCATCACCTTAAGTTCCGCATTACCAAATATTGTTGATGCCAGTACCGCAGGCACTCTTACCATCAACGGCCTTGGCGCTTCTTCCCTTACGATTGATGCTAGTGGTGGCAATTTTAGTATTTTCTCCATCGATACAGGTGGTGATTTAACCATCTCTGGCGTGACTGTTTCCGGAGCAAATACTTCTGCCAATGGCGGCGGTTTTAATAACGCTGGCACCCTGACGGTTAACAATTCCACAATCTCAGGTAATACTGCAACCGGCAGCGGCGGCGGCATCGCGAACTACGGCGGCCTATACGTTAACAATTCAACCATCTCTACCAATACTGCGGGCTTTGGTGGCGGCGGTATCCGCAACAACGGCACCCTCACACTTATTAATTCCACACTCTCTAATAATTCAACTAACAATGGCGGCGGCGCCATCCTCATCGATAACGGCATCGTCACACTCTCCAATTCTACACTCTCGGGTAATTCTGCATCCAACGACGGCGGCGCCATCAGCAACAACGGCACCCTCACCGTTTCCAATTCCACCCTATCGGGCAATTCTGCAACCAACTTCGGCGGCGGCATCTATAATCGTTCTACTCTCACCGTCACTAATTCCACCTTCTCGGGTAATATCACAAATAGCGGCGGCGGTGGTATCTTTAACAATTATCTCCTCACCGTCATCAATTCCACCCTCTCTGGCAATTCGTCAAATGGTAATGGCGGCGGCGTCTATAATTACAACGGCACTCTCAACATCGCCAACACCATTATTGCCAATAGCATTGGTAATGGAGATTACGAAGACACCCCCCTCTCCACCGTGAACCTTATTTCCCCTTCGACTGCAGCCAACAACCTTTTATCTCAAGGAACTTTTTCTTGGGCTACCACAAAAACTTCCGCAGAAATCAACCTTGGCACTCTAGCTAATAACGGTGGCCCAACCCAAACTCTAGCCCTGCTGACTGGCAGTGTTGCCATTGGTGCTGGTGATGCAACCGTTAGTAATGCATCACCTGTAAATGGTGTAGATCAACGCGGCATCAATCGCACCACCTCCGATATTGGTGCCTATTCCTATGGTATTCAAGTTACCACCACTGCAGATGCTGGCGTGGGTTCATTAAGGCAGGCTATTGACGATGCCAACAATACCCTAGGTAATGATCAAATCAGTTTTAACTTAACTGGCACTAGCCCTTACACCATCACCCTAGCATCCGCTCTGCCCAGCATTGCAACTACCAGCACGGCAGGCACACTTAACATCACAGGCCTTGGCGCTTCCTCGCTTACCATTGATGCTAACCAAGGTAACTTTAGTATTTTCAGCATCGATACAGGTGCTGATTTAACCATCTCCGGTCTTACTATTACCGGGGCAAATACTTCTGCCAATGGCGGCGGGTTTAATAACGCTGGCACCCTCTCCATCTCCAATTCCACCCTCACTGGCAATACTGCTTACATCGGCGGCGGCATCTGGAACAACACCAACGCCACCCTTTCCATCTCCAATTCCACCCTATCGGGCAATACTGCATCCAACAATGGCGGGGGCATCCTCAACAATGGCGGCAACCTCTCCATCGCCAATTCCACTCTCTCTGGCAATATTGCTAACAACGGTGGCGGCATCTTCAATAACGGCGCCCTTACCGTTAACAATTCCACCCTTTCCAGCAATTCTGCAACATCCGGCAGCGGTGGTGGCATTACCAACTCTGGCACCCTCACCGTTAACAATTCCACCCTCTCGGGCAATAGTGCAACTGCTACCGGCGGCGGCATCAACAACTCCAGCGGCACACTCAATATTACCAATTCCACACTCTCTGGTAATACTGCGACCGGCAACGGCGGCGGTGTCTATAACACCGGCAACGTCAACATTGCCAACACCATTATCGCCAATAGCGCCAGCGCTGGTGATTTTGTTGGGGGCCAACCAGTTTCCTCAACCAACAACATTGTGGAAGATGGATCTATAACTAGTGGCGCATTAGCTGTCGATCCTTTTCTTGGAACTCTAGCTAACAACGGAGGCCCCACTAAAACCATTGCTTTGACAAGTTTAAGCCCCATTTCTGTAACCGCGGGGGGCAATGCAACTGTAAGTAATGCAGCACCCATCAGCGGCAAAGAGCAGCGCGGCTATGCCCGATCTACCTCCGCCCCCAGCATCGGCGCATTTGAATATAACGGAATTGCACCCGCTCCCACCGTTAATAATATTTCCCCCGTGACCGGATCTACTGTAGGTGGCACTAGCATCACCATTACAGGTACCGACTTTACTGGGGCAACTGCTGTTACCATTGGTGGCACTGCTGCGACTAATTTTACTGTGGTTAGCTCAACAAGTATCACTGCAACTACTCCTGCTGGCACTATTGGAACTGCAAGTGTGTTAGTTACCACACCGGGCGGCACCAATGCTGC
>JAPLNF010000104.1 GCA_026692965.1 Planctomycetota bacterium
GTGGAACATTGCTTCAATTCGGCCACGACCTTTCAGCCGTGGAAACCATCACCACACCGCAGAGGTTATGGCAGAGCATGGGGGCTTCAATTCGGCCACGCCCTTTCAGCCGTGGAAACCTGTTTGGAGATGCGCTTAAGGCTGGGGTATCCTTAGGGCTTCAATTCGGCCACGACCTTTCAGCCGTGGAAACTTGCCTAGCGCACAATTTAAAGCCAACACACCACTGGCTTCAATTCGGCCACGACCTTTCAGCCGTGGAAACGCTTTCCCCGCAGACCTAAGCGGCCTTTATACCACCGCTTCAATTCGGCCACGACCTTTCAGCCGTGGAAACAAGGAGAATCAATGCCTAGTACATTTTACGCAGGAGCTTCAATTCGGCCACGACCTTTCAGCCGTGGAGACACACGTCATCGAGTATTTAATGCGATTATATTTTTAGGGTGATTGTAATAGGTGAATTCGTTAAGCATGCGGGCTGGTGTAATGCCGGGCAATTTGACGATAATAAAACCCATGAGGGTGGTAATAGTAATTCGTTAAATTATAAATTGTTAGAAAGGTTAAATAACAAAAGGGCAGATTGCCTGCAATAATCCGCCCTTAATGATTTTAAACTTGCCTAATTGTCAAAGACCAACCCCGCCCAGAGGGCGGAGGATAGAATCAATCATTGTGGATGGCGAAGGTACCAAAACCACGATAGCGCCCAGCGCCAATGGCAAAAGGGCCTGTGACATTTGTTTTATTAATGCCATTCATTGGGTAACCGCATGAAACATTCCAAGCCCATAATGAGAAGCATATCCAAGTAAAAGAGGGCCTGAAATGGGTTCACTAAATGTTAGTCGTAATCCATAACCCATATCGACCGGCGGAGGTGAACCTCCATGGTTTCGTCGACAGACAAAATGTCTTAATGGTTTTTTTATGTCGGCTAGAGGTAAAACTTCTAGGGATGCGACCTCTGGAAGATTTCGTGATACAAGTTCAGCATTAATTTGGCCTAAAAGATTATTTTTTCCACTCTTTTTCAAAAACCTCGGTGGTACGAATGGGGTAGCGCTTTCCCAAACTAGAGACCCGATGGAAGTTCCGAGCAAACTATCAATTGAAGAAACTAAATGCTGGGGTAATTTTCGAAGAATATCTAAATCCCCATAACCTGCAAGGGCTAATTGTATGTCGCCTGAACTACCTTTGGTCCATGTGCGCTTTAGGGTGCGAATTGCATGTTGCGCATCGCCGTTAAGCCCCATTTTTGCATAAACAATCAGGTGGTCTAAATGGCCATCTCCGTCCAGATCTACTGGCAAAGTGTGTGCGTGTTCATGATGGTCGTGGAGTGGTTTGCCATGAATATCTTTACCGGTTAATTCCGGGCAATTAATACGATTTCCCCTGCCTGCACGTGCAACAATAGCGCGATGAAATAACTCAGCTTGGGGGAGGGTGCGGGTGCAAGGAGGCAAGGCCGACCGGTTACCACTAGGCGTAGTGAGTGCCAGCAGCATGGTTGTTATTGAAGCCACGGGTTGTTTTTTTGAATGGAGGGGCGGTCCCACTTGAAGCGAATCACTCCTTCGCCAGTATAACAAACGCTGGGAGCCTGGTGGTTGGGACCAGCCATGCTGTTTCCACCATGCTGTATCTTTCGTAAGGCATGACATTAAGTCAGGCGGATAGGGAGCAACAGCCTTATCTCGATCTTTCTGCATCTTGCCTGTTTGTTTTTTCTTTCCTTCGGGCAGAGGATATTCTGCAAGAATCTTTTCAGACGTTTCACGATGCCAGTGGGTGTATAGATCTGCTGGGATCGGTGCCATGAGCGAAAGCTGTTCCCAATCTGGGCCAGCGTGAACACCTTGCTTATGTGGAAACGAATTAAATTCCAAGGATGGGTTATCAGGGATGACTTCTACCTCGACCCAGCTTTCACTGCGCCCTAGGTAATTGAGGGTAGCGGCAAGATCCGTAAGTTGTTGAGTTTCCTCTGGAGATAGCTTACAATCCCAGTAAATAAAAAGCGTGCCCGACCCCACATTTGCCCAAGTGTCGAAAACAAGAGTTGTTTTTTCCCGGCCTTTACTAAGTACACCGGTCGGCATGAAATGCCTACTATGAGCAATACTCACTTCTGGGAGGCAATACGAAGGCATTGTCCCCGCAAGTTTGATTAGGAGTTCCTTTGCGACCTCAGGAATCTCAGGCCAATGATGGCATGAGAACCCTGTTGCTATAAGAGAACGAAGGATTCGCCATGGGCTAGGTGGCCATTCGATCAAGCCTTCGTTTACATGATGTCCCCACGGAGTTGCATGGTAACGTCCTCCAGGAAATTTGAATTTTAATGTTGGCACGGTAATCTCCTATTCGTCCGGGGTTACTTCGGTACTGGTGCCATCTTCATCGAGGTCGTCGTCTAGTTCATCTTGGTCGTCGTCCACCTTCTCGTTCTTCTCGTCCTTTGCACTCTTTAGCTCTTCTTCGAAAGTCACAGTAGTGTGTTCCATCAACTTTCTACAGCCCTTGATGGCTAACTCTACTGCTGTTTCTAGGTCGGTGAGTGAAGGCAATTCAAAGCCTTCTGGACGGGATGCGACTAAGGTTTTCCGGTCTACGGGCTCTAGGTCGCAGGCAGTTCTCAAGCGCAAATCACCATCGAGCAACTTCCGCACGCGGTAAAGCGCAAGTATAATAAGTAAATTCTGTACATTCTGGTTAAGTCCGTAGCCACGAATTTGGGCCAGATCAAGGTTGATGTGGCAGTCAATCTTATCAGCTACGTACTCGTCACGGGAAAAGGGAATATTGCCAAAGTGATTCTTTGGATCACCTTCCACTTTTCCTGGATGTACATGGTCGTTTTTGACCCCCCCGGATGCGGCTATTTGGACTCCGGATGCTTCTATGAACGCTGACAAGGCTCGGGCGATGCGAAGTCGTCCGCCTGCCAGTTCCTTCTTGGCGAGGAAACACCCGTGAATCAGGCTGCCTACATCGAGTTTTAGCAGCACCTCGGCGAGTTTTTTGCGGTCGATGGGGCCGAGTGCCTCGAGTCCACCGAGTTCTTTCTTTAACTTTTTAAGGAACGTATCATCCTTTCCTGCCAATAGATATGCGCTGTTGATACGATGCGCTTCGAGCATAGAGTCGGTTAGAAAATTGCCTTTGTGGTTGACGGTCACATGGCTAATTCCGTCGAGGGGTTTTACGGGTGAGTTTTTTTCACTGTCCCAGCATGTAGATTCAAAACGGTTTGCCATGCTTTGGGCGCTTTCGACCAAAAGTTTAGGCCCATCCTTGGTTTGATAACTGGCTGCACCAAGACTGGGAAAGCCTGTGGGTTGAAAGCGGTCGCCTTGAACTGGGCGAAGTGGTACAGAAAATAAAAGCCTATTTGCGTTTTCCAATAATTTCAGATCAAGCATGAATTAATCCTTTCAAAGCGGGGTCAAGTATAGCGGCGGCGCGAAGTGCACTACCGCGATTTATGGGGAACGCAAGCCCTGCTGCCCATAACCGACAAGACTTACTGTCTGTTACCCCTGCTTGCAGAGGGAGACGGATACCAGCAGAACGAAGTCGCGTTAGTGCGAGGTTAATAGACCTAGAGCTTTCGTCTGCAATCAACAGGCGGGCAATGCGTAAATCCGCAGGAATATCTTTGCCAGGCGCAAGTGGCCACGGAAGACAACCCAAGCGGATTGCCAACCAGGCTTCTGAAGGTTGTACATTTTTAAAAGGGGCGTTGAGGTAATGGTTGGGCGACCATTTATTCCACTTGATTGCCATAAAAGCCCGGGCTAAATTCATCAATTTATCTAGATTAATTGAGCCCTCAAGGAATTCTGCCAGATCATCCAATCTTGCACTGCATCCCTTTGCTGCAATCATTTGAGATCTTCGTTTACCTTTCATTCCTGCTTCAATAAGGCGCCTTAAAACGACGGCGCTAAGATCAGTCAGTGCTCCACGGTTCGAGGCCACAACCCGAGAGTCTTTGAAAAGGCGTTTGTCCGAAGTTTTAAATTGTCTGGCACCTTTTTCTAAAGGGAGCCAATGGTGCCGAATTGGATCGATTGGACGGCCATCAGGGGCGTAACCCGCAGCGGTACTTCCCAAGGCAAGCGCCAGCCGTACTTTTGGACTACCATCATTCA
>JAPLNF010000105.1 GCA_026692965.1 Planctomycetota bacterium
AGTTGATTTACCAAAAACAAAATCGTTGCCATTTTTCGCCGAGGGAAACCAGCTCCAATCATCCATGCCATGTTCCGCTCGGGGTAGCGACATACCATTGGCAGTATAGATTGCGCAAAATCGTTTGGGGATTTGTTCAGCAACTTCCGCACCCATTGCATCCAAAACGGGCAAAGCCATCGCAACTCCACCCACGCCCATGAGGAAAGCTCTGCGATCTAATTGTTGGGTTGAACTCATTGGTTTCTCTGCTTGGTGTGCTCTTGGGGTCACTGGCAATATAATTATACTCTACTTTTCGGTAAATATCCTGCTATTGACGACAAAAAGAATCATATCCTGCATCAAATATCCATCCGCTTTCAATTTTAACCCTTCTTTTTTGAGAAACTCAAGCTCATTGAAAGAAAGATTTCTCCCGGTTGCATATATCGCAAGATGTTTCAACATACTAAAAGCAAGTTGATCGATCCGATCATTTGTCAGATAGCGTTTTAGATCATCAAACCCTTGAACTTCTTTTTTATCGGGAAGTACCGAACGGGCATCAATCTTCTGCAACTTTAATCGCCCACCTGCATCGAATTCTTCAAGCGGGATTCCCCAAGGATCAATTTTCGCATGGCACTGGGTGCAGCCTTTTTGGTTGCGATGCTGCTCAAGCCTTTCGCGAAGAGATAACTTTTTTGAATCTTCAGCAAGTGCGGGCACATTGGGTGGTGGGTCATCGGGGGGCTCTGCAATGATTCTTCGAGCAAGCCATGCGCCACGCTTTACCGGGTTGGATTCACGCCCATCCGAAAGCCCCGCCATGATTGCAGCCTGACCCAGAAATCCTCCCAACTCTTTTCTGCCATGCTGGATCGGAAGGAAATCAAAACCGCTTTGAGATTTATCACCAAGGTCGTAATAACTTGCAACAACCTCGTTAGCAAGGATGAAGTCAGACTCAACAAGATTCTTAACGGTCAGATTATTTCGAATCATATATTGCAGGTATTGGCCAGGTTCTTTGAGTAATTCTGCCCTTGTATCTCTGGTTAGTTTTGGAAACTGCTTTCTATCGGGTTCCAACACCTGGAACTTTTCAAGTGCAAGCCATTGCGAAGCATACTCATCAATGAATCCAGAAAATCGTTTATCAGCAATCAAGCGGAGAGCTTCAGCATTAATCTGGCTACGCAATTCGCCTGTTGATGCAAGCTTCAATGCCCTTTCATCGGGCGGACCGTTCCACAAAAAATAAGAGAGCTTCGAAGCAAGTTCATAATTATCCAATGATTCGGGATTGGGCGTCTGGCTGTTCTCAATCAAGAATAAAAACTGGGGTGAAGTAAGCACTACTTGAAGTGCATCTTTGATACTTTGCTGAAAGCTGTTCCCCGATTTGATCGATTTTTCAAACACTCCAAACAACGCTGCTTCTGTTTCTTTATTAATTGGAGAACGAAATGCTCGGGCAGCAAATTCCTTGATAATCTTCTTGGCATAGGCAGCAAGATCATCTTTCTTATCAAAATCAATGAAGATATTCTTATGAGTTGCAGGGGGCCAAGTTTCATAAAACGGCCCTTCAAACTCCACAGAACTAATCAACAACCTTGGCATTTCACGGCCATCGGTATATTCACTATGAACACCTATTTCGCGAACTCCAGCGAGGTAGTTAACATTGTCTTTTTCTACTTCGGGGTTCGGGTAATTTCGAATGGCGCCCTCAAACACAAACACAGTCGGCTTATTAGAAGTAATTGGTTTTGGTGCG
>JAPLNF010000106.1 GCA_026692965.1 Planctomycetota bacterium
CCCCAATAGCATGACCGTTGACAAGGCCAAGAATAATTTTGGCCCACCACGGTGCGAAAATGATTCCTGCGAGGGAGGCCATCCAGACAAACAAAGGTAATGAGAAGTGAAATAACCCAGGAACAAATTCTTTGATTCGCTCTTTTTCATTAACGCTAGATCTTATCTCACCAATTCCTGGCCACTCATAGTTTATTTTCATTCAAATGTTATTTCTAAAGTTATGAGGCATAAAAATAGAGCACTAATTTGGTGCGTAGAAGCAATTTTAAATTTAGCTTTCACAACATTAAACAAATTAGATTCAACCCTTCTAAACTTTCCTTTACAAATCTATCACCATCAGACTTAAATATGACTTTACCAGAAAATCTATTCAAACAAAGGCATGTGGATAAGTTTAAATAAGTTTAGAGATGTATAGGCTTATAAAATCAAGGGCGCGCAACAATCTCAACCCAAGCAGGCCCTTTTCCCACTTCAATCGAATCTGTTTGTGTAAGTTTCCCATTTTGATTGTCAATCATGAATACTGCGATTTTGCCTGAATCTTGACCTGCAACCACTAGAAATTTCCCAGAAGGATCAATATTAAATGCCCTTGGGATTTTCTCTGTCACCGTCTGCTCGATAGCCTCAAGTTTTCCTGAGCCTGCATCCAAACGATAACCTGCAATGCTATTATGCCCACGGTTGGAAGCATAAACAAACTTCCCATTGGGAGTAACATGAATGTCGGCACAGGTATTTGGCCCCTTGTAGTTTTGAGGCAAGGTACTGATTGTTTGAAGGTGTTTTAATTTACCTGTAATTTCATCTTTATCAAACACACTTACGGTACTGTCTATTTCATTGACAAAATAAACTTCAGGAAGGATGGGATGGAAGGCAAAATGCCTTGGGCCACTGCCCTTTTTTGAATCCACATCATTGCTTACATCCGTTGAAATCATACCTTTGCTGGCATCCCAATTGCGAACAAAAATCTTATCCGCCCCGGTGTTTGGAACATAAACCATTTTGTTTGATTTATCGATCTGAATACTGTGGGGATTCTTGATGGCATCAAGCATTTGTATCGCTGAACCTGTTGGGATTCCATTGGCATCAAGTTTATAGACACAAGCTTTCCCTTCGGTGTAATGCGAAGTTAAAATCCATTTTTTTGAAGGGTCAAGAGTTAGGTAAACAGGGTTTCCAAAGATGGGATTAGCGCCCAAAAACTCAGGAGTGCCCTTATTAGAAAGTTTGTAGGCCGAGATACTTTTTGCACCTCTGATCCCAAGGTAAAGGATTTTTTGTTTGTCGTTGATCGCTATGGGGCCCGGGCCAGTATCCGTCATAATCTCACCACCCTTTTGCAATTTCCCTTTCTCATCGAGATTAAACCATGCAAGTTTATTTTCACCCCCAACACTGATATAAACCGTTCCCAGGGATTTAACATCTTCCGCAAATAGAATTTGAGAGGAAATAGTCGCGACTCCAATCAAGACAAAAGACAGAAAACGAAACATGGGATAACTCCTAAAAAAACAGCCGGGGTTTAAACCCGGCTGCACTTAAATGACACGTTTAAGCCGAGTCCTACTATTCAGCAGAACCTTTTAGCTTGCGACGAAGTTTTGACAAAATCCCAGAGCGGGAATTGCTTGCTTCTGCAACTACAGCATCGTCAGAACCTTTGGGGGCAGAAATCGAAGTTTTC
>JAPLNF010000107.1 GCA_026692965.1 Planctomycetota bacterium
CAAAATTAGACATATAAAGATCGTTAAACAATGGTTTTTCAGTTTGGGCATCGATTTCTGAAACCATATTGATAATCATCATGATGCTAGGAGAGATTTTCTTGACAGCAACACCTTCTCTCTGCACTAGATCGGGTACATTGGGAAGCCCAAGCGAAACCCGGTTCTGCACCAAAACCTGTGCCATGTTGGCATCCATTCCCAACTTGAAAGTTACCAGCAAAGTGTAGCTGCCATCGTTGGCGCATTGGGAAGACATGTAAAGCATGTTTTCGACGCCGGAAACTTGCTGCTCGATGGGCGCTGCAACGGTGTCAAGCACTGTCTGAGCGTTGGCGCCCGGATAATTTGCGGTTACGATCACCGTGGGGGGTGAAATATCCGGGTATTGGGCAATGGGAAGTGAGGTGAGAGCTGCAGTGCCCATGATGGTGATTACAATCGACAACCCGCCTTTATTCAGATTTTTT
Source organism: Planctomycetota bacterium (assembly GCA_026692965.1). Lineage (GTDB taxonomy): Bacteria > Planctomycetota > Planctomycetia > Gemmatales > Gemmataceae > UBA969. The sequence continues at coordinate 471 of JAPLNF010000107.1, forward strand.
TTGCGCAATGTAGTAAGTAATCCCATTGTGGCAATTGAAATAATCTTAGTGGTACCTTTATTAATAACCTTTGCGGTTTTGGTTTTAAATAGGGGAAGGTTGCCAATGGATTCAATGACATAGAAAAATACCGGGGTGAAAAGTATACCCATGAGGGTAACTCCAAGCATGCCACTGAAAACCGCAACACCCAAAGCCTGGCGCATTTCAGAGCCCGCTCCTTCTGCAATCACAAGAGGAACCACACCTAGAATAAATGCAAAGGAAGTCATTAAGATTGGTCTTATCCTGAGTTTGCAGGCTTCAACTGTGGCATCAGTCACCGACTTTCCTTCTTCATGCAATTGCTTGGCAAACTCAATAATCAAAATCGAATTCTTGCTGCAAAGCCCCACAAGTACCACTAACCCAATTTCGGTGAAGAGGTTGATACCAGTCTTTCCTACGATCGTTCCGATCAGTGCGGAAAAGATACAAACAGGGACCACTAAAATTACCGCCAAAGGCAGCCCCCAACTTTCATATTGGGCTGATAGTACCAAAAACACAAAAATCACAGAAAGCGGAAATACCAACTTATTGCGAAGGTCTTGGCTCTCCATGATTTGCAAAAAGCTTAACCCAGTCCATTCGGTTTTCATCGAGGGGGAAAGAACTTCAAGTGATTTTTCATCCATTATTTTTACTGCATCTGCAGAACTTAAAATCCAAGGCAGATTGATTCCTACTATTTGCGAAGCAGGATATAGATTATAGCGAATGACCATATTGGGTCCGTTGGTATTGATGAAATTTACAATCGTGCCTAGCGGAACCATCTGGCCTTTAGAATTGGCAACATTAATTAGCGCAAGACTTTCTGGCTTGTCTCTGAATTCGGGTTCCGCCATTATGGTGACTTGCCAGAACCTGCCAAAAGCGTTGAAGTTGTTTATAAAAATGGAACCAATGATTGAATTCATTGCATTGTTGACATCCTGGATTTTGATCTGGAGTGCATTAACTTTATCTCGGTCAATATCTGCAAAAAGCTGTGGGGTCTGCGCTTGGTATAAAGTGAAAAGTCCATACATGCCTGGGATGGAAGACCTTTGATCCACCAGTTTTTGAGTTTCTTTCTCGAGGTTTGCTGCACCGAGATCACCCCGGTCTTCTACCATTAATTGAAACCCTCCAGCGATCCCGATTCCGGGTACAGGCGGGGTTGGAAGCACCTGAACTTTGGCCTCTCGATTAAATTGTTTGATTGTTTCGCTGATTTTAAAGGTGAGAGCGTCGGCACTGAGTTCTTTGCTCTTGCGTTCGTTGAAAGGAGCCAATGTTACAAACATCGATGCATTATTAGATGCAAAAGCGTTGTAAAGAAATGAAAAGCCCGAGGTAGTAAAAGTGTGCGCAACTCCTGGAACTTTCAGGGTTGCTTTTTCTATCTGGCCCATCAACTCTTGGGATCTTTGAAGGCTTGCACCATCGGGTAAAAGCACATTCATCAAAAGCCATCCCTGATC
>JAPLNF010000108.1 GCA_026692965.1 Planctomycetota bacterium
CTATTTAAAGAACCGCACGAAAACATCAAAATCGCCTGCCTCAAAATATTTGAAAAAGTAGGCCGCGAGGGCAATGCTATAGGTGAAATTGTGGATGCCTGTTCCGAACCAAATCTTAAAGTTCGCGAGTTAGCTTTTTCTCTGCTAAGTAATCTAAAACCACCTCTTGGCGCAACTGATGCTCTAGTTATTAAAGAAAAAATCATTTTTGCGTTGCCTGATATTAAACTATTTCTTCTAGAGGCCCTAGCCACTTGCGGAAAAGAAACATCGGTGGCATCCAAAGAAATTGGAATCCTATTAAAAGATAAAGACAACAAAATAAAAACAGGAGCTTTAAAAACAATCTTCAATATGGGCCCAGATTCCAAAGATCTTCTTCCGGATGTTGTTGCATTTCTCAAAATAGATTCGCCTTCAAAAGAGGATCTTGCATTGGCAAAAGTGGCTTTATCAACTCTTGAAAAACTTGGGCCAAATGCATTGCCTGCCTTGGATGAAATAAGCAAACAAATTGAAAACAAGAATCTAGTCATTGCGAATGGTTCGTTAACCGTTTTAGGTGCAATGGGAAAGGAAGCCCTGCCCGCGCTTTCAAAAATGATGGCAGCATTTATCAACAGAGACCTTTTAGAATTGGCAAGCGATCAAATTGCAAAAATTGGTATTGATGCAGTGAAACCACTGATAAAAGGGCTGGAAAGCCCAACGCCGGAAGTTCGCCTAGGATCCGCTCTTTCGTTGGGCAACATGGGATCAGTCGCCAAGGAGGCAGCTCCTGCCTTAGCTAAGCTTGCATTTCAAGATAAAGTTCCATTGGTTCGAAGCGAAGCGAAAAAAGCTCAGCTAAGAGTGCAATCAGGAACCAAATAAACCGTCAATTGCATTTACTCGCAAACTGAAAACCAACCTCACAATCGATAGGGTGCAAATCAAAAACCGGTTTAACCAAGAATTGACTGGATGGGTCTGCCGCCATGCGAAATGGCAGTGGGCCTGCCCAGCGTATCATGAACCACAGCTTCGGAATCAATTCCCAGAAGGCTATAAACCGTAGCGCAAAGATCACCAGGTGAAACGGGATGATCAACAGGATAAGCAGCCTGCTTATCTGAAGTGCCAAGCACAAAACCTTTTTTAACGCCTGCTCCAAAGAGCAAACAAAAACCACACTGAGGCCAATGGTCGCGCCCTGCACTACCATTAATCTTGGGCGTGCGACCCATTTCACCTGTGACAATCACCAAGGTGGAATCGAACAACCCACGCGTTAAAAGATCATCCATCAATGCGGCAACCATGGTGTCAAGAATCGGCAGATTAAACCTTAGCATACCAAAGTTATTGTTGTGCATATCCCAGTGCCCGCCATGAGAATCAGCGCCACATTCCCAATTAACTGTTACAAAAGTAACGCCAGCCTCGACAAGCCTTCGCGCTGCGAGCAAGCTGGATCCGTAAAGGTTTTTGCCATACTTTTCACGAAGGATTCCTGGCTCCATGTCGAGATCAAGAGCAGTTCGCACGCCTGAAGAGGTAAGAAGGTCATAGGCTTGTTTTTGCTGTCTAGAAAGGTTGGCAGACTTGGCAGGGTCGCCAATTTTTTTGGAGACATCGTCCATTTTTTTCTGAAGTCTTTTGCGATCTGCAATTCGATCAAGTGAGAGGCCAGGAGTTTGGCCAAAGGCTGCAAGCACAGGATCACCTACTGGAAGAACAGGATCGTAGAACGAACCTTTTCGGGCAAAGGCGGGATCGCACATGGTGGTGATGGGATCGTATTGTTTGCCTAGGTAACCACCATAGGGCCCTGCCCTTCGAAGCCCTTGGCTGAAGCCTGGAAACGCAGGCATCATAACATGAAATGGCGTTGCTTCCTTACCCATGCCAAAGTGCTGGCATACCGCAGCCATGCTTGGATGATCCGAGGGCTTGGCAAAATAATTTTCACGATCGGAACCACCGGTAAAACCTGTGAGCACGGAATAGGGATTATGGCTGTTATAGCCATGCGAAACAGTTCGAATCAGGGTTGCTTTATCAAGTCTGTTAGCAAGAAGAGGAAGATATTCGCATACTTGGTATCCGGGAATTTTAGAAGCGATGGATTTAAACTCACCCCGAATTTCCTTGGGGGCATCGGGCTTCATATCGAAGGTATCAATATGGCTAGGGCCGCCAAAGAGATTCACTAGGATTACTGACTTGGCTTTGTTATTTCCAGAGTTTGTTTTGGAACCCGCCTGAAGGAAAGAACCAAAACCAGCACCCGCAAGCAGCGACATACCACCCAATTGCAGAACCTTGCGCCTGTTTAATTTAGGGTTAGACAACATTGGTGTTTGGAAGGCTGGATTCATTCATACTCCGGTAGGACTATATTTATGCTGACTTATATTCGATTAGAAGTCAAACCAACTTTTATAAAAGCATGGTTTTTTCGTTTGTAACTCATGACAAATTAATCAGGCCTATGGTATAAATGAATAACTGATTTAATTCTTGAAATAAAACAGATGGTTAAATCAATGCATCAATTGAAAAGAATTCCTGCGTTTACGATTGCAACATTTTTAATACTCGCATTGGGAAGTAGCTTTGCGGAACCACCCAAAAGTTCCCGATTTAAGGAATTAGAAAAGCATGCCCTATCAGCAAAATCAGCAGATGAAAAAAATTTCGCAACCCTTGCAGCATTTCTGGTTTCAAAAGCCGAGGGAGACAAAGAAAAGGCTTGGTGCATCTACCGCTGGGTTTGCGATCGTCTTGCATACAATGTCGAGGCATTTTTAGCAAAAAAACCCGGAGACAATTCGGTTGAAACGGTGCTAAAGACTCGCCTTTGTGTCTGCGAAGGGTACTCTCGGATGTTTTTAAAGTTGTGCCAAGAAGCCGGTCTTGAGGCAGTCAAGGTGCAGGGGATTGCGCGCAACGGCAGCAAAGATGCCAAGGGAAAACCTGCTTTTGAATTCCATGCCTGGAATGCAGTAAAACTGGATGGCAAATGGGAACTTATTGAATCCACTTTTGGTTCTGGAAGTGTCGATAAAAAGGCATTTGTCAAAAACTTTGAACCAATGTTCTTTATGGTGCCACCAGAGCAAATGCGATTTACGCATTTCCCTGAAAATGCAAGATGGCAACTACTTGAAAA
>JAPLNF010000109.1 GCA_026692965.1 Planctomycetota bacterium
CCCCCGCTGCTTGTTTGGGATACTTCGCAGCAATCGCAACCAAAGCAGCAGATTCTACTGTGTTCATTGCGAGAGGTTTTTCGCAAAGCACATGCTTTCCAGCTTCCAATGCCTGCTTCGCCATCAGAAAATGAAACTTATTGGGAACACCCAGATGAACAGAACCAGCATTGGAATCTGCAAGAACTTCTTCATAAGAAGCATAGGCTTTTGTGATACCGGTTTTTAAGGCAAAGGCTTTGGTTTTTTCGGGGCTCGAACCTAGCACGCCTGCGATGCCGATGCCCAGTCTTCGAAGTGCCTCAATATGAACCCACCCCATGAAACCGGTGCCCACCACTGCAACTTTAATCGAGTTCATATTTAAAAATCCAAAAGGTTCAGCCTACTTAATTCTTAAGCTTGCTCAAAAGATATTTAAGTTTGCTAAAGCGTTCTTTCTTCACACTAAAATCAGAGGAAGGTTCTTCAACCGAATTAGTGCTAGAAACTTTTGGAGTTGCATCCTCGCCAGGTAAAAGCTTGTAAATACCCTTACCATTAGCGGTAACGACTGCAAAATAAGCTTCGCCTTCCTCATCTTCACCAAAGGTGATAATGGGAAACATCGGGCTTGGAATAGAATAATTCCCCAAGACCTTGTTGGTTTTGTGATCATAATTCAAGGCATAAACTTTGCCCGAAATATAATCAGCATAAAGGTAGTGTCCTTGAAGCTCAGGAATCTTTTTACCTCGATAAACAAAACCGCCGGTGATGGACTTGCCAACCCGATGATCATATTCAAAAACAGGGTCGATTAGATTTTGGGCCGATTTAGATTCAGAATTACCATAGGGGTGGGCACCTTCACGAATAGCCCAACCATAGTTGCCGCCCTTCTTGACAATATTGATTTCTTCCCACAGATTCTGGCCCACATCTGCAGCCCAAAGATTGCCTGTGGTTTTATCAAAAGCCATGCGCCATACATTGCGAAACCCGTAGGCAAAAATCTCGGGTGCAGCTTTTTGGCCCACAAAAGGATTATCCTTGGGAATAGAATACTTCATACCTGCATCTTTTTTATTAATATCTATGCGAATGATTTTGCCACAAAGACTACCAAGATTTTGCCCATTGTTGTAGGACTCATTGCCGCCACCATCCCCAATAGCACAGTAAAGAAAGCCATCAGGTCCAAACGCAAGCGTACCCCCCTTGTGGTTCCAAAAAGGATGTTGGATTTCAAGCAACACTTCTTCATAAGCAGAATCTGCTTGATCAGGATTATCCTTGGAAACCCTGAATCGGGAAATCACACACACATGTGGCGTATGCTTCACAGTATAGTAAGCAAAAAACTCACCATTCTTTTTGTAATCAGGATGAAAGGCAAGACCCAAAAGCCCCTCTTCATTTTCCTTGTCGACATAACGCACCTTGGAACTTATATCCAGAAAGATCTTTGACTTCTCCGCCTTGGAATTATTCGGAATGATATGAACCTGCCCCTGCTGCATAGCAACAACAACCCGATTCGTACCATCACCAGGATTGGTAATAATTATCGGTCTTAAAGGCTGAACTTTGCCTTTTTCATCAACTTCATCCCAACCGGACCACTTAACATTGGGGAAACCAGGCGCTAAGGAAACATTTTTCTTTCCATCCACAGGATCGATAATCGGAGCAGCACTATTCAAAGTTCGAACCTTAATATTGCGATATGAAACCATGTCGCCATGATCCTGCAAGCAGATAAAACCCTGACCAGCCTTGGCAAACATCTCTAACTTTGCAAACTTACTCTTGGCAAATCTTTCATTCCAATCAGGGCTGCCAAGCTTGCAAGTCCAATACCGAATACCATTCATGTTCAATTCGCATTTATCCTTAGCAATGATCAAGTTGATATGATTCCATTGCCCAACAGATTTGGTAGCATCGATTGGCTTAGCAGTCTTAGGATCGATTGATGGCTGATAAAGCTGGTAAAGCCAGCCTGCTTTCTGTGGGTCATGCCCATCAACATTATCTTGAATCTGGATTTCAGGGCCTGAATGCCAAGGTGGCCCAGCTTGTTCAATCACATGAAACATGATGCCACTATTTCCACCCTTGGAAATCTTATATTCCAGCGAAAGCTCAAACTCTTCATATTTTTCGGTAGTGATAATATCGCCCGCACCTTTATCTGCACGGGTCAATTCACCATCTTTGACCTGCCAACCATTGCTGATTTCTTGTTTATTGTAATTGCGCCAACCTTTGGTTGTCTTCCCATCGAAGAGGGATTTCCACCCAGATTTTTTTTCCGAATCAGAAAGAGTGTTTTCCTCAGAACGAGCAAATAAGGGAACAACCCCAATTAGCGCAACAATCACCAACAACTTTTTAATAACTGGCATGATTAGTTTCCTAAATAAAATCACTTAAACAACATGGACACATTATCAAAGATAAGAGGCATACTAGCAAGGATGTTTTTTAGATGTTAAAAAACCATATCCAATGCGCTTAGCCGCATTATGCAAGGTTTGCTTTTTATGGTTACTAACACGATTTCACTTTGCTTTTTTGCTGCTAGCCCGCAGTACTTGGATTTGAGCAATCTTTTCATTCTTGGAATCAGTCAGCAACATTGCCTTGATTCCAGCTACGGGGATGTTTTGAAAGGCTTCATCACCAAGCCCTTTTTCCAAGGCCGATCCCGAGGTAACTTCGCCAGACTTTCGATCCATCCGACCTTCCTGTACCCGCAGATTCTTAGCGACGCCAAGTGTTTTTGGCTCCAAAGATTTTTTAACAAATGTCACGCGATCATTTTCAACCTGAATAATATTTGCCTCAAACTCTTCAGATAAATCTATGACTTCGGCTTTGGAATCTCTGTTAAATTCAATAACATGCATGCCTAACTCGACAGACATTGCAATCGCTTCGAAGATAAGAATAATTACTATTGTCCACTCGAGCAAATGACCGCCTCGGTACCAGCGATAATCCGCAACGCGATCGTTCGCCCCTTCATACAATTCTTCCAAAGCCTCAAGCCTGTCACTATACATTTCAAGACGATCTTCGATATTACTTTCCCGTAATAGTTTTGAAACGATCTGCCTGCTTTTAGGCGAAAGAGTAAGCGAAGGAAATGCAAGCTGCGAACAAAGCCTTGCGTAGATCAATCGATCGCGGGAAAAGCGCTCGATGGTTTCGCCAAAGCGTGACCAATGATCACGATTACGATGATGAATACGATGTGCGAACTCGACATCTTTTTCAGCCAAAGGTTCCTGAACTTCTACATCAGATTCCAAGCGATGGAGTTCGCCCTCATAAAACCCAAAATCAGCAAGTGCCGTGAGCACATCTAATCGCGACTCCATAGGGCATAAAACATGAACCTTATTTCGCTGCCAAGAGATCGAAATGTTATCTTGTTTTATTGAAATTACTGCAGGATCATCCGGCATCACTTCGCCGAAAACAACTTCAAACCCTGCGTGGGCAAGAGAATCTGCAGATTCGATTGCATAGATTTTTCGTGGGTGCTTATATTCTCGAAGACTTTTTAGGCCCAAAGGAACTTCAGCTACAAAGGAAACGCGAATACTATCGATGGCCATTTGGACAACCCCTAATCAACTTTTCGAGTGAATGGGATCTGCTGGGATTGCCATTATGGGGATTGGAATCGCCACTGGAGTCTGGGGCATCTTGATTTTTTCAATGATCCATTCAGCTACGACATCTGCGGAATCGACACACCCATTAATTGTGGAGTCGAAAAGATAATCACCCACAACAAACAAGCGGTTGTGCTGGGTTGGTTCTGGGAGATGGCGGGAATCGGTCTCGCGAAGCGGACGACCACCGGGCAAGCCATTCACCGCACCCGCATAGCGATGCACTTGGGATTCCAACACTAATGATCGACCATGCTGCAGGCAGGCGGGGAGATTTTCCAAAACAAGTTCGGTGAGTTGAGAATCATTAAGATTGCTTAGGGTCAACGCTTGCTCCCCAGCAAGAAGCCAACCGAGCGACCCATACTCGCCCTCGGTTTCTCGTGATGATTCATCGTAGACACAACATCCGCCAAAGGCATCAATCATAAAGTACGATCCCGAAATCTCGCTGCGCCAAAAAGGCTTCTTGAACAGGATACTTACTCGAAGATAATGGGCAGGGTAATCATAATGGGCATGATGTTTACGCATCGCTTTTTCAAGAACCTCACCACCCCATTGAATCCCCATCAACCAATTGTTAGGTAACGCAACCACAACATAATCGTAGGTTTCATTCGTAACTTTACCTTGATGGCGCGACGTGACAAGATAAGTATTATTTGCTGCGCCCTCTACTTGCAACACCGTTCGATTCAGAAGAACATTCGCATTTAGCTGCTTCGCCAACTCTTGGGGCAAGCGTTCAAGCCCCCCATCGATTGTGTATAGCTTCATGTAATCTGATTCGTCCATCAGAAAATTTTGCAAGCCATAACTGGCACTTGTGTTCTCTGGTTCCGTTGCCAAATCGCTATGTACTGTAACTTCAATTAATCGGCGAGCGTGAGGATCTTTCACCTTGTTCAACAAACATCGAAAAGAGTGTTTTGAATAAGGATCGGCATTATCCTGCTTCCAATCAGATTCATAGTATTCTGCAGGACTGATTGCAGCCCTGGCTTTGCGACGAAATCTGCGTAAAGCATTGTTTGTTTCTTTACTAAAAGCATACTCAATGTCTTTTGAATTATTTAGGATGTGATTATCCATCACCACGGTTCGCCCTTTCATAGGGCTGGTGGTTAATCCTAACTCTGCAATAAGCTCTTTAAGGGGATCTGGGCCAAGTTGGGAATAATCATAAAGCTCTGCTGCCCCAGCTTCATAAGTATTAGAACCCTGGCTGAATTTGCGGGTGATAATTTTTCCGCCCAATCGCCCGCTTGCCTCATAAATGGTGATATTGCAAACCCCGGGAAGTCGCTTTTGAAGATAATAGGCTGTAATCAAGCCACCAGGACCGCCACCGATTATTGCAATTCGCATGAAATTAAATCTCAGAATGATTCAGGTGCACCTAAAGTACAATTAATTAACACCTGAAAAAAAATAAAGTTCTCAAAATTCATCCTGAATTTGTTTTAATTGCGACAAAAACTAGCGCTGGATAAACTCAACCCTGTAGGAATTGCTTTTGCAATTGAAGGAGGGAAACGACCAGTTTGTGTCAGTATCTTTCACACTTAAATAATACCACTTTAACCACCACCTTCAACAATATTAATGGCTTTATTTAATTACAAAACTGAAAGCTAGCTTCTTCCGATCAAAAGAAATAGCAAGGTTGGCGAATATGGGCGATGTGGGGCTAGATGGATATCAAAGCGCTTTTCTTCAAAGAATCAGTCATCGATCTTAATAAATTTACCGTCTCCAGAAAACGAAATGGTTATTTCCTCTTTATCATTGAGGCGTTTTCCATCTATATCATATCTTATGATCTTATCTTGATCATCGCGAATTTCATAAACAGCAGTAATTTTAAAATTTGGAAACTTTCCCTTAAGAGCAGCCAAAACTACTTTAGGTGTATTCTGCGCTTTGATTTCTGTTTCTATTTCATCAATATCTCCATTAGGCTCAACTGATACACAAACCTTCCGACCCTTTGCATCGACCCCACCTAATTCGTACCAAGTATGTTTTCCATCCGAATTTTTTACAGCTTTATTCCACTTAGCATTTGGAATCGCTTTGTCACCTGCATTTCGAATGATCTCCGGAAGATTGGCTAAGGCAATATCTTCCCCCCTTGCAATGCCATGAGTCATTCCAAATACCACAACCATAAAAAGAACCATAAACGCCAAAGACTTCTTTAATATGTGAATCATTTAATGTTCCTTAAAGTGTTATTATAATCTTTATCTGCCCATTATTACTATCAGGTATTGGTTCCAACCCCCTCAGGGTTTGAGCATCCGGTTTATCCTTGCCAACTTTCACAGTGTACTTTCCTTCCGCATAAACCCTTGGAGAGAATTTCCCACCTTGAGTACGCACCGTGTAAAGAACCTCACCGGTTTTTTCCTCGATCACCTGAACCACACCATTCACACCCTCTTCAAAAACTATCTCCGGAAGATAGCCCACAACTTTTCTGCCATCGTTTGCATCCATTGCAACCTTGATAGGCCAACCTGGGAACTGTGCCTTGTCCCCCATTCTTACATCACTAAAACGAGGCCAGCATTCAAAAGTGATGGTGCGACTCTTCTTATTAAACCGGGCAATACCATATCCATCCGAACGCTTTTTTTCATCCGTTATATCTTCCGG
>JAPLNF010000110.1 GCA_026692965.1 Planctomycetota bacterium
TAGGGTTTGTCTGAGTTGAACGATTGGATTACATAGTCGCGATATTTCCAGGCATTGGGCTTGGTGCCATCGCGTTCGAAGCTGTTGGTTTCGGCATAGCGTACAAGATCAAGCCAATGGCGGGCCCAGTTTTCGCCGTAATGCCTAGAGTTTAAAAGAAGATCAACTCGTTTTTCATAAGCATCTGGGGAGGTATCTTTAAGGAAGGATTCTGTTTCTTCGATTGAAGGAGGCAAGCCGATCACATTAAAATAAAGTCTGCGCAGCAGGGCGGTTTTCTCTGCGGGTAAAGCTGGTGTTAACTGATTTTGTTCGAGCTTCAAAAGGATAAATGCATCGATGGGATTTTTGACCCATGCTTGATTCTTCACTTTGGGAATGGTTGGATTTTTGACAACCTTGTAGGACCAGAAATTTCGGGCTTCTTCATCCACTTTAGGCGGACCATGCTGCTTGGCTACAACCTTGCCTGAGCCATATGGTACACCGGATTTAATCCATTTTTCTAATATCTCGATTTGTGATAAGGGGAGTTTGCCCTTGGGGGGCATTTTTAATTCGCCATGGCGGATGGCGTCAATCATCATGCTGGTATCTGGTTTTTCGAGGGAGACAACTGCGCCATTATCGCTGCCTTTAAGGAGAGCTTCGCGGGAGGACATATCAAGCCCTCCTTTGACTTTTTTTTCTGAACCATGACAGGAAAAGCAATGTGCTTGAAGAATGGGCTGAACTTCTTTTTCGAAGAAATCTGCGGCAGGTTTAGCAGGCTCTGCTGCGAAACTAATGGTATTACAAATGCAGACCAATAACGGTACTAAGTATAAACAATTATGTAAGAAACGAGCCATAACTTCTCCAGGCAGGTATGCAAATAGCTTCAGACTTATTTATTTTACCAAAAATTCACAAACTTGAAACCTCTATTATTTCTTGAAAAACAGCCCTTTTAATCAAATCTTCTTATTCATTAACCTTCTTACACGATTAGGTTTTCATAATCTTTTAATGAATCAACTTGTTATCCTGATAGTAGAATAATTGAACTTATAATATTACCGAGCTATGCCCAAAAAAAGCCCTAATCCGAAACACAAAAGCCAGAACCGAGCTGGCTTGCTCAGGCATTTAAATACTCGCGAAGTATTGGCAATGCTGCTGAAGCATGGCGGGCTTTCGCGTGCAGACCTTACTCGTTTAACCGGCATCAGCGGACCCACCGTAACACGAACCGTTCAAGATCTTCTCGATGCAAAATTAGTTGAGGAAGGTGAACCTTCCAAGGCGTTGCTGGGCAGGCCCGGTAAAATGATACACCTTGCAAGTTCCAAGGCTGGGGTCATGGCGCTTGTTATTGGGCAGGATACTTGCGAAATATCAGCCTCCGGCCTTGATGGTAGGGTGCAGGGTGAGGCAGATAAGTTCCCCATGCCAAGGTCTTATTCTGAATTTCTCAATCTTGTCGGCCAAAAGCTTAAACTTGCAAAGCCTAAAAATGGCGTGAAGTTGATGGGGCTTGGGGTAAGTACGCCCGGCCTATTCAACCAACTCGAACACAAAATATCTTCATGCCCATCCATTCCATTTCTCGAAAATCAAATGCTTGCAAAAGACCTCGAGGCCAATACTGGGTTCGAAACTTTTCTGCTTCAAGAAATGCATGCCCTCTGCCTGGCTGAATCCATCTTTGGCGAATCACGCAATCTTTCTAACTTTGCTGTTATCGATATCACCCATGATTTTGGCCTAGGCGTTGTTTTAAATGGCCAGCAACTTCAAGGGCATATGGGCCTTGCGGGAAATCTCGGAAAGCTTCCCATCGACAAAAATGGCGCAACCCTCGATGTTGTTGCTACGGATGATTTCTTTTGTAAAACCATTGCTAGGCTTGCTGATTCCAAGATTGATATTCAGGGTGCTATCAATCTTTTTCGTGGCGGTGCAGTCGATGCCATGAATGAAATCAATCTCATGATTGATCATATTTCCACGGGCGTTGCTACGGTTGTTAATCTCTTTAACCCGGAGCGTATTTTTATCATAGGCAAACTTCTGGATGCCCACCCAGATCTCTTTGTTAATCTTCTCGAAGCCACACGCAGAAAATCAATCAAGGCATCTTTCATCGGTTGCACGATCACAAGGTCGAAAGCAAATAGTCGATTGGGTGCAGTTTCTGCAGTGATCGGCAAATTGACCACGGGCAAAAAATTCTCCCTGAAATAGTCGCTGAATTATAAAATGTTGGGCCGAATGGCTTTGCCTTAGGTTTAGCTGTGCGTATTCCTACCAAACATGGTAGAGTGGTATTAAAGGGGAATTTAATCATGACAATCGTAACGATGGAAGAAGCGCAAGCTAATCTGCCTGAACTTGTTGCTCATCTTGGAAGTGGCGAGGAATTAATCATCACCCAAGACCATAAACCCATCGCCAAATTGGTGCGTGAAAATCCCCCGGCCCGCAAACCGCGAAAAGCGGGAAACTGTATTGGCATGATCCGGATTGTCGCTGATGACGATGAACATTTGGAAGACTTTGCGGAGTACATGTAATGCGCTTGTTACTGGACACTCATGCCCTGCTGTGGTTTGTTTTGAACGATGGCAAATTGAGCCGGGCAGTGGACGCAATTATCTCCGACCCTACCAATGAAGTTTTCGTCAGCTCGGCAACTTTTTGGGAGTTGGCTATTAAAGTTCGAACAAAGAAACTCGACTTATTGTCGCCCTATGATGAGTTCATTCGAAATGGAATAGTTGGCAACGACTTCATGGTTCTGCCGATTGAAGCGAAACATACCTCGTTGTTGACGGATATGCCCTTTCACCACAAAGATCCATTTGACCGAATTTTAGTAGCACAAGCATTGGTGGAGGGACTTTCGATTATTAGTATTGATGCAATCTTTGATCATTATGGGGTAGGTCGAATCTGGTAGTTACGTTCAGATGAGCGGGCTCCTGTATCACACCTTCTATTACGGAAATCTGAAATCTATCCTCTTTTTTTGATTAAGGTGCACTGCCGAAAAAGAGACATGATCCTTTTTCTTTCCCGCTGAATTATAAACTTTTAGAATCAGGCTTTTGGCCCTTATGTTGGTTTATACATGTTAATTATCATATAATCGTAAATAAGGATTGCTCTTTCAGAAAATTGTAAAAAATAGAACTTTCCTTGTAATACTTCAACTATAATTCAACTAACTAGTAATGGATTAATTATTAATAAAGAGGTTCATTTTATGCCATTAAAAGGGTTCAGAAAGCATGGCAAGTCTGGCTTTACCCTGATTGAACTTTTAGTGGTGATAGCTATCATTGCGATTCTTATCGGCTTGCTTTTGCCTGCGGTACAGAAAGTGCGCGAAGCCGCATCTCGTTTACAGTGTTCCAACAATCTTAAGCAGCTTGGACTGGCCTTTTTCAATTACGAAAATACCTATCAAGCACTACCCCCTGCCTATTTCGTTGCGTTTCCACCAGCAGCGAATCTTGCTTATAGCTGGGCGCCACTTATGCTTCCTTATCTCGAACAGGAAAACCTTTACAAACGGTACAATTTTAATCAAACGTTTAACACCGCTTCAAACATTGCGGTTCTGCAAACCCAATTGAAGGTGATGCAGTGCCCTTCGACTCCAACTCCTAGCCGTTCTGAAACCATAAGCCTGCCCGCAGGTGCCATCCCTGGTTATCCTGCTGCAACTTTCACAACCGCAGCGGGGGATTATTCTGTAATTTCCGGGGTAACTTCGGCAGGGTGGGATTCGGTTGTTGGCGCGCCATCGGGTGGTTACCGCGAAGGCATGCTTGCAACCCCGCCTTTGAAATCCTCTACAATCTCTGGTGTTTCTGATGGTGTATCCAACACCCTTCTTTTGGTAGAGCTTGCAGGAAGGCCAGAAGCTTGGCAAACAAATATTCGTGTTGCAACCGATGGTTTTCCTGTTGTCCCCAACAGTGGAAATACAAACACCGTTGGTGCGGGGTGGGGCAATCCTTACAACGGTGAAAACTGGGTCAATGGTTCGCTGTATGATGGCACCGGTTTTCATGGCCCTTGCATGATTAACTGCACTAATGTGAACGGCAGGGGCATTTATGGTTTTCATACTAACGGTGCAATGGTGGTGATGGGGGATGGCTCAGTTCGATTTCTCAACACCAGTATGAATCCGAAGAATTTTGTTTACATGGTTACTGCTAAAAAAGGCGAGATCATTTCCGAATAATTCTTTTCTTTTATGTGTCACGGAAACCAGCTTCATGATGTTGTTTTATCGCCCAGTGATGATTCTTTTAATGGTTTTCTTTTTTGTAGGGTGTGGTTCTCAGAAGCGGGTTCCTACTTTTCCTGTTACGGGTAAAGTTTTAGTCAATGGTAAACCTGCTGCTGATCTTTTTGTCTATTTTCATCCCACCCCAAAAAAGGATGATCAATCTTTTATTCCCTACGCTCAAACCGATGAGAATGGTGATTTCAAACTCAATACCTTTACCTCAGGAGATGGCGTTCCTGCGGGTGACTTTTTGGTCGCCTTTGAATGGCGAGAAAAATCCGGGACATTCAAAAATCAATTTAATGGCCCTGATAGGCTCAAGGGTAGATTCTCCAAACCTGAAACCTCAACTTTTAAAGTTTCCATTACCAATCAACCCACCACGCTTGAACCATTCGAATTAAAGACCAAGTAAGTGGTAATTTCTAGTCTCATCGCTTTTTTCTTTCGCCTTAGAACTACTTTGCTATAACAGTATTGGCATTCCAGTACCTTTACTAAAGAGAAACCCCATGAATCGTACAGCTTTTCTTATGCTTCTTTTTGCAGTGTGCCCTCTTGTTGCAGCAGATAAGGATTGGGCGCCTTCGAAGGTTGTTGTAATCAAGGGTAAGCAGGTCGAAGACCTGACCATCAAGGAAAGAACTTATGAAATCTTTGAACATGATGTGAAATCAGAATGGGGTTACAAAGCCCCGCAGCAAGACAACTTTGTTGTCATTCATCCAAAAAAAGATCGTAAGAACGCACCGCTCTATGTTGTTCTGCATTCTGCAGGGCACGATGTTATTTCTTGTGTGAAGTGCACCCGCACGGTGGGCAATCATGATATTTATCATACTCCGGATGACTTTTATGCTCTTTATGTAGATTGCAGGCGTAATCAAGGCGATTGGTGGTGGGGTGGCATGCATATCGGCGATGCAAACCTTACCAAGAAGAATTCAGGTGGCTCGCCCACCCCTGCAGAAAAACTGGTCATGGATACGGTGCAGTGGGTGATCAAAAAATATGAAATTGATCCTAACCGGGTTTACCTTGGTGGCAACTCTATGGGGGGTAGTGGCACCCTAGGCATTGGTATGCGCAATGGTGATGTTTTTGCAGCAATCAAGGCGAATGTGCCTGCGGGTATCGAGCATGTTTCTCAGCGGATGTTTTTCCCACCCTTGTCGGTTCCTGAAAATGTTAAGCTTCCCGATCCACCCATTGTGATTGATTATTCTGGTCAGAATGATTCTTGGTCGGTTGGGCATGATCGATTTGCCAAGGCGATGAATGATCGCAAA
>JAPLNF010000111.1 GCA_026692965.1 Planctomycetota bacterium
GATCTTCGCATATTTATTCTCGGCAAAAAAGTTCTTGGAGGGATGAAGCGAACCGCTCCCCAAGGCGCTTGGATGACCAATGTTGCACAAGGTGGGAAAGGCGAAGCCTACAAACTAAACTCCAATCTTGAAGAAATTGGCATCAAAGCTTCCAACGCAGTGGGGGCTGAAATTGCAGGAGTTGATTTGATATTAGATGAGAATGAAAAATGGTTGGTTTTGGAAGTCAATGCTGTTCCAGGGTGGAAGGCATTTGCACCAGTTACTGGAATCGATATCGCAAGAGAAATACTTATTTATGCAAACCATTCCTGAAGAAACTATGCTTGAATTAGAACTCTCACGACAAATTCATGCAGCTTGTATTTGGGAGGCAACTGCGCGAAAAATCGGGAATGTCCACCCTCTTGCTTCGTTTCGTAATCTTCATTTCACAGATTTTATTTTAAGTGCCGGCGCCATTGCACCCATTCTTTGCAAGACTCGAAAATTAGGCTTGGCTAATGCTATTTTTGAATCAGTCAAAACAACTAGAACCTCCGTTGGAACCAATACCAACCTTGGAATCATCCTGTTATTTGCTCCGGTTGCATTCGCCAACAATGGCATCGAACTAAAAAAAGAAATGCAAAAAGCAATTGCAGACATCTCGATCGAAGAAACCAAAATCATTTATGATGCAATCCGACTTGCATCCCCAGGTGGCATGGGTAAAGAACCCCAAGCTGATATTAACGATGTTCCGAACTGCACACTTTTAGATGCCATGCGATTGGCGCAAGATCGCGACCTAATTGCCAAACAATATGCGGATGGGTATTCTGCGATTTTCAATGATGCAATTCCAACCCTGGGCGGTACCCTAGAGCAACTGGGTTGCATGGAGGCCGCCATCATTTTCACCCATCTATATTTAATGGGGAAGTACCCCGACACATTGATTTTGCGCAAATGTGGCCCCAATGATGCCAAGGAATCTTCTGAAAGGGCCAAAAAAGTTTTAGAAAAACAATGGCCATTGAAAGAATCTGGCTGGGCCGAATTTAAGGAACTAGACCGCTGGCTTCGCATGGAGGGCAACAAACGAAACCCGGGCGCCACTGCTGATTTGATTGCTGTCACCCTTTTTATCGCCCTCCGCCTTGGGCAAATTTCTCTGCCCCTTACCTTCCCTTGGTCGGATGGAATTGAAAATGCTTTACGAAGAACTGCGCCAGACTTTTAATTATTCATAAAATATCTCCTCGATCAAGGCGCACTCATTCATTGACTGGAAAACGGCATGGCAAATGAAAAATACAAGATCACTGTAACCAAGGATCATCTGGTTTTCTGCTCTGGGCATTTCATTAGCTATGAGAACAGCAAATGTGAAAGAATTCATGGGCATAACTATCGAGCCAAGATCGAAATCGAAGGCAAACTCGACGAAAACCACTATGTATTCGACTTTATCGCTCTAAAACACCGTACCAAAGAAATCACCGATCTTCTTGATCATCGAATGATGCTTGCAAAAAACAATAAAGTCATCGAAGTCCGGGAAGAAGGCAACAGAGTTTGCGTTAAATACAAAGAAAAGGAATGGATTTTCCCCGCAGAAGACTGCGTGATTTTGCCCATATCAAACACCACTGCAGAACAATTGGCGCTTTATATTGGAAAAACCCTTTTAGAAAGCTTGAAGAAACAGCACAATTATACGCCTGCTATTTTACGGGTTGAGGTCGAAGAAAGTTTTGGCCAATCAGCAACTTGCGAATTAGAAGGCTGATATTTCATTTAATGTATCCTTACCAAAAGTTCCATCGTGCAGCGCACGAGAAACAACCACCGCATTCGCACCTGAATTTTTCAAGGCTATAACATCTTGAAAACTCCCAATTCCACCACCCGCCATGATGAAGATTTTTTCTGATTGGGCCCTAGCTTTTGCGACCAGACCATCAGTTGAAGCCCCTTCCCCTGTTCCAACTTTTGCTAAATCAAGAATAAATAGATGATCAACGCCGGCATTAATGGCGTCCATCATTATGGATTGCGGTGATTTTAAAACCAGTTCCTCTCGGGTGGTAAAAGGTACACCATTTTTCATGTCTAATGAAAAAACCAACTGACTCCCAAACCTCTTGGCTGCAGTTTCCAACTCTTCAGTGCTTTCAATAGTTTCCAATCCTGCAACCACTTTAAAAACATTCATGTTCATCAAATATTGAAGGTCTGCACAATTCTTGGAGCCAGCATCCAAATAAATATGGACTCCCTCTTTTACCAATGAAGAATAAAGATGCTCATTCTTTTTCCCTGTTAAAATCGCATCTAAATCTGCGATATAAAAATCGTTGAGGCCTAAAGCCTCTCGCATTTCCATAATCAATTCAAACGGATTAGTTGCACTTACAACCTTTGAAATTAAAGGCTTATAAGACTCCCGGATTCCCGATAATCCCGCAACAACCTGACCATTTAGAATATCGATAGCAGCAATCACACGCATGGCATCAAGCTTTCTCAGAAAGCAAAGGAAAGAAATTATTGCGGATATAATCTTGAGCCCATTGCGGGTAATAGCTGGGTAATTCGGACAAAACTTCAACTGGTTCGTAGCTAATAGGATGCAGGAACTTTAGATAATAAGAATGCAAGAGGATGCGCTTATCCGAAGGGTTTAAATCCAAACTCACTTTTGCATGATAATGGGCATCACCAACAATGGGAAAGCCTCGTGAAGAAGTTTGCAAACGGATTTGATGCATCCGACCTGTTTGGAGATGAATATCTATTAAGGAATGCCCGCTTGAAGTTTTAAGTGCTTTCATTTCAAGTTGGGCTAATTTTGCCCCTGCTTGATCATGGCTGCATAACATAGCTTTTGCTTCATCGGGAATTTTAACCATGTAATCAAGCCAGCAACATTGGTTTTCGGGTGCATCCGGGTCGAGCTCCGCTTCCACCAACGCAAGGTATCGTTTGCTGATAGTTCTTTCGCGGAACTGCTCTGCGATTCTTGCAGCAGCCTTACTACTACGGGTGAAAAATACAATCCCCGATACCGGGCGATCTAAACGGTGTGGAATGCCAAGATAAGGCCTGCCTGCTTTTACATATTTGGTCTTAAGGTAAGAGCGAGCCCAAGACTCAAGGCTTGAGTAGGGATCAGGCGCCTGAGTCGCTAATCCTGCAGGCTTTTCGATAATCAAGCAGTGGTTATCTTCAAATAAAACCCTAGGCTCTATAACCACATACTTCTCGCAAAAATTGAAGGAATAATCCGCTTATGATACCCGAGGTTGGAGATTATCGAGCGCAGCTTTTTCCTTATGATTGTTGATGTATTCAACCGCCTTTTCTAACACACGGTCTACAAAAGGCTTTTTATCAGCTTTTTTAGCATCAGGCTTCTTATCGCGAACAACATCTCTGTCGCTTCGATCAAGAAGAAATTCAAGCCTTTCCTCATCTTTCAAAATAATCTCGTAATCAGGGTTTGGCTTTACGCCCCACTCATCGGTTTCTTTGCTATCAGGAAAACGATGGATGTTTTTGCCGCTCGGGCGCCAGTAACTTGCAGTGGTTAATTTCAGCGCACTGGATTTGTTTTCTAAATCGATGATATTTTGCACACTGCCCTTACCATAACTGCGTTCGCCAATCACCACGGCTCGGTTGTGATCTTGCAAGGCAGCAGCAAGAATCTCGCTGGCACTTGCGCTATTACGATTGATCAAGACAGCGATGGGATATTTTTCTGGGGGCAAAAACATCGTACCTTCGGGGCGGGCCTCCATTACTTCTTCTTGC
>JAPLNF010000112.1 GCA_026692965.1 Planctomycetota bacterium
AAAGCCATGGATTTCATCACCGCAACCTACGATGGTGTTCATAAAGTTTCCAAACTAAACGACAAATGGATCACCTCTAAACTCGGGGTTGGGAATCAGGAAAACCTGAAGTCCAACCGGGGCGCAAGCGAAATCAAGCAGGGCAAACTTGCCGATGGCTCACCCTTCATTGCCACCATTGAACCTTGGCATGGCAACCAAGTTGTGGTTTACACCCAATCCAAGCCGGGCGAACTCTGGAACCGCAAGGTGCTTGATGACCAACTTAAATGGGGCCATGCTGTTACTTGTGCAGATCTCGATGGCATGCCTGGTGATGAATTGATCATTGGCGTGAGGGATGAACTCGCCAAGGAAAAGGGCAAGAAAAGTGGCGTGCGCATTTACTCAACAAGTGATGGCAAAGGCGCTACTTGGACCCGCAATGATGTTGATGAAGGTGGCGTTGCGATTGAAGATCTTGCTGCTGCCGATTTAGATGGCGATGGCAAAATCGACATCGTTGCAGTAGGCAGAGCAACGAAAAATGTCCGCATCTATTGGAACAAGGGCAAGTAATGTTTTATCGAAGGAGGAATATTAATCCCCCCCTCGGCAGAACAAGTTCAATTCAAATAAGATTCCCGGCTTCTTCGTGGCCTTTTCTTAATTGGCTTTCGCAGTCTTCTTCTTGGTTGTTACCATCATTGCGACCTTTTTAGGCGCAACAGATTTCTTGACTGGGGCAGTAATAAAATGCTGGGCAACTTTCGCAGCGAGTTGGCGATCTGTCATCTTGTCAGCGGGTTCCAGCTCTACGAGAAGGCTACGGATTTTTTTGCTCTTCAGGCGCTTATGAAGCTGGCCTTTGGCTTCACATGGGCCGAGGATCAAAAGTGATTCTGCCCCCTTAAGGGAAACTATTACCTCGTCATAAAACTTCTGGAGCTGGCTGTCGAGTTTTCGTTCCAGCCTATCTTCTGGAACAAAGTCATTCCGGGTATACGAGTGATTGGCACCAGACCGAACAGGAGTTTCGATGCCAGAAGTGATCTTCTTGATTTCCTTGCCTGCATCTTTAACCAAGACCATAATGGCCTGCTTGTGGTCAATCCACACACCTACTTTAATAGACATAGTTCGTACCTTTCTCTGTCAGGAATGCTTTGAATGGGCTTATTTACCAGATCGCCTTGGCTATTTACAAATGTGGCCATTGCCCACTAATCCGCTGACGATAGCGGCTTGCCAAGCGCTGCGTAATGCCCAAACAGGCATAAAAGATACCCTTATTATACCCGGACCGATCGCCAAAGAATCAATGCCATGCGTTTTTTAATTATTTGATCAGCCAAAGCGTGTGAAATTGATCGGAAGAAGGGTGTTGTAACGTAGCCCCGGACCCCGCATTATTAACAGGTGAAAGGAAAGGTTGATCAGAACTAAGGGCCAACCTGATTTTTCCACCAATGATACCAGGCTTAACCGCCCGTTCTCGGGCATTACTGTAATTGAAATTGGCAGAGCAACGAAAAATGTCCGCATCTATTGGAACAAAGGGAAGTAATGTTTTATCGACCTGCAAATATTAAATTCTTAAACAGACTCTCTAATTAAAGATTATAAAGCACCTTACAACTTACAAACTCTAAAATTAAATATACTGCTTCCAGATATATAAATATTTATTCGATGTTTACAAAGAAGACCCTGTAAGGTATTGTTAGAATAGGGGCTATAAGTGCATTAGGAAGAAAAACCTAGGGGTCGTACATGCTTTGGAAATTTAACCGTTCTTTTTTTAATATGAACCTTGGCCAATCAAATCATATTAAAGCTAAACTTAATCATAAAAAGCTAAGTCTGCTTGAACTAGAACCTAGAATCACACCCGTTATCACTGCAGTTGCAGACAATATTCTTGTTGCGAACAATATCGAAACAATTCTCTATGTTTTAAATAATGATACAGACACAAATGGCACAGGTTTGCAGCTTAGCAATCTTGGAACTTCCTATACTGCGGGTGATCCTAACCCAATACAGCTATTTCCTACCATTACGCCTGCTGGCCCTACTTTAATTCAAAATCCCGATAATACCTTCACTTTTAAAAGCACTTCTAATGGTACTTTCACTTTTGAATATTCCATATCCAGTAAAGAAGTAAAAGTTCAGGCCCAAAACAGCGAAGCTAGCGATCGATTTGGTTCAAGCATTGCCCTATCTTCCGATGGCAACACCATGGCAGTTGGCGCTCCCTTAGATAATGTGGGTTCCAACAGTGATCAAGGGTCTGTCTATCTCTTTTCCAAGTCGGGCAACAACTGGATTTTACAATCCCAGATCTTTGCTTCCGATGGTGCTGGTGCTGATTCCTTTGGCAGTTCCGTATCCATCTCTGGCAATGGCAATACTTTAATTGTTGGAACTCCAGGATCTTTTCAAACCCAAATCCAAGGCAGCGTTTATGTCTTCACCCGATCCAGTGGTGTTTGGACCGAACAACCTAAAATCTTAGTCACACCTAACATCAACAATCCCTCTAGTATCATAGGGTTTGGATCCAAGGTAATTATTTCCGCAGATGGTAATACCCTTTTTGCTAGTGCTCAAAGTGGCGGGCAGTATATTTATTCTTTATCAAGTGGAGTTTGGACTCAACAGGCTGATCTAGCCCAACAAAGCGGCACGAATTACTTTTATCATCAAGGCAATTATGCTGCTCTTTCCGCAGATGGCAACGCTGCTTTACTTGGTTACGAATCTTTCCCCGTCAATGGCGTCGCTTCCGGAACTGCTTTTTTCTATTCCAGAACCAATGGCGTTTGGACTCTCCAATCCCAAGTTACACATCCGAATCTCGATGCTAACACTAATTTCGGGTATTCAGTTGGGCTTTCCGCAGATGGCAATACCGCCATCATTAGCGCTCCTAGTAGCAATTCAGGTAAGGGTAATGCTTTCATCTACACACGTTCTGCTTCGACTTGGTCTCTACAAACTACTCTCAACCCGCAAGGCAATCTGCTAAGTTCTCAATTTGGTGGGGTAGTGGGTATCTCCAATGATGGAACCACCGTTTTTGTCAAAGAAATGAATGTATTTACCCCAGATAGTGGCATTTTCTTTTTCCAACGCTCCAATAATATCTGGACACATACTCAATCCCTTTATGGCTATTCCTCTTGGTCAAACTTTAGTGGCCCGTTCCTACTCTCCCCAGATGGCAACACCCTACTCTCTTCTGACCCTCAATCTAACTCCGTATTTTCACAAGCTTGGCAACAATCCAAAACTCCTGTAACTCTCACAGTTGGTACTTTTAATACTCCTAACATTAGCACGGTTGTTACAGACACCGGGTTTTCAAATTCGGATGGCATCACCAACGATCAAACAATATTTCTTTCAGGAAATGCAAGCCCTAACAACACAGTTACTCTTTATAACGGCGCAAATAACATCGGCTCTACCTTGGCCAATTCTCAGGGAAGTTGGTTATTTGACCACACAGCAACCACACTTTTAGATGGGCTTTATTCTTTCACTGCAACAAGTACAGATAACAACAGTATTACCTCCCCACGCTCTCAAATATTAAATGTAATTATCGATACAGTTTCACCCACAGGCACTTTTGCTTTGGTAGATACTCCGCGAACCACTCCAGTTGCCACGATTAATCTAAACTTTTCAGAACCCATAGCAGGGTTTGATATCAAAGATTTAACATTAACTCGAGATGGTAAATCCGTTTTTCTTACCGGGGCGCGAATAACTAATTCTGGAAATGTTTACACCATTACGGGCATTCAAGGCATTACCTCTGTTTCAGGTAATTACACCTTTACCCTAAATCCCAATGGTACTAGCATTACTGATATTGCAGGAAACCTAATTCAGCAGGCAAGTACCAGTGTTTCTTGGTTTACAGATGCAACCCCAGTAATAACAAACCACATTATTCAAGCTGCATCAGACACTTACAAAAACATAGCACCCAATACTAACGTTGTACTTAATGTACTTCAAAACGATTTAAATCTTGACGGAGGCGGATTGCAATTAAGTAATCTTGGAACTTCTTATACTGCCGGTGCTCCTAATCCGGTACAGCTATTTCCAATTATCAGTCCTGCGGGCCCAACGCTGATTCAAAACCCTGATAACACCTTTACTTTTAACAGCCCCACTAAAGGTGTTTTTTCATTTGAATATTCTGCCGTTGGAAAAGAAGTAAAAGTTCAAGCCCAAAACAGCGAAGCTTACGATCAGTTTGGTTCAAGCATTGCCCTATCTTCCGATGGCAACACCATGGCAGTTAGCGCCCCATTAGATAATGTGGGTTCCAACAGTGATCAAGGGTCTGTCTATCTCTTTTCGAAGTCGGGCAATAACTGGATTTTACAATCCCAGATTTTCGCTTCTGATGGTATTGCTAATGATTCCTTTGGCAGTTCTGTATCCGTCTCTGGCGATGGCAATACTTTAGTTGTTGGCGCACCTGGATCTTTTAACACCTATATCCAAGGTGGCGTTTATGTATTCACCCGATCCAGTAATGTTTGGACCGAACAACCTAAAATCTTAGTCACACCTAACATCAACAATCCCTCTAGTATTGTGAGGTTTGGATCCAAGGTAATTATTTCCGCAGATGGTAGCACCCTCTTTGCGGGTACCCAGTATGGCGTGCAATATATTTATTCTTTATCCGGAGGCGTGTGGACCCAAGAGGCAGACTTGGCTCAACAAAGTGGCATGAGTTACTTGTATCATCAAGGCAATTATGCTGCTCTTTCCGCAGATGGCAACACGGCTTTACTTAGTTACGAATCCTTCCCCGTAAACGGTGTCGCTACAGGAAGTGCTTTTTTCTACTCCAGAACCAATGGCGTTTGGACTCTCCAATCCCAAGTTACGCCCCCAAATCTGGATGCTGGCTCTAATTTCGGATCGTCAGTTGGGCTTTCCGCAGATGGCAATACCGCCATCATTGGTTCTTCTGTTAGCAATTCAGGTAAGGGTATTGCTTTCATCTATACACGTTCTGCTTCGACTTGGTCTCTACAAACTACTCTCAACCCTAAAGGCAATCTGCTTAGTTCTAATTTTGGTGGGGTAGTTGGTATCTCAAACGATGGAACCACCGTTTTTGTCAAAGAAATGAATGTATTTACTGCTGATAGCGGCATTTTCTTTTTCCAACGTTCCAATAATATCTGGACATATACTCAATCCCTTTATGGCTATTCTTCTTGGTCAAACTTTAGTGGCACGTTCCTGCTCTCCCCAGATGGCAACACCCTGCTCTCTTCCGACCCTCAATCCAACTCCGTCTTCTCACAAGCTTGGCAACAATCCAAAACACTTGTAACCATCCAAGTCGGGGAATCGGATTCACATTCCTTAAGTGGTGGCTCCACTGCGTTTTTCTTTGATATTACCAATGATGGTGTTGCTGATTTATTAAAAACCGATTTGGGATCCATTGTTATTACCAATCAAGCAAATGGCCAAATCATTTCTAGCTTCAACCCCTATCCACAGTTTCAAGGCGCGATCCATGTTGGCGCAGGCGATTTCGAAGGGAATGGACAATACTTCATTGTAACCGCACCCGGTGTTGGTGGCGGTCCACATGTCATGGTAATTGATCCTTTGACTGGTGCCGTAAAAAGCTCTTTCTTCGCATACAACACCAACTTTAGAGGCGGTGTTGTGGTTGCTGTAGGAGACATCAATGGCGATGGAATTGTTGATATCGTTACTGGCGCTGGCCCAGGTGGCGGACCTAATGTCCGAGTTTTTGATGGAAGAAACAATCAACTAATCCTCGATTTTATGGCTTATGCACCTACGTTTATAGGCGGTGTTTCGATTGCCCTTGGCGATGTTAATGGTGACGGCAGATTAGATATCATCACCGGTGCAGGCGCGGGGGGTGCACCTCATGTAAAAGCTTTTGATGCAATCAGCGGCAACGAGCTTTTATCTTTCATGGCTTATGATTCTACTTTCCTTGGCGGGGTTTTCGTCGCTGCAGGTGATATTCATGCAAATGGCACAACCCAAATTGTTACAGGCACAGGATTTGGAGGCGCTGCACATGTTAAAATATTTGAATCTCGAACACTCGCAGAACTTAATAGCTTTTATGCTTACGATGCCGCTTTTATCGGTGGCGTTAGAGTTGGCCTTACTGATCGCAATAACGATGGCATAATGGATATCATTACTGGTGCTGGGCCGACAGGTGGGCCGCATGTTAAAATATTTGATGGCAACAATTTCGAATTAATTGACAGCTTCTTTCTGGTGGATCCATCAGATATAGCCGGGGTCTTTATGTCTTGATGAAAAAGTTAGTCAGGAATCTCTCCATTAAATAGACTGCTATTTCACTTCTTAATTAAGTGATTATTAAATTAATCACAGAACTGCAGAAATTGGCACAAGAAGTCACATCATAAGCCTTTTCATATAATTTCCATGCGCTCGTGAAGTTATTTTTAATGCAAAATCCCAACTCGAGATGAAGTTCTGTTGAGATTTTTATGCGCTTTCGGTTACATTTGACTAGATAGGGCTATTACAAAGATTAGAGAATTAGTTCCATGCGTATCACGGATTTGTTAAACACTAATAAAGTTACTTTCTCACTCGAATTCTTCCCACCGAAAACCGAGGAAGGTGAACGCGTACTTTTTGAAGAAACTATCCCCAAGCTTAAATCCCTAAATCCTACGTTTACCTCTGTTACTTATGGTGCAGGTGGTAGCACCCGCAACCAAACCCTTCGTATTGTAAATCGCATCAAAAAAGAATTTAGCATCGAAGCTATGCCACACCTCACCTGTGTGGGCTCCACCCGTGAAATGATTGGCGAGGTTCTTGAAGAAGCCCGGGGCATGGGTGTTGAAAACATCCTCGCACTTAGGGGCGATCCACCTAAAGGCGAAACTGAATTCAAAGCCACCGAGGGAGGGTTTTCCCACAGTCTGGATTTAATCGAGTACATCAAAGAAAAAAAGCACTTTGCAATCGGAGCATCAGGCTACCCAGAAGGCCATATCGAATGCTCGGATAAAATTCTCGATTGGGATCGCACTGCAGCCAAGGTTCATGCGGGAGCGCAATTTATAGTCACGCAACTATTCTACGATGTGGATGCGTTCCTAACTTTTCAGGATTACTTGCGAACCAAGCACAAAGTAACTGCTCCAATCATTCCGGGGATTCTTCCCTTCTTAGGTGCAGAGCAGGTAAAAAGATTCACCGCAATGTGTGGCGCAAAGATTCCCTCCGACATACTGCAAAAAATTGATGCTTGCAAAACCGATGAAGAGGTACGCAATGTGGGCGTCGATGTTTGTACCGATATTTGCAGCAAGCTAATCAAGCATGGCACTAATGCAATTCATATTTATAGCCTTAACCGAGTGCCAAGCTCTGAAGAATTAGTTAAAAACCTTGGATTGATTTAATGAATCGTGGTAGATAACAATCTAACGATTAGATAATTTGTTCTAAACCTTGAGGGCTATCATGAATCATTTTTCAAAATCTGTCTTTGGGTTTGTGTTATGCATTTCATTTATTTGCATTAGCAATGTTGTTGCGCAGCAACCGGAAGATTTAAAATTGGTGCCTGGTAATGCAGTTGCAGCGGTGCACATGGATCTGGCAAAGCTTTGGCAGTCTGAATCAATGAAGGAAATGCGGGAGCTTTTGAAAAAGGCTGGCCCTAAGGCTTTGGTCGAATTAGAAAAGCGTTTTGTCCCAGACCCAACCACTGTTGAAACAGTCACGGGGTTTGTAATGTTTCCGAAAAATCTGGGATCTTCTCCGGATTTCGCATTTTTGATTTCACTCAAGAAGCCAGTGGAAGAAAAGGCTTTGTTTGTATCTGCAATGCCTGATGGTGAAACAATAAAAAAAGATGGCGTCAACATGGTGGTGAAAGATGGAACCGGCCTGATTTTGATGAATCAAGGGAAGCTGATTGCAGTGGGCGCCCCATCTCTGCTAGCTACCTTGGGAAAGAACACTGCCCCTGCCAAGGGCGACTTTGCCCGATTTTTAAAGGGCAATGCTGCCGGGCTTATCAATGCTGCAATCAACCTTGAACCCATACCTAAAGAAGTTTTTGCTTTTGCTCCACCGCCTTTCAATGCCATCGTCAATGGCATCCAATACATGGAAGCGGGAATCGCTGTTGAAAAAACCATCCGCCTTTCCACCACGATCACCTACGAAAAAGAAGGGCAAGCAAAGGCTGCGCTTGAAACCATCAAAGGGTTTGCAAAAATGGGCCTTGCCCAGTTAGCGGAACCCCGAAAAGAAGTGGAGAAACGGGTATTTCCTAAAGACCAAGTGGGCCCCAACCCTTTGACCGACCTACCCGAGTTTTTATCAGCCATGGCTGGCTTGGCAATTCTTAACGAAGCAGAAAACCTCCTGAAGAATCCCCCCATCACCTTGGCTGGAACTTCCCTGAAGGCGGATTACACCACGCCCCAGATTTCCTCCAATGCCTTGATTCCCACTACTGCAATCGCAATTGGTATGATGATGCCTGCTATTGCCAAGGTAAGAGAATCTGCCCAGCGAGCATCGTCCATGAATAATCTTAAGTACATAGCCTTGTCCATGCACAATTATGAAGCCACTTATAATGGTTTTCCCGCTGCAGCAATCTGCGACAAGAAAACTGGCAAGCCCTTGCTCAGCTGGCGCGTTGCAATCCTTCAATACATCGAAGAAGAGGCACTTTACAAACAATTTAAAATGGATGAGCCTTGGGATAGCGAACACAATTTAAAGCTTGCAAAGAACATGCCAAATGTTTATTTCCACCCCAAAGCGAATAAGCCAGGCGATAATAAAACACATTACCGTCTTTTCTATGGCAAAGGCGCTGCATTCGAACTTGATAAATCTGTCAAAATACAAACCTTTACGGATGGAACCTCCAATACTGTCATGGTGGTAGAAGCTGAAGAGCCTGTGGTTTGGACTAATCCCAACGATTTTGCTTTTGATCCAACCAAAGCTTTGCCAAAAATGTTGAGCATTGATGGCAAATCTTCCGCTGCTTATTGCGATGGTTCGGTACGAACTTTCAAAATGCCCATCGACCAAGAGATATTTAAACTGCTGCTTCAAAAGAACGATGGCAAACCAATACCCCAAGTGCCATAAAGGCATTGGTTATTGACCAAAATAGCGCAAGGAGAGCCCTTTTAGGGGGTGTTTTCACTTTTTTCTCATAATTTGGCCAATAGGGGTGGGCAAACTTAACCCTTTCTTAACAATCCTGTTGGCAAATCTCGTCTCGCTCGTCAATAATGTGTATGAATGGGTTATCCGAGCTTATTCTAGACTTTCGAATTGATTCTAGGGGAGTGGTTCCATGTTTACCCGCCTTGGTTCATTAATACTTTTTCTTGGACTAGCTTTTGCAATCGTACAAGCGCAAGACGCAAAACCTGCCAAGGAAGACAATAAAGCCATACAAGCGGATGTGACCGGTAGCCAAGAACGGCTTAAGCAACAGTTCAAGGATTTCACCACCGATTTATTAAGGCTGGCCCAGAGGCTTGAG
>JAPLNF010000113.1 GCA_026692965.1 Planctomycetota bacterium
AATTCAAGGCGCTTTTGGAATCGCAGGGCATTTCAATTGATTTGCTTCGAAGGCAATCGGAAAGAAACTTTATAGCAATGCAGTATATGCAAACCAGAATCTTACCTAATTTGGATCGCATAGGGCATAAGCAGATTCGTGATTATTACGAAAGCCATCCTGAAGAATTCCAAATTCAAGACAGTGTAGAGTGGAAGGACATCTTCATTAGTTACAGGAATTCTAAATCGCAGGAAGATGCGAAGGAGACCGCTCAAAAAGTGGTTGAAAGGGCGAAGAAAGGTGAAGATTTTGCCAAGCTGAGCAAAGAGTATTGCCATGGGGATGGCGCATTTAGAAATGCAGAAGGGATAGGTAGAAAGAAGGGCGAAATCAAGCCAGTTCAAGTTGAAAAGTATCTGTTTGAATTAAAGGACGGAGAGGTTGGTCCGCTGGTCGAATTGCCTACTGGTGTTCATGTTATCATGCTGGTTAAACGAGAACATGCAGGGATAAAGGTTTTTGATGAGAAGGTGCAAAAGCAGGTTCGAGATCGCTTGCGAAATGAAGCAGGGCAGTATGAAATGAAGCGCATGCTTTCTGATATGAAACGACAGGCAGTTATCGAATATATACATGACTAAAAGAGCAACGCCAGCTTAAACTGCATCATGCAGATCAAGCTGGCGTTTTTTTTGACGCACTTTATTTTGATGTGAATGGTATGCCTGCAGTTGCTCTGCTGGGCGCTGGTCTGGATGTCGAAATCATTGAATCATCCTGACCTAGCAATTCTTGCAATCCCTTTTTGAATAACTCGCAGCGTAGTTGGCTGGCATCTCGTTCACTAGTTCTGACATCTGTTAGGGCTTTAAGCTCGTCCCTTTCTTGAACAACTTCTTTATGATGGATCAGTTTCTTTTCTAAAGCAGTGCGATCTTCTTCCAAAGCACTAATGCGCGATTTCATCTGATCTCTTGTTGATAAAAGAATTTGATGGTCATCTTCCATTTTTGATAGGCGCTCTTCAAGAGTCTTGATTTTTTCGGCTTGAACTTTAGGAGAAGGTCCAGGGTTTTGAGCACACCCCCAAATACCAAGAGTTACTGCAATTGCGATTAACAAATTTCGGTTCGAAGGATTCAATTCATTCATGACTATGTCTCCGTTTTGTTTTGAATTAAAAAAAACCTTTCAGCCATTTCGATGACGATCGAGAGTTGGTTGCAAGATTGATACCCTAGATATCGGCTCCCCATTCTTCCTGGATGACTTGATTTATCAGGCTTTGCTATACTTCTTGGTTTTGGCAACCGGAGTAATTGGTATAATGCTTATAGATCGCAAACTTTATGGATTTAAAGGTTTTTTACTAATTCGCTGATGGCAGATTTTAAAGTTGCTCGGTCTTTGTTTTTTGAATACTTGATTTCTTCGATTGCCTGCAATGCATTCTCAAGCAGTAATCTTTGGGATGGTGTCAATCCTTTGAAATTTGCTGGTTCCGTTCGAAGAACGGGATCAAGGGTTGTGATGCATTCTTCCAAAGAAAGGGCATCAACTTTTTTCAACCAAGTTTCTAATTCCTTTGTAATATTTAATTCTGATGGAATCAATAGGGGCGGTTTTTTTACCAGCCCGAAAACACCTAATGCAATCAATATTAGCAATCCAATTGCAAACCAGGGGGAATGGAAGTCAATAATTGGGCCACCATTTTTTTCTGGTGTATCAAGTTCCTTGAAAGGAAATAGCTTTTCCGGAAAGAGCCAGTTTTCCCAGACTAGGGGAACATTTTTTGAATCAAGCAATGCAGATGCTTCCAGCGTGGGAATATCTATCGGACCGGTTTTTTTAGCCCGAAGAATAAACGGAATGGTTTGCACCGCTTTGCCTTCCGTTTGGGTTTTCGATTCATTGCCTGCAGGTAAAAGTTCCCAATCTTTCTTGTATTTCTCTTCCAAGCTGAATCGAGAAACAACAACCTCTTTTGTGGTTTCAAATTTTAGAAGGATCGAGAAAACCGCCCCAGGCAACCTTTCATCCAATAATTTAACTTGAATACTGGCCTCGACTCCTTCGGGCGATGATAGCGCAGGAACTATAATTGTTTCAGTATTTACCTGAAATAGAAAGCAACCTATCAACGATATTAAAAGCGGAGAAGCGATCATCGTAAGTGTTAATAGCCTTTGAATGTTTGATTGAAATAACTAATTAAGCTTGAAAGATAGGGTTCGGATGTGCTGATGCGAAGAAACCCTGCACCATTACTTTTGCATAACCCCGCCACTTTGTTTTCGTGTTCGGCAAATAGCTGAAGGTATTGATTGCGGAAATCTTTGTCGGAACTTTTGACTAAAATCGGATTAGAATTCCAAGGGTTTTTGCAAGGAATATCAGGGGATTCCGGGAGAGAGATTTCCCTTGGGTCAAGAATTCGTAATAAGTGCAGATCATGCCTGTTTGCACAAGCACCAAAAAGCACAGGATCTATTGGTTCATAAAAATCAGACAAAACAAAAATCATGCTTCGAGGCGTTTGTTTTTCAGCAAGAGTGTTCCATAGGCTGCCGTACATACTTTTAACTGGTTTTTGAAAGTTAAGTAGGCTTGCACCCATTGCTTGGACTTGTTTTTCGCTGTTTGCATGACTGATGATTCGTTCGACCGCTTTGTCGAATTTAAACAGGGAGAATCTGTTCCCTGAGTTAATGGCAATCCAACCCAGTGCAGTTGCAAGTTCTGCAAGCACTTCCAGTTTGGTTGATCCCGTTGTGGAATAATTCATACTTTCACTAGTGCATGCAAAAATCCGGATCGAAATCTCTTGATCATGCATGAACTTTTTGACTAGGACTTTGCCTGACCTTGAAGAGGATTTCCAGTCTATATGTCTGACTTCGTCGCCCGGTTCGTATTCGCGTAGCTCTACAAAATCCATTCCGCCACAGGGTATTCTGGCTTTCATGGGGCCAGAAGGTCGCCCTTCCAACGCCTTGCGTGTACGCAAGAATATTGCTGCCAGAAGCGATCTACTTTTAGAGTCGAGCATAAGTATTAGTCCAGGAAAAACAATGTCTTGATTTTAAACGCTATCTCGTTCAGAGGGCGAACATAATCTGATAAATAAACTGTTATTGCCACGGATAATTGATATAAGATGTTAGCGCAATCCTATTTGGAATTCTTAATAAACATGAATATTCCGCACTCAATCTGCTTAAAAGATTTTGACCCGGGCCAAAAGCACGGGCCAGAGCGGGTAGCATTGCTTGTTGCCAACATTCTTGAAATTGGCGATAAGTGCAAGGCGACCGATGTTTATATCGAACCATGGGTGGATAAACTTCACGTTTGTTTTCGAGTCGATGGTGTAATTTTGCCTTCAACGGAATTGCCAAGAGAGTTGGGGCCAAATATCATCGCCCGCTTAAAGTTTCTCGCAAACTTACTTTCCTATAGGCAAGATATTCCCCAAGAAGGCCGTATAGCTCAGGTTGATTCGCTGGAAGGGATTGAAGTGCGAGTCAGTACATTTCCGACCATTCATGGCGAAAGAGTAGCGCTCCGACTGTTCCGCCGCGAGAATAGGCAATTCATTTTGGAAGA
>JAPLNF010000114.1 GCA_026692965.1 Planctomycetota bacterium
TATTTAATTCCAGAGGAAGGCAAACCTTTCGCAGAACCCGAACTCTTTTACGATCTTGGGGGCAGTGGCGGTGATGGGTGTGCTTTCGATAATCAAGGTAATTTATGGGTTGCTGATTTCCAACGCCCTGAAACTAAGCAAGGCCGCATACTCGTTCTTTCTCCTGAAAAGAAGGTGCTTGGCCATGTTGATATCCCTGCACAAGTGGTTAGCAACATTGCTTTTGGTGGCCCTAACCATGATGAAATTTTCTGCAGTACGGGTGGGCCCAATGGCATCTTTCACGCAAAGGTTGGAATCCAAGGTTTTAAAGGTCATCCCGGTGTAGAAAATAAAAGCTTGCGGAAGATTCCCATCTCGCCCGAAGGTTAAGCTTCTATTATTCATCTGCGAAAGTTTGGAGTTCCAGGCAGCGTTGGTACTACCCGTGGTTGGTACATTTGGAAATCGTTATAATTAAGGATATGGAAAATTAAGTTAGTAAAGGTATTCTGCAAGCAGTTTGGCGGGCGGTAACGGAAGTTCGATTTGGTAACATCCATTCTTGGCAATATTTACAATGTTGCGAAAATCATTCACTACAACTTCTAAATTATTACCTTTTAACGCTGGATCATCTAGCCAAAGAAGTAAACTCAGACAAGCCCGGATGTCGGAGGTATAATTTTCGTGCCCGTGGGGAATCTTACCATTTTTATCATTGGAATAAAGCATTAGTGTTTGAAAACAACTTGCAGCTTGATAGATAGAAATCTCTTGTTGCTTGAAGGCGTTGGATACTAGGTTTTTTAACATGTTCCGTTGGACCATAAGTTGATCGCGCGCATTCATTTCGTCAAAAGCTGCTTTACTGTTATCCATTTGGGCCTGATACTCGTTTGGATTAACCAGAAAATAAACAGTTTCGGGAAAATCAATAAAGGTATAACCCAATGCGGAAACCAACACTGTCCAAGATAAAGTTTTGAATATTGAAAACATAAAATCAATTCTCCTAAATCAAAATTATTTGTGTGTAACACTAAAAAATAGGATTTTAGGAGAGGCGCCAACAAGCGAGCATCGGTATTGAACACGCCTTATTTGATGGCATTTTAATCAGCATGTTTTTAACTAGGGTTATTTTTTTCGAAAGAATTTTTGCATTAGTAAAGTTGTGATGCACTAATTTCATCACTTTCTCCTTTCATAAAACTAAAATTCGCCCAATAAAAGTTTCTA
This sequence comes from Planctomycetota bacterium, assembly GCA_026692965.1. Lineage (GTDB taxonomy): Bacteria > Planctomycetota > Planctomycetia > Gemmatales > Gemmataceae > UBA969. The sequence continues at coordinate 1,222 of JAPLNF010000114.1, forward strand.
CAGTAACTTAGTGGGAAGCAAACACCGTGCCAATGCCGAGTAATCGCTAAAAAGAACAAATTAGCCTGATCAAAATCCCTGATAAGGAAAATCAATCACTATACAAAACTCATAATAACAAGGGTTTAAGCTCTTAGTGTTAGAGTTTGAGGTGTTCTTAATGAAGAGTTTGAATCAATGACGTGCGTATTTGATGAAGTGCTTATTTTTAAGAAATCTGCCTACTTTTATAGCAGTGATCAATGAAGATCAATTTTTTAATACTAACGCTAAAATGATGAGAATGCTGATTCCTGTAAACAAACTTAAGGAAACGAGCCAGATTTCCGCAGCTACCATTGGTTCATACGGTTGATTGTGTAATTCATCAACTAGTTTTTCAGATTCTTGGGGATTGTTCATGGAGTAACTCCTGTGGGTGGCATGATGCCATGAAAAAAGAGCCAAGATATTCCCAAGCCGATCCAGATTACAAATCCAAAAAGGCAGACAACATATACCAAGATTAATTTGCCCAATCCCTCCTGCCAAAGTCGTTTGAAATCAGCAGACAAACCAATGCTGAAAAAAGCGAGGGCAAAGAAGAATTTTCTGAAGGCATCAAGATTGGTGGATGATTCTTTAAGCTCTTTAATTTTCTCGGGGAAGCAAAGCCCCAAAGTGATGAACAATGCAAAAGCGATGAAATATCCAATTACGAATTTTGGAAATCGATCCCAGACTTCCTTAAGCGAAACCTTTTCGCCTGGCTTGCGATCAATCCCATAGACCCAAACACAAGCAAGGATAAAGCACCAGACGCCTATGAATAAATCAATGAAGATTTTTACGGTGGTGGTGGTCATCAACATCCAGCCTTTTTGAAATCCACCTTGGGCCATATATAAAGCCTCGGTAATCGCCCCGCTAGCAATGGCTGCACCATCCGTTTTTACTGCAAGGCCCATCCAAGCTGCGGCGACCATCGGCTCTTCTGGAATAATTGCGTGTGCTAAAAAAGGTAGAACTAAAAGTTCGACAACTGAAAATACCACGACTAAAGATGAAACCATGATTGGTACAACCGGCCTAGCACGGATGGCCGCACCCGTAGCAATGGCTGCGGATACGCCACATATTGAAATGCCTGATGCCAAAGGCGCGGCCCATTCTCTGCTGAATCCAAAAACTTTTCTTGCCATCAGGTAAACCAACGCCCAGTAGATTAAATAGGCCTCGACAATTGCAGCCAAACCCCGAAAAAAAACTGTGCCCGCAAGATTTGCCTGCTCGAGCCCTTTAAGCCCTACGCCTGCCCCAACTAAAACAATTGCAGTTTTGATAAACCATTCGGTGCGTGCTGCCTGCGAGAGGAATTTTGCAAAGGATGTAAAGAAATTCCCAATGATCAATCCAATAAATAATGCAGCCAGATATCCCGCTTCGCCTGTTAAACCCATCGACCATTTAAGCCCAAGCTTTTCTCTTTCGTTGGGAACTGCAGCAACAATTCCAGCATGGCCCAGCACCCAACCAAACATGGTGAGTGTAAGAACAATAAGAAGTGCGGCTAGGAAGGATTTTTTATTTTCTGCAAATCGCCTGCGTTCCCAAAGAAGCAGAAGTGCAATAAAAGCAAGAGTTGCAATCAAGCTTATCCAGCCTGGAATCTGGGAAAAAGATTTCCCCATAGGGGCGAGGGCGTTAAGCGGGTCGGTCCAAACTTTAACACCTAGAACCCAGCCGAGAAGATTGCCCACGCCTAAAGGCAGACAAAGTGCAAGGGCGATAAAAAGAAACGCTAGCCAAACAGCAGAGCGATCTTCATTAAAAGAAATTTTCTGCATGA
>JAPLNF010000115.1 GCA_026692965.1 Planctomycetota bacterium
ATAACTGCATGCGCTATGTCACACCAGATGGCAAAGTGCAAAACGAAGGCGATATCCAAGTCAGCCCAGGTGGCCCTTACAAAATCAGTTACAAATCCATCACCCCAAAAAAGGAACATGCAACTAATCTGCTTGTCCCTGTTTGCATATCCTGCTCTCACATGGCCTATGGCAGCACTCGCATGGAACCTGTTTTCTTTATCCTAGGCCAGTCTGCTGCAACCGCTGCTTGCTTAGCCATTGATGCAAAAATTGATGTACAGGATCTTCCCTACGAAAAACTTAGAACCAAATTGTTAGAAGATAAACAGGTGCTTGAATCTAAAGATGCTGTTCCCAGCCTTCCTGCTTTAGATCCTAAAAAAATGGCTGGTGTTGTCATCGATGATATCCAAGCTACCAAAAAAGGTTCTTGGGGTGAAAGTTCCACCATCAGTGGCTTTGTAGGCAATGGCTACATCCATGATGGTAATGAAGGCCATGGCTTAAAATCTGTTTCCTTCCAAGCAAAGCTTCCCGCAGATGGATCTTATGAAGTCCGCTTTTATTTTACCTCCAATGGAAATCGGGCAAACAATGTTCCTTTAACCATTGAACATGCTTCAGGTTCTAAAACTGTTTTGTTAGACCAGCGTAAAGTTAATAAGGTTGGCTTTGTCTCCCTTGGCAAATTTGATTTCAAAAAAAATAATGCTGCAACTGTTCTTATTACTAACACCAACACCAATGGCCATGTTGTGGCCGATGCGGTGCAGTTTATTCCGATCCCTTAATTCACTTAAAATGAAGCTGGAGTCATTTCGCCCATGACCCGATCTTTTATCCAATTATGGACTCGTGCAGAGTTCGAGGTTTGGAAATCTGCACCCCATAGTCCCCTTATCTATGCAGCAAGTAATCAATTTAAACAACGAGGCATAACCAAAGGCGATCAGCTCTTTATAGTCGCTTGCTTTGCAGATGCATTGCATCTCATGGGTTGCCTAAAAGTTGAAATTGGAACCTTGAACGCAGTTGAGTCTAAAAATCTACTCCCTAAAGACGCGCATACATGGGCTAAAGATTATGTCTTTCATGATCGATCACTCAACACCCGAATGCGGTTTGATTTATATGTCCCCGTAAGCGTGCTTATTTCTTTTCGCTTCGCAGATGGCACCAATCCAAAGTTCAAAGGCGATGGTTCCGATTTCAAACCTGATCCCCAAACCTTTAGAGGTGTTCGCGAACTTTCACCTAATACAGCAATCAATCTTGCCAAGCTTCTTGGTGGTCAAGAAGCTACTAAGAACGAAGTGAAATCTGTAGAACCTGAAAAAATCAGAGCTTTAAGTATTAGGCAGCCTTATGCAGAGCGGATACTGCGGGGTGATAAGAAAATTGAGTATCGCACTTGGCCCACTTCGCATCGGGGCAAGATTTATATCTATGCAGCGAAGACGCCTGTGCAACTTCCCGGGCATGAAGATCCGCTAGATCCTTTGAAGTTGCCTCGCGGGGTTTTAGTAGGCACTGTCGAAATTGTTGATTGTAAAAAAGGCGAAAAATATTTTGAATGGTGTTTAAGAAATCCGGTTAGGTTCGATCCATCCCGCACCTTTAATGCTTTCCCCCAGGCAGGCTACTTTTATCCCTTCGGCAAACCATGAGGTAATTTATGCTAGCGTTTAAGATGGAATTATAATTTTTAATTATCTAATTGTATTTGGAATGTTTGATTAGCGTCATCATTAACTAAATATTGAAGTCCAGAAGTTCGTACATCAAAATATTTATCTGGAATTTTTATACTTTTGATTGGTATGGGAATTTCTTTTTTTGTTTGGGATTGAAAAAGTAATTCGTCTGAAGAGTTCTTGTTACCTGATGTTATATTTTTGTCTGTTGGCATCTGGAGCATAATTCTGCAGGACCCAACTGGTACGTTTAAAATTTGGTATTTTCCAAACTCATCTATTTTAGATGAGCCCATTCCTTTTTCATGCACAAAATAAATCGTACCAACAGGAACAATTTTTCCTTTAAAATAAACTTCCCCTTGTACAGAAGAAGTCTTAATTAGATTTAAAGGTGGGGAAAATAAGTTTGGAATAAAAAATAAAAACATTAAAACTAAAAGACATAATAATATTTTGTTATTTGAAAATGAAAATTTTTGAGAAGGCTTTATGTCGTTATATTTTGCAATTGGGCTTTCCGTCATATTGCTATTAAGAATTGAATTTGCGAGGGCTTGCGTAGATTCTTGTTTAGGTATAGGGCCAGGATTATTATTTTTTGGAGATGGAGTGTTTTTGCCTAAATCTTGATTTTCAATTATTGCAACGATATTTCGGAAAGGTATTGATTCCACAACTAAATTGTTAGTTTTATTTGTTTTTTTCTTTTTAACTTTTACAAGTCTTTTTGCACGCACCCATTTTTTCATACCGTCTTTTTTGACATGGTCATTAGGTTGTAAAAAACCTTCCTTAAGCAGGATTTTAAATTCCCGCCTGCCAATAGGCCCGAAAACTTCATCATTCTTAATGTAAAACCATTTTTCCATGACTTGAAATTAATCCTGAATGACTTCTTGCCCACTTCGTGTAATTTTTTTTGCCATTTCTTTAGATGGAATATTTTCTGTAATAAAAATCACATGTCCATCACCCATTAAAAAATTAGCTCCGCCAAGGTGGAAACTATAAAATTCACACATATTTAAACCATTCATTGTAAATGGGCCTCCTAGAGATCCATCTTGGTTGCAGCCATCAAAATTTGTCCCGGGATAATCTCCAGCCCAACTCCAAGGAAATGCGAAACCGTTATTTAATATTTTCCCTTTTTGGAAAGATACAGGAAAGCCTGCATCTTCTCCAAGGACCATCGTATTTGAAAGTCCGTCAATAATATCTGTTATTCGAACCCCATCGTATGGATTCATAAAACCAAAATTTTGATCTGGAGGAGGATTCACATAACCTGCTGCCATTTGAACTGGATCGATATTTAGCATAGGCGTGTAATCTAAAGTAGCATATTTTTTTCCATTGGGTGCTGAAGGCATATAACCGCTAATGTCTGGTGTAGATAAACATAAAAAGGTTTTCACTTTTGTGGTTATCGCAGAAATATTGGTAGTCGATGCCCAATAAGATTGTTGGTCGTATTGTTTAAAAATATTTTCTTGTTCAAGATATGGTAAAAGATTTGTTGGCCAGTGAATAGGCGCTTGACCTCCACTGTATGATCCGGTCAAGGAAGGAAAAGCTTCATGGGTTGTTTGGTAGTTTTGAAAAGCAAGTCCCAATTGCTTTAAATTATTTGAACAGGATAATTTACTTGCTGTTTCTCGAACTTTTTGTACTGCAGGAAGCAATAAACCTATAAGTATTGCAATAATAGCAATTACAACTAATAATTCTATTAATGTAAATCCATTTCTACGAAAGCTCATAAGTGATATCTTAATTAACTGGGGAATAATTAATAATCTAATTTTAGTATAGTAAAATACTTTTGTAAATTAAATTACCCAACTTGTTTATCAGATTGTTTTTCTAAAAATAAAATCTATTAGTTTTATTGAGCTTGCCTCGAGGGATTTAAGAAATCCGGTTATGTTTGTCCCACCCCGCACCTTTAATGCTTTCCCCCAGGCAGGCTATTTCTATCTTTTTGGCAAACCATGAGGGTAGAATTGAAATATAAAAAAGGCCGATATTGCGAATGAAATTTGGAAGAGTATAATAAAAGTGGTATTAACAAAAAAGGAATCTATTTATGACAACCGCTGATTTTGAACCCTTGACGGTTCCTGTTCCTATTTGTGAGGAGCCATCAGGTGTTTTCCGAGTCGGCAAAAGTCGGGTCCTTTTGGAGTTGGTGTTGGCTGCATACCTCCGTGGCGAAAGCCCTGAAGGAATTGTCAGGTCTTATCGATCTTTAACATTGGTTGATGTTTATGCAGTTATTGGTTGTTACCTTGCAAATTCTACGCCCTTTAATAATTATCTTTTGCAAAGTGAACAACAAGCGGAACTTATTCGCACTCGAATTGAATCCTGCCAATATTAATTTACGATACCTTTAACTCCGGTTCCTGAGTTTGCTAGCGGTGAGCCAGCCGAACTTGTCGAAGAGAACCTTTGCTTTTGTGAACTTTGCTGTCCTCACCTTTGTCAATTAAGTTGCCCCGCCTTTGTCAACTTCGCGCATGCGGAGTTCCATTCTTATGCTTCCTTTTACTTCTCGTTTATGAATACAAGCCTGAAGCGCAAGCGAAGATCTTTCAACATCCTTTTTTTCAATTACCCATTCTTTCTACGCTTTTGCTTGCCCGCCTTCCAACATCCCCACTCTAATTTAATGTCCTCAAGCCCATCCACTGGGGGTGATGATGCCCTTAAACTGTCAAATTTTTGCAATTACACAAAGGATAAACCCAGTATTTTGACTATTTCTTAATTTATTTAAGTTTTATTGGCTAATACTTGCAATCAATTCCGCTTATAAATAATAGAAAGTAATATTTTATATTTTGGATAAGGCCGCCCAATGGAAAGAATTAAAAAAGGATTTACTCTGATAGAGCTTTTGGTTGTGATTTCCATCATAGGTATATTGATTGGGTTGTTATTGCCTGCCGTGCAAAAAGTGCGCGCAGCAGCTGTTCGTCTTCAATGCGTAAATAATCTTAAAAATTTAGCCCTTGCTTGTCATAATCATGTGGATGCCATGCTTACATTTCCGATTGATGATGATGGATGTGTGTTAAATCCTCCTACATTTCAACCATTAACCTTTTACACTAGTCTCTTGCCTTATATAGAGCAAAAAGATAATCCTCCTCTAGCACCTAAGCCTATCAAGCTGTTTTTATGCCCCGCAAGAAGAGGTGTGGATGTGGGGCCAAAAAATGATTATGGATCAGCTCACCATGTTAATTGGTCTGGTATTCCAGGTTGGTACACTATCCTTGGTGGGCCTTATCTTTATGCGGAAGGGATTCCTGCAGTATTTTTTAATTTACCAAACCATTTTCCCCCTGATTTTAACAAAATAACTGATGGCACCTCTAATACGCTTTTAATGGCCCATAAAGGAGTTGCACGAAAGTATTATAATGGTGGCAGTCCGCCAGCTTATGGTCAAACCCGCACCGATATATCTTGGTCATCCGGGGACCATTGGGAACATAAACGCAGCCCCGATTACCTTGTACCTGAAGATTATGATGATCTTAATATGCAATATTATTTCTCTTCACCCCATTCTGGTTCAATGCCTTGTTCCTTTGCAGATGGCTCCATTCGATCGGTACGTTATGGTATAAATACTAACCAACTTCGAAGACTATGGACTTATAACGATGGCGCTACCTTGCCAGCCGATTTGGAAACTAACTAATAATTTTAGGATAAATTAAATGCGCTTCATTTTATTGTTTCTGTTATTACCCTTATTTATAGGATGTGATTCAAAACCATTGCCTGTAAATGAATCTAATCTCCCGACTGTTGGCATTCCACCTCCACCACCTATTAGTATGATGGAAAAAAAGGGGACAATTACTCCAAATGGCATAAATCCCAAAAAACAATGATGTTTTGGTATGGGAGGTATATTAGCCGAAAGCAATTTCTTTACCCAGTATACATGCAAACGGAAGCCCGAAATGAAGAAGGCTTCCTTTGCTTACGTTTCAGGATTGTAAGGCTTAGAAAGGTTGTAGGAAGCATTTAATGAGGCTCTTCGGTCGTTTAAAATGCCAGATTTGAACAAATTATTCTCAAAATCCTACCCACTTTCTTCTGATATTTACCGGAACAGTAAGAACCGTGGCTAATGTTTATCATTACACAAAGGATATATACAGTATTTTGACTATTTCTTAATTTATTTAAGTTTTATTGGCCAATGCTTGCAATCCATTCCGCTTATAAATAAATGAAGGTAATAATTTTACATTTTGACGAAGGCCGCCCAATGGAAAGAATTAAAAAAGCATTTACACTGATAGAGCTTTTGGTGGTGATTTCCATCATAGGCATCTTGATTGGCTTGTTGCTTCCTGCGGTGCAAAAAGTGCGCGCAGCAGCTAATCGTCTTAAATGTCAAAATAACTTAAAACAAATCGGGATGGGTTGTCATAACTTCCATGATACATTTATGCAATTTCCGGCTATGTTTATTGGGCCAAATTTTATGAATGATTTGACAATACCTAGCACAAATGTTTTTTATGCCATTTTACCATATCTTGAATTGGCGGCTATAGTTGCGAATTCAAATGATAGGGTTTTAGCACCTATTGCGAGAACAACCGTCGTACAAGTTTATAGGTGTCCCACTGAAACCACGACATCTGATGGAATTTTTGATAAGAATTGGGGAGTTGGAAATTATGCTGCAAATTATCAAGTATTTGGGAATCCTGATGCAGGTGACATCTTAAATAACCAAGATGGAAAAACCAAATTAAATAGTATCTCTGATGGTACCTCTAACACGGTTCTTTTTGCTGAACGCTTTGGAAAATGTGGGAAATCTTTGCTTTCTTCACCCCTTACACCATACGGTAGTCTTTGGGCACATGGAAATGATCGATGCCACTATAAACCATTTTTTGCTTATGGCAATCGGGCAGGAACCCAAGGATACAGTGCTCAAGGTGATGGCCCTGGTAGTTTATGGGGACCTTGTCTTGGAAAAGTTGGGCCTTCATCAAAATTCCAAGTTGCACCTTATCCATATGAAACAAATTGTGATTATGCTTTGGCTCAAACCGCGCATACCGAAGGAATGCAAGTTAGCTTGGCGGATGGTAGTGTGCGATCTTTGACGGCAAATATGTCTAGTAGTACATGGTGGATGGCTGTAACCCCAAATGCCGGTGATTTACTAGGAAGAGATTGGGATAATTAATACCATGGGTAAATTAAAAATTAATTTCTCTGAATTTTTTATTGTGTTTTTATCGGTTACTTTGATTCTTGGTTGCCAAAATGAAAAAGCGAAAGTTTCCGGAAAGATTTTTTTTCTAGGAGTCCCCATTGAAAGAGGGAAAATATCCTTCGATAGTATTGATGGAAATGCCCAAGGGTCCTCTGGGGAAATTATTGAAGGCAAGTATGAACTAAAAAACAATCAAGCTCTTGGAAAAGGTTTAATGGTTGTCCGAATATGGGGCTTTAAAAAAACAGGTAAAAAAATAATTCCCCCGGTTGGAGCGCCTGGTATTTCTCCAGGTGGTGAATTAATGGACGAAATTGAAATGTATATCCCAGCTGAATATAACACTTCCAGTAAACAAATTGTTGAAATAAAACTTGGGGAAGAGAATATTTTTGATTTCGACTTATAGTTTTGATCAGATCATTTGGTTTAGTAAAAGATAAAGAGGACTTATGCAGTAATACGATCATACAAAGAACTGACAATGCATATAAACGGAAATGTTAACCAATTAAAAGTCAATGAAGAGCAATTGCGACGGAAACTCGACTGTATTTTTTAATTGCGAGGCTTGGCATTGATCCCTGCAGTTAACCTTATAACTGGCAATACTTTTATACTCTAAATAGTAACGATAAAGTGCCCTACATCACTTTAGTTGCATTTTTAATGAATTTTCTGTTTTTATACAAAGGATAAACTCAGTATTTTGACTATTTCTTAATTTATTTAAGTTTTATTGGCTAATACTTGCAATCAATTCCGCTTATTAATAATTGAGGGTTATAATTTTACATTTTGACGAAGGCCGCCCAATGGAAAGAATTAAAAAAGCATTTACACTGATAGAGCTTTTGGTGGTGATTTCTATCATAGGCATCTTGATTGGCTTGTTGCTTCCTGCGGTGCAAAAGGTGCGCGAAGCTGCAAGTAGGATTCAATGCGCAAATAATATGAAGCAGTTAGGTTTGGCGATGCATAACTTTGCTGGGACCTTTGATGGAAAATTACCCACGATAACTCATCAAGTAGCGCCAGGAAGTAATGGCAGCGTGATGGTTGCTTTAATGCCCTATTTAGAACAGGAAAATCTTTACAAGGNNGCATTTAGTATACCAACAAATATGACTCTTCCTGCAGCTCCTTCTGGCCCTCCTACTAAATACAATGCTACGGTTATTAAGACGCCTTTCGTTTGTCCTTCGGATTATTCTGCCTCTTCGGGTACAGGGCCAAGTGGTTGGGCAGGTACTTCCTACATTGGGAACGCATTCCTTTTCTCTAAACTTGGTTGGTTTACAGTGGATGATCCTACGATTTCAAATTATCGGATAAGTACAATTCCAGATGGTAATTCTAATACTGTGGCTTTCGCAGAACGAGTGATTGTGAGCAATCCAACCTATCATCAATTCGGCCTAACCACCAATAATCGGGACATGGCATATACTCCTGGCGGATTTGTAACTTCTGGTCCTTTTATTGGTATACATCAAGAACATTTTAATTATCCGGCTTTTGGGACTTATCAAAGTAGCTACCCGCTGTTGTTTGATATGTATTATTTTACTTATAAATTTTTCTTACAAGTGAATCCAGGGCCTGGGCATTTGGTTTACTGGCCTGATGTTTCGGGTGCATGTCCCTCCGGTACAAATGCTGGTCATGCTTCTGTTATCCAATTAACCATGATGGATGGCAGTGTTCGCAATGTTACTGAGCAAATTAATATGAAAACTTTTTGGCTTGCTGTAATCCCGTTTGATGGTTTAGTGATCCCAGCGGATTGGAATAATTAGGTAACGAATTTTAATCATGAGCGATAATAAAGAAGAACTTAAAGATTTTATCGTGGCCCGGGAAAACCAACGGCCATTGGTAGTCTCACGAGAAAAACTCGTGCTTTTAGTTAAAGAGCTTGAAATAAAAGGTGAGGATCTCATTTATTGCGATAAACAAAAAGTTTGGAAAAAAGCAAGAAATGTAAAAGGGTTAAGGTCGCTGATTGCTCGTTTGGAGACAGGTTTGAATGTTGATTCTTCTGATCCAGACCAAGATCTTGGGCAGGAAGAGGATTTGCTTGATGATATTTTATTTAAAAAAAATGAAGTAAAAGAATTACCTCCGCAGAGGTTTATCCCTCTTCCGGAAATATTAGCTTCCAAGTCTTTGCAGGAAATTAAACCTGAAACCATACAAGTCTCTAAATCGGTTGTGGCATCTAATGCAGAAAAAGACGATGCTTGGATTCAAAGTATTGAGAAATTCTCCTTTAAAGATTCATCCATTAAAACTTGGGTGCAGTATGGAACCATTTTTTGTTTTTTAATGGTGTTGGTTTATAACTTTTATCCCAGTTCAGGAAAGTTAACCATCCAAGATTACATTCATGGGAAAATAAGCTGTGATGGTGAATTGTTGAAAAATTTAACCATTGGGGCGAAAGGTGCAGGTAGGGAAGTGTATGGGTTTGTTAATCCGGATGGAACTTATCGAATTGAAAACTTACAAAAAGGGGTTTTTAAAATAAAACTTATTCCATTAATACCATCCCAACTTTATTCATCTTCCCCATCAGGTATGCAGAAAGAAACCAAAGATAAGAAAAAAAGACCTGAAGTGATCTATGCGAAGTATGAAACTTATGAAAATGATTTTAGCCTGGAATATTCAGGAGGAGTCAAGCAATTCGATATCGAATTGAAATCAAAATAACTATAAATGATGTATTTTGTTGGCTGCAAGGTTATTAAGTTGATGATTAGAATTTAGAAATCTTCGTTATTCATTTTTATTTCTTTCCAATTGAATTTTTCTAGCCCAAATAATATACTTTCGATGTGGATGCCCCAGAATCCTTTGCTTAATGGAATTTTTCTTGTCCGATAAATTCGATACAGTTCATCATTTAAATAATCTCCTCGACCTTCTCAAAAAAGGTGATGAGAATTCCAAGATTCAAATCATTGAGTTTTCTTTCAAACGCTTTGGGAAATTAGCCAAGCCTATGATTGCTTCTTACCCCCTTCTTCGTACCAAAGCTGATACCGATGATCTTCTTCAAAACTTCATCATCCGCCTAAGTAAAGCCATCGATTCAATCGTCCCAAAAAACAGTCTAGATTTCTTTCAGCTTGCATCTGTATTAATGCGTAATGAACTTATCGATATGGGCAGAAAACTATTTGGCAAAGATGGCGCTAAGAAGGATTTTGAACAATCCATGGATCCTAAATTCCTTGATGCCAAGGAACCAGGGGAAGGCCCTTCAGGCATTTCAGAGTGGGTCGAATTTCATGAATCAATCGGTAAACTTCCCGATGAAGAAAGATCTGTTTTCCAACTTATCTTTTATCAGGGGTTCAGCCACGATGAAGTTTCTAACCTCCTCGGGATTTCTATCAAAACCGTTTTTCGCAGATGGACCAAAGCTAAATTAATCCTTTCAGACAAGTTCGTTTAAATTAGCTTGAGAAAATTTTCGCCACAGAAAAGACAGGCAGAAGAAAAGACAGGCAGAAGAAAAGACAGAAGATTAGCCACGGAAGGACACGGATTTTCACTGAATAAGACAGAAGCAAAGACACGGAAAAGACAGGCAGAAGAAAAGACAGAAGATTAGCCACGGAAGGACACGGATTTTCACGGAAAAAGACAGAAGCAGAGACACGGAAAAGAGTAAGAAAAAACAGAAGATTAGCCACGGAAAAGATAGGCAGAAGAAAATGCATTTTAGCCACGGAATAGAAGAATAGAATTATCTAGGCAATAAGTTGATGGAATTGGAACACAAAGAAATTACAGAACAAATCATCGGCGCTTCTTTTGAGGTTTTTCGAGAGCTTGGTTACGGGTTTTTAGAACGAGTTTATCAGCAAGCCATGAAAGTGGAATTGGAGTTAAAGGGATTCAAAGTTGAAATCGAGGTTGATATTGAAGTACATTACAAAAATCAGGTGGTTGGAAATTATCGGGCTGACATCCTAGTTAATGATTGCGTGCTCGTAGAACTAAAAGTATCCCCTTCAATGGACAGTCGGGCTGAAGCACAATTACTAAATGAATTGAAGGCAACAGGAATCAAAGTAGGGCTACTTATCAACTTTGGTAAACAAAAAGCAGAGTTCAAGCGTCTTGTGTTCTGATTCCGTTTTCTTTTCCGTGGCAAAATCATCTGCTTAGTGTTCTGCTTTGCCGTTTTCTTTTCCGTGGCAAAATCATATTTTTATAACTGTGTCGCTTCTTTCACTGCAACCTAAATTGTTTTTTCAAAACATGTTCTTTTCCGATTGTTTTTTCAAAACATGTTCTTTTCCGTGTTATTCCGTGAAATTCCGTGGCAAAATCTTCTGCTTAGTGTTGAGCCTAAAAACTGTGTCGCTTTTTTCACTGCAACCTAAATTGTTTTTTCAAAACATGTTCTTTTCCGTGTTATTCCGTGAAATTCCGTGGCAAAATCTTCTGCTTAGTCTTCTTCTTTCTCCTTTGTCGTTGCAGTTTATTAAGGCATAATGCGAGCATGAACCAATTTGCGAACCTCATCGAGCCAAGACCCAATTTCGTTACCCATTTGGAGTGTGGCTTAACGGGTGAAATCTATCCCAAAGAACAAATCCATGGTTTATCCAAGGCGGGTAGGCCCTTATTAGTGCGTTATGATTTGAAGAAAATTGCGGAAGCAGTGAGTAAGGAAACAATTGCAGCTAGACCCTCAGATTTTTGGCGCTATCGTGAGTTTCTTCCTGTCAAACATGCAGCAAATATTGTGAGCTTGGGTGAAGTTATCACACCTGTTCTAACGATGCCTAATATTCAAGCGGGCAAGGGTACGCTTTTTGTGAAGGATGAAGCTAGGCTTCCTACCGGGTCGTTCAAGGCTCGTGGATTATGCATGGCGATTTCCATGGCAAAGGAGTTGGGCATAAAAAAAGTTGCGATGCCCACGAACGGAAATGCTGGTGCAGCTTGCTCTGCTTATGCATCGAAAGCTGGAATTGAAAGTTATATTTTCTGCCCTGAAGATACGCCAACGATTAATGTGCGGGAAATTGATCAGCAAGGCGGGAAGGTTTGGTTGGTGAATGGGTTAATTAATGATTGTGGCAAAATTGTTGGTGAAGGGAAGCAGCCAAAGGGTTGGTTTGATATGTCGACTTTGAAAGAGCCTTATCGCATTGAAGGAAAGAAGACGATGGGGTTGGAGCTTGCGGAACAGTTTCAATGGCAGATGCCTGATGTGATTTTATATCCGACGGGTGGTGGTACCGGCCTTATCGGAATGTGGAAGGCATTTAAAGAGCTTCAAGAGATTGGTTGGATTCAGGGGAAGTTGCCTCGCATGGTGGTGGTGCAGTCGAGTGGTTGTGCGCCGATTGTTAAGGCGTGGGAAGAAGGAAAAGAGCATGCAGAGGTTTGGCAGGGGGCAAAAACCATTGCATGGGGAATTCGTGTGCCGGTTGCGGTGGGTGATTTTCTGATGATTCGTGCGGTGAATGAAAGTAAAGGTTTTGCAACGATGGTGGATGATGAAGCGATACTTCGGGCGCGAAAAGAGTGTGCAGAGAAGGAGGGCTTTTTGATGTGTCCGGAAGGCGCTGCAACTTTCGCTGCGTATCAGAAGGAATTGAAATCTGGAAGAATCAAGAATGATGAATCAGTGGTGATGTTTAATTGTGCCTCTGGCACGAAGTATGAACTTCCTGAAGTAACCAATCAATTGGATCGGAACAAACCTATTCCTTATGAAGAATTGTAATGTTTTCTTTTACAAGCGTTAATAATTCGAGATAAGAAAAAGTAAGGTGAAGAAGATGGGTTTGATACAACAATAAAAAACGGCTGAATTCCTCTTATCTATCTCCCCTAAGCTTGCAACTCATGCAAGAAGCCAAGGGATGGATAACTCGCCTTTTCATCGGGTGAGTTCTTTTGGTAAAAAATACAAACGATTACAAAACTGCTTGGTGTGCCCTGTTCGACAAGGAGGTCGAGTTTGGCAATTCGCTGGCGCATACGCCATAAATTGATATTTGCATTCTGCTTAACTGCAGGGATTATAATCCTGTTGCTGGGTGGTACATTGCAGGGTTTGTGGTCGTATTATCTGACGATGAATAGTATTCGTGGGAATGTTGCAGAATTAAAAACAGCAGAAGAGTTAAAAACAGCGTTGGCAAAAATGACGGTGCCTGGGGATCTTGGTAAGTTGTTGGATGAGCCTGAAAAATTGCACCGGGATATAACGCTGGCGTTAAAAAAAATACTTGAATATGAAGTTGTACTACGCGATTCGCAGTCTTGCCTAGTTTTGAAAAATGAAGATGCTCATGAAAAAGAAGTGCTTGCGGGTCTTAGATCAGATTTAAATACTTTTCAAACGCTTGCTGAAAAATTTCATGAACCTCGTGTTACAGGGCCTAGCGATAAGCTTTCCCAGCATCCCATCCTTGAGCCTTTGCGTGTTCTTATCGCCAAGATTGAAAAAGAAAGTACTTCGCTTCGGGATAAAATCCATGATGACCTTGACCACAGCATTAATGACTCCCGAAGGCATTATCAGATAAGCTTGTGGATTATTGTTCCGTCAAGTGGCATAGGCCTACTTCTGATGGCGGGGTTGTTGCACTCCTTTTATGGTTGGATTTTTTACCCTATCCGTGATCTTGAAGCTGGGGTTAGTTTGCTTGCTCGGGGGGATTTCAACCATCGAATTGAAGTTAAAAGTGGCGATGAAATGGAATCATTAGGTCAAGCGTTTAATGAAATGACACGCAGGCTTCGTGAATTATATACCGATCTTGCTAGACAGGTGAATGAGCGAAGCAGGCAGTTGGTGCGTTCTGAAAAGCTGGCGAGTGTTGGTTTCTTGGCTGCGGGTGTTGCCCATGAAATCAATAATCCAATTGCTGGAATTGCATTTTGTGCAGAGGCTTTGGAGTCACGTTTAAAAGAACTGACACTTTTGGCGAACAAGTCTTCGGGGCAGCAAAATCATCCTTGCATAGTTGACTTCGCAAGGTATTTAAAACTGATTCAGGAAGAAGCTTTCCGCTGTAAGAATATCACCGAGAAGCTGCTTGATTTCAGCAGAACCACTGAGCATAAGCGTGAGGCTGTCAGCCTGCCCAAACTTGTGCAATCGGTTTTGGATGTCACTGCACATTTGCAAAACTCCAAAGGTAAAAAGATTGAAATAAAGGAAGAGCAACCTACCAAGGCTTGGATCAACGCAGAAGAAATTAAGTCGGTAATCTTAAACTTGGTCGTGAATGGTCTCGACAGCATGGATGATGGCGGAATGCTTACGATTATTATCAGAGAGAAGGATGGCCAAGCCGAGCTTGCGATTAAGGATACGGGGATCGGCATGAATCAGGAAGTACTCGAGAATATTTTCGAGCCATTCTTCACCCAGAACCGCACCGGCAAGGGCACAGGCCTAGGGCTTACCATTAGCCATAAGATCATTCAACAGCATGGTGGAGAGATTGAAGCTTCGAGCGAGGGGTTGGGCCGTGGAAGTGTTTTCACGATTCGGCTTCCCCTGCATCCTATTGCTTCCACGAATACTAATGAATCAATGCGTAGGGATGGTATTTCAGCAGGTCAACCTTTATTGGTTAGCGCCTGATAGTTTTACCTTTTATAAGGTGTGATGAATTATGAGTATGAACGATTCGTACAATCAACAGGTGGCAGCAAGCCCAAAACCAACTTCGAATAGTTTAAGGGTGCTTTTTGTCGATGACGAAAAGTCTCTTCAGGAATTCATGCGAACCGAGTTACCTAGGATGGGGCATGAAGTGACGGTATGCCCTGATGGCAAGACTGCGTTAAAGGTTTTGGAGAAGGCGAGTTTTGATGCGGCTTTGTTAGATCTGCGCATGCCCGGTTTATCTGGGATTGATGTATTGGAGCATTTGAAAAAAGTTGCGCCAGATACAGAAGCTGTTGTGATGACAGGCCATGCCAGCATGGAAACTGCGATTGAAGCGGTTCGATTAGGTGCGTTTGATTACATCACCAAGCCTTGTAGGTTGGTAGAAATCGAAACGGTCTTACTGAAAATTATTGAGAAGCGGGATTTGAAGAACAAGAATCTGGCTTTGCAAAACAGGGTGCAGGCTGCAGAGGGCAGTTCGGTACTTATAGGGAAATCGCCTGGAATGAGTGCGGTGCAGAAATTGATTTCGACGGTGGCGCCTTCGGATTCTACGGTTTTGATTCTTGGCGAAACGGGTACTGGGAAGGAGTTGGTTGCACGAACTCTTTGGAAGCAAAGTTCCCGCTCGGATAAGGCTTTTGTGCCTGTGAATTGCGGTGCGCTATCTGAAAATCTTGTTGAGAGTGAATTATTTGGGCATCGCAAGGGTTCCTTTACCGGCTCGGATCGTGATCATAAAGGTTTGTTTGAAGTAGCCAACGGCGGCACGCTTTTCCTTGATGAAGTGGGAGAGTTAAACAAGAACATCCAAGTGAAGTTATTGCGGTTTTTAGAATCTGGAGAAATCCGAAGAGTTGGTGAGTCCGAACCTTTTCGTACTGATGTTCGGGTTTTGTGTGCTACCAACCGTGATCTTAGGCAATTGATCAAGACAGATGATTTTCGTGAAGATCTTTACTTTAGGATCAATACTTTCGAAATTCGTCTTCCTGCAATGCGAGACCGCAGGCCTGATATTCCAGAACTTGCTAAGCATTTGCTTGCTAGGGCGATTCGCAAGCCTTTGGATCAGTGTCAGAATTTGATTACGGCTGAAGCAATTGATGTGCTTTTGGAACATACTTGGCCCGGGAATGTTCGCGAACTTGCGAATGTGATGGAATACGCAAGCATTATTGCTGGGGGCGAAACCATACTGCCCGAGCATTTGCCTAATCATTTGCGCGATGCTTCGAGGGGTGTGCCTGTGCTTTCAATCGCACAAAACACTCACCCTGTTTCACGAACTTTGGAACAAATTGAAATGGAACATTTGCTTAGGGTGTTAGAAAAACATCAAGGCAATAAAGGTGCAGCAGCAGCAGAATTAGATATCAGCCTTAAGACTCTTTACAACAAATTGAACAAGTTTCAGGAAGTGGAACAACGCAGGTTGGCTGGTTAATATGATCTTTTAAGTCAGGGCTTTAGGGAAGGGTTGAAGCATGGAATATTTTATTTACGCATGCATTGTGTTATTTGTGATCATCAATGTGCTTGCTTGGAAGCAATCGGGCGGCATGGTTAAGATTGCATCTTTTGGGAAGCGAACTTCCAAACCCGAGAACCTTTCTAAGTTCCAAAAGTTTTTGGTTTTGCTCAAGGGTGTAAACTTACCTTGCAAGCCAAACGAAGGTGATCCTCTTACCCATGGAATGCAGTATGAAAAACATCATTATCAAGGATCACAGGGCCAGTTGGAATCTTGGTATATTCCTCGCGCAGGTTCCAGCAAGGTAGTTCTGCTTTTTCATGGTTATGTCCGTAATAAAGCTACTTTATTAAATGAAGCCCGCATTTTTCATAAACTTGGGTATTCTTGTTTGATGGTCGATTTCCCTGGTTCAGGGGATTCGAAAGGAAGTCATACTTCCATTGGTTACAACGAATCGAACGATGTGTTAAGCAGTATGAATTATGCAGCAGAGGTTTGGTCGCAGAAGCGTCAAATTTTGTATGGTTTTTCGATGGGTGCTGCAGCAATCTTGCGTGCTGCAAAATTGAAACATTTAGAAGTGGATAAAATCATTCTAGAGTCGCCCTTCACCACCTTGGTAGAAACTGTGGGGGCCCGCTTTAAAGCCATGGGTATCCCCCCTTATCCGCTTGCTCATCTTCTGGTTTTTTGGGGCAGTGTTCGCTTAGGTTATAATGGTTTTACTTTTAATCCTATAAAATATGCGAAGGATCTTAAAAGCCCTGTACTTCAAATGCATGGCACTATGGATCGGCGAGTGCCTTTGGTTCGAGCTCTTGAATTGCACCAAAACATTCGGGTTGAAAAGACCTTTGTAGAATTTGAAGGTTGTGGTCATGAATCGCTGGCAACCAAAGAACCAGAAAAATGGCGCACCACAGTAGACAATTTCTTGAGTGATGCAGAACAAGCACCATTGCGCAAAGCTGCTTAGCCTTTGCTTTCTTTCAATTCTTTTTAATCATTTTAGCGCAACCACCAACCTGGATAATAATAAGGTTGGTAAGGTAGAATTGGCCCATAAATACTAACTGGTGGATTGTACCAAGCTAATTGCGGCTGCAATATATAGACTGGTTGCACAACTACAGGTTGAACAATAACTGGCACGGGAGCAATGTAATTGTAGGGGTAGCGGTAGGCAAATTGGTTTGAGTAATTATAATTGTTGATTGGGAAGCCGTTATTGATGTTTAGATAATAGCTTGATCTGAAGTTGTAGGATGTCAGGCTGAAGGATGTACCAAATTGGGAATAGGGTGAGCCATAATAGGAGCCAAAGGGCCCGAAAAACTGTGCTTGTGAAACATTAGTAAACAGCAGCGCTGTTAACATTCCCAACGGGTAAAGCAGTTGTCGCATCGTTGTCTCCTCGAAAATCCATTTCTCTCTTATGAAGGAAACGATTGAAGGGATTATTCCTTGCGCATTAATCTTGGTTATTTTTGTAAATTGGAAAAAGATTGGGTTTGAAGGTGTTTAAGAACCTTTGTTAGGTGTGCTAATAATCTTTTCGAACCAAGCCTGCACTTTTTTTCGTTCCTCTAAATCCTTGAGTACCCATTTATCTGAATGATTGGGAAACGGAAGATCCATGAACGTGAAGTCGCCTAGTACTTTGTTGGTTGTCAAAAACTCTTTGGCTTTTTCTGTTGAGATTTCATGACTGATGAATGCTGCCCTGCCCTGCAGCCTTTGCCAACGCATTAGCGCAGATTCTTTGTCGCTATCTTTATAAGGCCATTTGGTGACCCCATCGATATGCGAATGGCAGATCAACCCTTTCCACAACTTTGCGATTTCGTTATTTCTTAACCCGATATAACTGCAGGCAATGCTTCCTCGCGAAAACCCTGCAAGAATAATGTTATCTGCATCGCCTTGGTATTGCTCGCAGATGTTTTTGACACTTCTTAATGTGTATTCAACGGTGGCATCTGCATCGCCCCACCAGTTGGTTGCGTTTTGTTTGTTTTTAGAATCAACAAAGGGAAGGCAGGCCCATATCGCATTGCGCCCTTTGGTGATGCCATATCCTAAGGAACAACCCTCAACGGTTCCCAAAGAGACATCACCTAGATTATTCTTGTAGCCACCATTACCTGCGAACTCGATGATCACAGGCCATTTACTTTTTGAATTCCAGTTTTCAGGAAGATAAAGAGCGTGGTGGATGGCGGTATTGTTTTCTTCAGGCCAGTGATGTTTGACTCTTTTCCCTGTAGCGGGTTTTCCTTCAATCATTTTTGGAACCACAATATCTGAGGGGATATCGTTTAAGTTGTTTTTCTTTTCTGCTTCGAAAACAACTAGGCCCAGGCATGAGAGAAGAATCGTGAACGCTGAGGTTAAAATCTTCATTACTTACCTTTGGCTTTGATTGCTTCGCGCAGTTTCATTTCTGATTCTGGGCCCCAGTAACCGCAATCTAATTCCAAGAATAAGGATGTGTAGGGGATTGCAAGTGGTGTTTTGATGATCAACACCTTAAAAGTTTTTCCAGCCTTATCCAGCTTTGCAATGATATCTTCGTGAGGTAATGATTCCACTTTACGATCTTTAAGCATGATCTTTAATTCTTGGCGGAAGGCATCGATCCCTTTGGCATCGGTTTCTGGTACAAACGGGAGTTCACTATCTAAGTGGATTACTGGTCGGATGTGATTTGATTTTTCCAGCATCTCAAATACTGTTTTAGCCACTTCCAGATGGTTGGATCGGGTTGAAATGGTTTCTATTCCTGCGCCACTTTGTAAAGGGTAGGCGGAATCTGCGATTACGATCCAATTGCGGTGCCCCATTCTAGGTAGTTCTGCTTTCAAGATTTGTTTCCAATCTTTTTCATCTGCGAATGAAAACGCACTTAGAGATAAAACTAAAAACAGACTTGCAGTACGCATTGGAATACTCCAGCTAGGAACGAAATTAGCAAATTACAATGAAGGGATCATCTCAATTTTGCATCTTTGGTTCTATAATAAAGGCAAAATTATTCTATCATTGATGAGGTTTCCTATTTAGAATGAGTACTGAAAAGTGATTGTTTTTCAGCAATAAAGGGGCTTTGAAATGCGAATAGCGATGTGGTCGGGCCCCAGAAACCTTTCGACAGCCATGATGCGCTCTTTTGGCAGCAGGCATGATTCCTTTGTCACTGATGAACCTTTTTACTCCCATTATCTAAAAACTTCGCAGCTTCCGCATCCAGGTGCTGCAGAGGTTGTCAACACGCATGAATCAGACTGGCGCAAAGTAGTTGAATGGCTTACTGGGCCCATTCCGGAAGGTAAGACTATCTGGTATCAGAAGCATATGGCGCATCATCTTCTGCCCGGCATGGATTGCGATTGGATGGGTGGGCTTACCCATGCGTTTCTTATTCGCGATCCGTATGATGTGGTAGCTTCGCTTACCGAATTCATAGCTTACCCTACGCTTCGCGATACTGGTTTTCCTCAGCAGGAAGCCTTGATTGAATCGGTGAAAAAAGCCACCGGGAAAACCCCGCCCATCATTGACTCCAAAGATTTGCAGTCGAACCCCAAAGCGATTTTAACCAAGCTCTGTGACATGCTTGGTATTCCCTTTCAAGAAGCGATGCTTGCTTGGAAGTCTGGCATTCATCCCACGGATGGATGTTGGGCCAAGCACTGGTACGCCAAGGTTGCTTTGACCACGGGATTTAATTCTCCCAAGGAAAAGCGAAAAGTTCAGCCCATGGAGTTGGAACCTATCTTGGTAGGTTGTAAGGAAATTTATCAGCGCCTTTACGAACTTCGTATCACTGTTTGAAAGATAACTCATGCTGCAAAAATTCAATGATCTTAATAAAGATCTTATCGTAAACATCAATGGTAAGTTGGTGCATCGTGATCAAGCTGGGGTTAGCCCTTTTGATTCCGTAGTGCAGGGTGGTGATGCTGTTTGGGAGGGCCTTCGACTTTATAAAGGCCGTATTTTCAGACTTTATATGCATCTTGATCGATTGGCGGACAGCGCCCGGGCACTTGCATTTGCTGAAATTCCCACTCATGAACATATCTTTTCTGAAATTCGTAAAACGCTTGAAGCTAATCAGATGACTGATTCTGTACACCTTCGGCTTACCCTTACCCGTGGTATTAAATACACCAGTGGCATGGATCCTAGACTCAACACCAAAGGGCCTACGCTCATCATCCTGGCTGAACACAAGGCCCCGGTTTATGATAAAACTGGAATCAAATTAATCACCAGCACTTTTAGAAGGCCTACGGGGGAAGTTCTTGATCCCCGCATTCATCACAATAATTTGCTCAATTCTATTCTTGCAAAAATTCAGGCTAACGCAGCGGGGGCAGATGATGCGCTGATGCTTGATTCGCGTGGCTTTATTGCAGAGACAAACGCTACCCATGTTTTCTTTGTCAGGGGTAAAGAAATTATGACCCCATTCACCCATGCCTGCCCTGAAGGAATTACTCGGGGCGCAGTGTTAGATCTTTGCGCGCAACATCGTATCCCCTACGAAATCCGTGACATCAGCATTGCAGAAGCTTATAGGGCGGATGAAATGTTTTGCACAGGTACTATGGGAGAAATAGCGCCTGTGTTGGAACTTGATGGCAGAAAAATAGGCGCAGGGAACTCTGGCCCTGTTACTCTTGATCTTTGTGATCTGTTTAAACGCATGGTGGAACGCGAAGGCGATAAGGTTCTTTAGTTTTAAATCTGAAGATTCGAATTGGTAATGATGTGTTAATTAAAAAAGCCCCAGGGATTGTTATCCCTAGGGCTTCTTTTGATTGTGGATCAAGAATGCTTAGGCGCTTTTCTTATCTTGATTGCTGTTGTTTGAATCGAAGAGTTTCGTTTCGCCTTTGATCATCTTATCGGTGATCACGAACTTGCCTTTGGTTTCGAGTTCTGGGAGTTCGAATTGCATATCGAGCATGATTTCTTCGATGATGCTTCGTAAACCGCGGGCGCCTGTATCGCGCTCTTTGGCTTTTTGAGCAATCGCTTTCAATGCGGAAGAATCAAACTCGAGTTCTGCGCCTTCCATTTCGAAAAGCTTTTGGTACTGGCGTACCAAGGCGTTTCGGGGTTCGGTAAGAATGCGAACCAGTGCTTCTTCATCGAGTGGATCGAGAGGAGCAAGTACTGGAAGCCTACCGATGAATTCTGGGATCATACCGAATTCAAAAAGATCATCGCTGGTTACTTGGTTTAGGAGGCTACCAAGATTGCGTTCTTTATCTTCGGGATTGCTACCAAAGCCAATGGTCTTTTTCCCAAGTCTGCGGGAGATGGTATCGCCCAACCCGACGAATGTACCACCGCAGATGAAAAGAATGTTCGTCGTATCGATCTGGATGTACTGTTGTTCTGGATGTTTTCTGCCACCTTGTGGTGGAACATTGGCAACAGTGCCTTCAAGCATTTTAAGAAGTGCTTGCTGAACGCCTTCGCCAGAAACATCGCGTGTGATGGAAACATTCTGGGATGTCTTTGCGATTTTA
>JAPLNF010000116.1 GCA_026692965.1 Planctomycetota bacterium
ACAGGCATCCACAATTTCACCTATAGCATTGCCCTCGCGGCCTACTTTTTCAAATATTTTGAGGCAGGCGATTTTGATGTTTTCGTGCGGTTCTTTAAATAGAATTTTCACTTCTGGTGCAAGGACTTTGGCATTGATTCCCGCTTGTAAAGCTGCGACTAAAGCTAGTTCGTGAACGGATTCTTCCTTCGAAGTTAGTGTGGGTTTTAATTTTTCAGCAAAACTAGCCCAGTTGAACTTTCCCTGCTTAGTGAGAAATTCTAGTGCTTTTGCTTGAACTTGCGGACTGTTTTTCTCGCCTAGAAAATCAACCAAAACTTCTAAATCTGGTGCAGAAATAAATGCCACTCCCGTGAGCGATTTATTTGCAATATCTAATATTGTTGCGTCTTTGCTATCTAAAAAAGGCAATAGTAAAGGGACAACTTCCTTAGGCTTCTTCAGGGCGATTTTACCTAGCGCATTTATAGCCGCCTTGGTTGTTTCTGAGTCTTTAACTTTCAAGCTTTCTATGATGGGATTTTGAAATGCGGAAATGTCCCCATTGATTTGCCCAGCAAGTAGGAGTGCTGCAAGTTTCAATTCGCTGGCGCTATCTGCTTTTAAGTTGTTCAAATAGGGTTCAGCATCTTTTAAATCGTAAGGGCCAAGATTAATCATGGAGTTTGAAATTAATGCTTGGATTTCTAGTGATGCACCCTTTAAAAGGGCAAATAATTCCGGCAGGATTTTATTGCCCTCGGGTTTCATCAGACCAAGGCAATTGATCGCAATTTTTTTCAGATCTTCATTTGGGCTTTTTGCATCCTTTAAGCAGTCTTCCAAAAAAAGGAGCGCATCCGAGTTCTTGGCAAGAATGGCTGTCAACGCAGCTAAATGGTTTTCTTTTTTATCAGAGTTGAATAGTTCTAAAATTTCTGTGTTAAGCACATCTGCAGGTTTTTTTTGTAAGGCTGCAATTTGAATCGAATTATTCTGTGGGATTTCTTCAGGAGTTTCCACGATAACTTTTTCAACTGGGGCTTCCTTTTTAAACTGGTGAAGGATTAAATTGATGCCAGCGAGAATAAGCAGTCCTGCGACAGCACCAGCGGCCAATGCAATGGTGTTCTTCTTTTTGGACTCCGAGGTAGCGGGCGGAGTTATTTTTTTAATGTTGGTGCGTGTGGCAGTTTTGGTAACTGGCTTTGTTGCTGCGGGCTTAGATTCAGGCGGGGCTTCATTAACTTTTAGGGTTACTTTGCAGCTTGTGCAGAGTGGGGATTTTTCACCTTTTTTGGTTGGAATCAAAAAGATTTCTAGGCACTTCGGGCAAAACATTTCAGTATTCATGGATGACTCTGGGCAGGAGGGCTATAAATAAAATTTAGAATGATTATCAAGTGTTTGATGATAAAAATGGTTGTGCAGTTTAGAGGTTAAAACCCCGAAAGCTTTGATAACTTAAATTTTTCACCATTTTTATTGAAAGATATTGCTTTGAAGTTCCAGCGTGCGCCGGCTTCAAGGCTGTTGATATTTGCAAAAGCACTTCCGACTTGAGCACCACTTTCGTCGAGTATGCTGAAATTTATTTGTGCATAATTCAGGGTCTTACTACGCCGGTTTATTACCGTTCCGGTGATCTCCATTCCTAGAAATTTAGTTTCAGTAGCTTTTACGGTTTTCCATAATAAAACAAGCCCGTTGGAATCGTATTCCTCTTCGGATTTGCGAGATTCTTCTGCTTTTTTAGCGGCAATTCGGTCTTCTTCCACTTTTAATTTGGCGGCTTCGCGTTCCGCTTCTGCTTTTCGGTCTGCTGCAAGGGCAGCATTTTGCCTAGGATCTGATTTTTTAGGCTCCGGCCCATTTGGCGCCCTGTTTTTTGCTATTAAATTTGCACTAGAATTACTTGGTTTGTCTGCCTGGCTTTTGCCCATGAAAAAAGTTGGCGATCCCAGTACTAGAATGGTAAAAAAACTAGCAGTAAAGTTTTGCCAAGGTTGAGGAAGCATTTGGGCGGTTCCTTAGTAAGGACTATAATCAACATATTAGCATTTCGCATATATTCATAAGATAAATTTGCTTGTGTTGCAACCTTCAATTTTTGAAAAGGAAGCTAATAAAGATTGCCCATCAATGTTCAATGAAGATTGATTTGCAGGGATTGAACTGGTGTTTTTAGTTTTGCGATTGCGGTGGGAAGTAAAGCGGTTTTTGATTTGCACCCTATCGATAGTGGTGTTGATAGCATTAAGTATAAAATGGTAAAACCAAATCTGGTTGCTTTGACCTAAGTTCAAATTATTATTAGGGGTGCGGTTTTATGCGTAATTCAAGGATGAGTTTGTTGGGTGCATGTGTATTTGTTTTTGGCAGTGTTTTAATTGCTGCGGAATTTCAGGAGAGTGTTGAAAAAGACATGCAGGTTTTAGAAGGCTCTTTTACTATGGTTTCGAGCGAAAAGAAGGGTGAAAAAGCCCCTGAAAATATTGTAAAATCAGCAACGATTACCAATAAGAATGGTGTTCATTCGGTTAAAGTAGGCGAAGATTCCTTTGGCGGAACTCACAAAATTGACCCAACAAAAAAGCCCAAAGAAATTGATTCAACCGATACTTCAGGCGAATTCAAGGGGAAGACTTACTTGGGTATTTATAAAATCGAAAAAGATGTTTGGACTGTTTGCTTCGCTCTACCTGGAAAAGAACGCCCTAAGACTTTCAGCACAAAGTCTGGTACAGGCGAATTCGTTCATGTTTGGAAGAAAAAGTAATTGATTGACGATTAATATGGGGCGTTCAGTGGTTGCAAAACCCTGGCCGCCCTTTTCTTTTATTACGCTCTTATCAGCAAACATAAAGCAGTTCCCATGGTTGGGAACGAAGATAAATTCCGTTGAAACTGCATTCGATCAAAGTTGGTCCCGACTAAGGTTGTGAACCTTCTTTATAATGGCTATAATAATTTGGCGTGTTCATTTAATGGGGGACGAATAGGTTATGATGTTGGAATCGAGGCCGCCTGTGCAAGACTTGGTCTTCCAAGTTTACGGCAGGCATTTACATCCGGAGTTATTTGAGATTCTTGCGACGAAAACCGTCGAAAGAGAGAATTACAAACTTCGCGTTGACATCACCACCACAGGTCATCAAATTACTTTCGATCATCCTGAATTAACTCTGACGGAAATTGCGGCTTCTTCCTCGCAATTGCTTCCCGAAGCTAAGCGCCTCATGGGTTTCAAGCTTAAGCAGGGGCTTTCCAAAAGGTTGACTTGTGTCAACAACATCCATTACGAAATGTGTTTTCATGTAGAAACCCTTGCGCCTGATATTTTTCTGAAGATTCACAATGAGATTTTGCAAGATGGTGTCTACTGCAGATGCCCGCCCTGGTTGCATTGTTACCAATACATTTCATACTTTTCCTGCTGAGTTTACGATTGTAAAAACCCAGTCTCTTTTCGAACGAAGATAGATTCTTTTATTGCTCTTCCTCAAATATATATCACAATAGCCTGATGAATATTTTTCATTAAAGCTTTTTGATTGTTAGGGAGAGTAGTAATGAGTCGTGATGCATGTGTAAAACAGGTTCTTGAGACGGGAATCGTTGCGATTGTTCGTTCGCATGACAGTCAGCAACTTGTAGAGGTTGCTCGTGCGCTGGTGGATGGTGGCGTTACCGTGATTGAAATCACCATGACGGTTCCACACGCTCTTGATGTTATCAAGCAGGTTC
>JAPLNF010000117.1 GCA_026692965.1 Planctomycetota bacterium
ACTGCCTTGGCCCTACGAGTGCGACCACAGGGTTGCGACCAAGGGCGCGTTGCAGTGAGCGTTCATAGCCTGGGCGGGGAATCATATCATGAGATCATGCAGTCTTATTGCAGGATTTCAAGATAAGGCATTGCGCCGTCAGAAGGATGGCCTCTGGAGTGTCGCAGGATTCACGGACGTTTCGGACGCAATTTCGAAACTCCATCCACCCCACGACACGGTTAAGCCTGACATGGCGAGCTCACTACGCTCCACCATGATTACACTTTTTCCCATTAGACTGAAAATTTAGCGTCCGAGACGGCCGAGAACCGGATGAGATGATGACCAAACGGAGTCCTATGCGCCCCCCGGCACGATTTCTTTAGACTTGACGCGGGAGCCTTAATTTCCAAAGATTGGAAAATTACGGGACGACGACACCCAGTAGTTGGAAATAACGAATCAAATGAAAACGAAAGAAACACCCAGGAAACAAAATCTCATCCTGTTCACCGCCCTGCTGCTGACTCCGCTGGTTGTTCCAGCCCAAGAGCAACCGGTGGCGAACCGCCTGTCGGCGTGGGTGCCGACAACGCACCCGGCCTGGGTGCCTTTGCCGGAGGTGGGGGGCGGGAAGGTGACGTTTCGATTAAAAGCACCAAGGGCCCGTGACGTGAGAGTGTCGGGGGATTTTCCCGGCGGCAAATCCCTTCCGCTGATCAAAGATGAGAAGGGCGTCTGGACGGTGACGGTGAGCGCGGAACCTGGATTATACACTTACAGGCTGATTCTCGATGGCGTTGAGGTCCTTGATCCTGGGAATCCACGTTTGCAACTCAGCCCCACCGGTCATTTGAACGCATTTGAAATGAAGGGACCGCAGCCGACGTTTTTTGACGTGCAGAAGGTGCCGCACGGCGTGCTGTCCACCCACACGTATGATTCAAAAGTGACGGGGGATCCGAGGCAGGTGGTGGTGTATACGCCACCGGGGTATGGCACTGACGCATCGGTGCAATTTCCGGTGCTCTACTTGCTGCACGGCTATGGCGATGATGAGGGCGCATGGTCCCAGTTTGGTTTTGCGCATCGGATTGCCGATAACTTGCTGGCGAATGGAAAGATGAAATCAATGATCATCGTCATGCCGAACGGGCACGCCACCAAGCGGGGGGATGATGCATCCAAGGCGGAATTGCTGGACGAGATCATTCCGCTCGTTGAACAAAACTATCGGGTGAAGGCGGGGGCGAAGAATCGGGCGATTGCGGGTCTCTCAATGGGCGGTGCACGTTCGCTGATGATTGGGCTGAACAATCTCGACAAATTCAGTTGGGTGGCAGTGTTCAGCGCGAGTCTGCCAACGAATAGATTTTCGGCATTCATGGCTGATCCCAAGGCGGCTAATGAGAAGCTCAGCCTGTTTTGGATTGGCAGTGGCCGGCAGGACGGTGGCTTTGCTGATGTGGAAAAGATGGTGGAGGCCTTCAATTCGGCAGGCATCCATCCTGTGTGGCATCCGACCGAGGGCGCGCATTGCTGGCCAGTATGGCGGAATGATTTGCACGAAGTGTTGCCGTTGATGTTTCGGTAACGAAGGGAATCCTAAATGCGGGAGCGTTAGCCGAATATGGCCATCGCGGTGTGTACTACGTTGAGGAAGCCCAGTCTTAACCTGCTCGGCCCAAATCTTAGCCTTAGTCCAAGCCTTAACAGCTCCAACCTTAACATCAACCAAAACCTTAGCAGCCAGATTCTTTACAACCTCATACATTTCTCGCCTCTGGGAATAAAGTAAAACCATTAATGCATTTAATTTAAGATAATGTTTTTTTAGAGGCTATTTAAATCCATACTTACCTAATCTGTTAAGCCAACTTGCCCGCATCTATCAAACCATCGACTTGAAAACACACCTAAAAGATTAAAGAAGTGCATACCATAAATGCAAAAAGCCTCCGCAGAAGGCAGAGGCTTTTAAATACAGAACCGGCCAACATTATTTACTTTGTCATCGCCAAGCGGAATCCGAAGTAGTGAATCCTATCAGTCGGCCCAAAGTCCGCGTACCGACCAGAAGACCGAGCTCCCAATACAGTGGAGGCGTAAGCCCCACCCCGAAACACACAGTCTCTTCCAGTTGCTGGCCCCATCGGGTCCGTTACCGGTCCTGTTGGATAGTTTGCACACCTATCTTCGCACAACTCATATACATTTCCATGCATGTCATAAAGCCCAAAAGCATTCGGCTTGTAACTCCCTACTGCTTTTATGCCGCTACCAAGAATATTTGCATCACTGTTTGTTATGCTATCTCCAAACGAATACACTGTACTTGTTCCTGCTCTACATGAATATTCCCACTCTGCTTCTGATGGTAATCGGTAATTAGCCTTTGTGCTGGCATTCAACTTCTTGATAAACTCCTGACAATCATCCCATGAAACATCCGTTACTGGCAATTTTGCTCCTTTAGTTTTACTACTGGGGTTATTCCCCATTACCGCTTCCCATTGCTCTTGCGTGACTTCAAACTTACCCATGTAAAAGGGTTTCGTTAAGGTTACCTCGTGCTGTGTTTCATCACCAGACTTTACATTCATTTTAGATGCAGGATCAAACCGGCCCTTTTCAGATAAGGGCGATCCCATCTTAAACTTCCCCGCTGGGATTAATACCATCTCTAACTTTATACCTTTACCAAGGTCGATTACTGCCTCCTTCCCTAAAGATTCCTTTGGTGAAGATCCGACTTTCCCCGCAGTTGGTTCATCCTTTGTTTGGGGAGCCTTCTTCTTGGAACAACCCGCTAAAGTTATCGAACCCACCAAAATTAACACCATTACTATTATTCTTTTCATGTCTCACCTCTGGGATAAAGTTAAACCTCTAATACATTAAATTTAAGATTATGTTTTTTCAGAGTCAATTTAAATCCTTGCACCGTCTCGTCCGTTAAGCCAACCTGCCCGCATCTGTCAAACCATCGACTTGAAAACACACCTAAAAGATTAAAGAAATGCATACCTCAAATTGAAAAAGCCTCCGCAAAAAGCAGAGGCTTGTAAATACATAAGCAGTAATTATGGAGTCCTCGCCAAACGAAACCCGGTGTCCTTGTACCGTTCGGGGGGGGAGAGGTTTTCCCGGGAGGAAGAAACGAGCCGAGCAGCAGGAAAGCCGAAAGCAAAACCCCGCAACACACGGCGACCTCCAGTCGCTGGACCCGTCGGGTCTGTTAGCGCTCCTGCAGGATAGTTTGCATACCAATCTTCACACCATTCATGAATATTACCATGCATGTCATAAATACCAAAGGCATTCGGTTTGTAACTTCCTACGAGTTTAGGACTTGGTGTAGCATAATTAGCATCACCTTTGGTAATGCTATCTCCAAACGAATACGCTGTTGTGGTTCCCGCCCTACAGGCATATTCCCACTCAGCTCCTGTAGGCAATCTAAAACCACCAATGGTTTTTGCATTCAACTTCCTAATATAATCAAGGCTATCATCCCGAGAGACGTTCGTAACTGGCAATTTTGCTCCTTTGGCGCGGCTTGGATTATTTCCCATCACCGCTTGCCATTGCTCCTGTGTCACTTCATATTTACCCATGTAATAAGGCTTGGTTAGTGTTACTTCATGATCTTTTCCGGGGCCTCCCATCATAAACTTCCCCGCAGGGATTAACACCATCTCAAGCTTTACCCCCGTATCTAAATCAATTTTAGACTCCATTAATTTGCCCAAACTCTTGGCTAATTCCATCTTCGCAGTTTTAGCTGCCACAGCACTAAAAGGGGCTTCTAGAAAAATTGGCTTGGCTTTCTTCTCCTCAACCTTTATTTCCGCATTTATCTTGCCCGCTCTTATTTCTTCCAACTCTTTCGAAAACACTTCCACTTCCACATCAAGCTTCATTTTAAGGCAATCTTTTATGGTTTTTTCATATGCCTTGATTAGATCCAGCTTTGCTAATTCTAAAAACCTCTTCTGATCCGTTACAAAAAATAGTGTAGGTTCCTTGCCATTCTCAAAGAATGCATCTTTCTCTTTCTTGATCAGATTGAACGTTTTAACATCACCCTTATCACGCGCATTCTTCTCTTTTTTTTCAAATAGATCCAGCACATCCTTCCGGTATACCTCGTTCTTTTCCCCATATACCTTGATTGCATCTGCTATTTGCTTCTGCATAACTTCTGCAGGCGCAGGTGCTTTAGATTCATCCCCTGCAAAAGCGAATATCACCACCGGCAATGCCAACACCAACATCAAAACCAAGGAGAATAATTTATGCGCCATGATTAGATTCCTATTTTCTGATCTCTATACCAAAATTACAACTCGGTGTTTTGATTCGATTATGATGTCTTCGCCAAACGAAAACCTACACGATATTCACCAGGGACCGGCGCAAGACCATGCCGGAAGGAAGAACCAGCCTTCAAAGCATTGTCAAAGAAACACCCGCCACGCATCACACGGCGATTTCCCGTTGCTGGCCCCTTCGGATCCGTTACCGCAAAAGGGTATTCCCCATGCCAATCCTCACACCACTCCCATACATTTCCATGCATGTCATACAAACCAAAAGCATTCGCCTTATAACTCCCTACTGCCTTTGAGCCCCCACTATCAATATTTGCATCACTCTTTGTTAGGCTGTCTCCAAATGAATATGCCGTTGTGGTTCCCGCCCTGCATGCATATTCCCATTCAGACTCAGTTGGAAGCCTATAACCACCATCTGTCTTAGCATTTAACTTCTTAATGAACTCTTGGCAATCATTCCAAGATACATCCGTTACTGGTAGCTTTGCTTCCTTGGTGTCACTGGGATTTTTTCCCATCACCGATTCCCACTGCTCTTGCGTCACTTCATGCTTACCCATGTAAAATGGTTTGGTAAGGGTAACTTCATGCTGCTTCCCCTGGACATTCATAATCAGATTGACTGTCTCTATTTCTTTTTTCCCTAGCTCCCTATTTTTTGTTTTCTTCATGTCCTCCTGATAACCCACCTTAAAATCTGCCAACTCTTTCTTTGTTAAGCCCATCTTGAACTTCCCTGCTGGCACTAACACCATTTCAAGTTTCACGCCTTCACCGAAGTCAACCACATCCACCTTTCCGGGCTTCACTTCCTGTGCTATCACTGATAAAGCACCTATCAAACCTAACACCATTGCTATTCCTAGTATTCTTTTCATTTCTAACCTCTGGGGATAAAGTTAAACCATTAATGCATTTAATTTAAGATAATGTGATTTCCGAGTCTATTTAAATCCTTGCATCTCTTCGCCCGTTAAGCCGACTTGTCTGCCTCTATCATGAAAGAAATAAAAAGATCAAGGAATGAGGTAGGACCAAAGCAATGTTGAAGAAGAGTTACCTGTCTGCCACTATTAAATGAACAGGTAACTTTTCTTGGTGTACTGAGGCGAGCCAGATTCATTTTAGGTGTTCAGATAGTCTCTTGCTTAAAAGTCAGTGCGGGTAAACTGCTAAAGAAAACGCATAAATACAGCGACAATAAAGCTGCAAAGAAACACCAAATCGATGCAAAAGCAAACCAAAATATAAGATAACTGATCGCAGCTGAAAGAACGATGGCTATACCTAGATAAATTAATTTCATATTATCCGTAAATAAAAGGGGTGAAGCGATGATAACAATATATGCTCCTTCCCAAAGTATTACGGGAATAAATTGAAATATTATCGATCTTGCAATATCATAATGAACTGCATGATTTAGTACATCAGCCACTGGCATTTCATCACTAATCAAAAGCGGAATATAGACTCCACATCCAACCACTAAGCCGAGGGTACTTAGAAATCCAAAAAGAATCTTTTGTTTCCTGTTCCCGGTTACAAATGCACATAAAGGAATCCAAAAAGGCCAAAAAACTATGGCAAAGAATAAAAACACCAGAGCGGAAACCCTCACCAACGCAGTATTATCCCAACGAAGGCCAAGCCAGACCCACCCTTCTGAAAACGTGAGCGCTCTGTAAAGCACAGGTGCCAAAAAGCGAATTAAATCAGCTAGGTTTAAATCACTTGATGGGCAAAAGCTTGTGAAGTTGATCTGCAGGAGTAGTAGGTAACTTAGTCAGCGTATCCCGCAAATAAGTCCAGGGATTGATTCCAAACTGTTGACAGGTGGCGGTGAAGCTCGACAGAATAGCTAACGACTTTCCACCTTGATCAGAACCAAAGAACAACCAGTTTTTTCTGCCAATTGCAAACGGCTTGACTGCTCGTTCAGCAATATTATTGTCGATAGCTAGATTGCCATCACAAGTGTAAATGTTCAACGCTTCCCACTGGTTTAAAGTGTAGTTGATAGCTTCCGCCATGGGACTCTTGGGCAATACTTCAGCCCGTTGTTTTTCCAGCCAAGACTTCAATTCTTGTAAACAAGGCACCGCTTTGCTTTGTCTTAACTCTGAGCGTGCAACTGCATCGAGAGTTTTTCCTTCATGTTCAATTGCATAAAGCGAACGGATCCGTGCAACCGCTTCGTGGGCAGGCCCAACGCAAGTTTTTTCCGCTTCGATAAACTTCCGCCTAGCATGGGCCCAGCACCCAACCTCGACGACAGCGCCTTCTTTGAACAGATGGTTATACCCAGGGTAAGCATCACATTGCAGATAACCTCGAAAGCCTTTCAAAAATTCCTGCGGACCATCCTGACAGCGATCGGGGGTTGAGTCGTGCACCGTTCCACCTCGCGATACATAAACCCAAAGTCGCCCAGTTCTGCAATGCTCCCTGGAATCATCTTGCACCG
>JAPLNF010000118.1 GCA_026692965.1 Planctomycetota bacterium
ATCTGGTGCGTATCCGCTATCGCTTTTATACGGGTTGGGTGCGTTGCATCCATGGTTGCAGCAAGTTCAAGCATTGCAAGGCAGGCATAGTCGGCTTTGGCAGACAATCGCATCTTTGCAACATCCTTCTAAATAAATTCCAAGATTAGTACAAATCTCTCAGATCAATTGCTGATCTTTTAAATACCACTTCCATCTTGATGTTCGATCACATGAAGGCCACACTCTTTTTTTGCAGAGCCGGCCCAGCGCCCACTGCGCTCATCTTCGCCTTCCTTCACCTGCTGGGTACAGGGCCAGCAACCGATGCTGGGGTATCCCTGATCATGCAGCGGATTGTATGGCACATCGTTTTTCACGATGAAATCCCAAACATCTTTTTTGTTCCAACGCAACAGCGGATTGATTTTCACCAATTTAAACTTTGCATCCCACTGGACTATACCAGCTCCTGCACGATTCGAAGTCTGATCAGCACGAATCGCACTCAACCAAGCATCATAACCTACAACCGCCCTACGTAATGGCAGCACCTTGCGATCAAAGCAACATTGGTCGGGCCTGTGCCTGTAGAGGGGTCCGCCATGCTCTTTCTCGTATTCCTCGATAGTCAGCTCGGGGCGTACATACTCGACTTCGATGTTATAGCGTTGTTTAATTTTTTCGCGCAGGTCGAGTGTTTCCTTAAACTGATAACCTGTTTCTAGATTAAACACCTTCACGCCTGGTTCGATTTCAGCAAGCATGTGGATGATACAGCAACCCTCTGCGCCAAAAGCTGTCGCCATCGTTAACTTGGGATAAAAGTTTTTGACCGCATAACGCAAAATATCCTGAGGCGTCGCTGTTTCCAAAGAAACACACGCTTCATTCAACTGTTGTTCTGTCCATTGAGTCAATGCCATGAGGCAACCCGTTATGCATTTAAGTAATCAGCACATACTATGTTTATCAAAAAGGTGATGTTAAGGACAATAGCGAGATACCCAGAAGGACCGAATAATCTATTTAAAAAGGGTAAAACAGAAACAAAAGATTCTAAAATTTACCGTTGGAACCCGAAGAGTTATCAAGATTTGGGCAGGGAATAGCTTAGATTGTTCGCAACACGGTTCCAGGGCATTTTCGCCAGCATCATTCCCATACCACATGTATCTGTAAACCCTGCAAACATCAAGCCATTCCCAACAAAGGTGGAAATAAAGCCCAATCTTGGATCAACAAAAAATCCGAGTAAGCTACCAAGAACGACCAAAAAACCAGCAGCGATGCGCACTTGCCTTTCCAAAGACATGACCTTTTTACCATGGGTGATGGGTAAGCCTGCCTGAGCACAAGCAAGTGTTCCCCCTTGGATGTTAAAAACATTGGTATGCCCCGAAGCAAGAAGAACCTCACAGGCTTTCTTGCCACGCGAACCACTTCTGCACACCACATAAACAGGGTCGGTGCCTTTAAAATTTTCACTCATTACTTTTGGAGTGAGGGTATCTAATGGAAGAAGGTTTGCAAAAGAAACATGCATCTCTTGAAACTCGACCGGGGTGCGCACATCAATCAAATGGATAGGGCCCGCATTTTTTCGTTCCATCAGTTCTGCAGGTGTAATCTCGATAACATTCATGACATTCCTTTTGTTAAAACCAACTATTTACTTATGCTCGTAGCGGCACTGTAAGTTTTGTATGCACCACTAAGATTGCAACACTTGTAACCATGCTGCGAAAGAATTCTGCAGGCGTTATAAGAACGCTGGCCCGATTGGCAGTAAACAATCCAATCGCTTGAAAGATCAATCTCAGGAAGGCGGGAGCGAAGCTGCCCAAGCGGAATATTTAAAGCGCCCGCAATCATTCCAGCTTCTACCTCTTTGGGCTCACGAACATCCAACAGTTTTGCGCCTTGTTGAACTCTAGCTTCTACCTCGCTCCAATGAATAATCTCTACCAGATGATTGATATTGTTTTGAATAACCATGCCCGCAAGGTTAACGGGATCCTTGGCACTTCCAAAGGGCGGGGCATAACATAGTTCGTAATCAACCAGATCATCCATGGTTCCCCCATGATGAATCGAGGCAGCAATAACATCGATGCGTTTATCTGCACCATCTTTCCCTACAGCTTGTGCGCCGAGTATTTTTCCATCTGTGGGTGAGAATAAAACCTTCAACGAAAGAGGATGTGCACCAGGATAATACCCTGCATGAGAATTCGGATGTAGGTAAACCGTTTTGAAAGTAATCCCTGCTTTAGAAAGAGTCTTGGCATTAGCGCCCGTGCAAGCAGTAGTGTAATCAAAGATGCGCAAAATTGCGGTTCCTAAGGTGCCCCGATACCGAGTGGGCCTTCCCGCAATGTTATCTGCAACAATCCTACCCTGCCGATTCGCAGGGCCTGCCAACGGAACTTGGGTTTGATTTCGTGTGATGGGATCGGTCACTTCAATTGCATCGCCAATCGCATAAATACAAGGGTCTGAAGTACAAAGATAATCATTCACCTTGATTGCACCGCGGGCATTCACTTCCAATTTCGCATCGCTTGCAAGATGCGAATCAGGCTTTACACCAATACCCAAAATCACCACATCGGCCTCAATACTCGAGCCATCATCCAGCACAACATTCAAAGCCTTGCTCTTCGAAGAAGTGTCCTCAAATCGAACCACTTGGCGATTAAGTCGCAAATCGATCCCTTTGGCAATAAGCTCTTGATGAATGGGAATAATCATTTCAAGATCGAACGGATCAAGCACTTGGCCAGAGCGCTGGATTAAAGCAACTTCGAGGCCGCGGATTTTAAGTTGCTCCGCCATCTCAAGGCCAATGAATCCACCGCCCACCACCACTGCTTTTTTCCCTTGCTGATTTTGAACCCAGTTATGAATGCGATCAGTATCAACTAAATTGCGCAAAGAAAAAATGCCAGGTTTTTCTATTCCGGGTATAGGGGGAATTATTGGCGCAGCTCCAGGCGCCAAGATCAGTGTATCATACGCTTCTTCATAGATGACATTGGTTTGTAGATTGCGGACTTGGATTACTTTTTTATCTCGAAGAATCGCTATCACTTCAGAGCGAACCCGAACACCGAGATTAAGGTTGGCAGCAAGCTTTTGTGGCGTCTGAACCAGAAGCTTGCCACGCTCCTTGATTTCTCCACCGAGGTAATAAGGCAAGCCACAATTAGCAAAGGAAACATCCGGACCACGCTCAAAAAGAACGATGGTGGCATTTTCATCCAACCTGCGAAGTCTAGCTGCAGCACTGGCACCGCCCGCAACGCCACCTACGATAAGAATTCGCTTGGCCATTCTGAAACTCCTTTTTCTTTTTCAATTTTCATATCGACAAATGCCTAAATATTTATTAACATAATATTACTAATTAGTAATATTGTCAATGGAGGCATGATCATGGCAAAATCATTGCTTGATCAACATCAGTTGAAGGCGGTTGCGAAACTCTTCGATTTACTTGCAGAGCCCACCAGGCTTGATATCCTGCAAAATCTCAAGAAGGCCCCCCTCTCTGTTGGGCAGATCGTCGATGCCACCAATGCCAAACAATCCAACATCTCCAAACAGCTTGGCATACTTCACGATGCAGGGCTGTTAAAACGAGAACGCCAAGGCAACCTTATCTTCTATTCCATCGCAGACCCCATGATTTTTGATCTATGCGCCTTAGTGTGTGGCAAATTAAGAAAAGATGCTGAATCGCAACTCGCTTTAATCCGTTCCCTAGGAAAGTAAAATTTGTAAACTGTTACAATTAAACAACTTAAGGCAATACTTACGCTTGTTCGTAATAGTTGTAAAGCGCCAGCCTTGTTAGAATGGCCTCGCAATTCTCATTTTAAAACCCTTTATACCCGTTATTCTTGTGCCGGATTCATTTTTAAAGAAATGAAAATATTCTAATTATTGTCTTTTCAAATTTGCCTAAAACATCGATAATACAAGTATTACATTTCATTAAGATTCTGAAGTATTGTCTGCCAGAGGGTTTCAATAATGGGTTTCTTCCTTCCCTGTAAAATGAAAGTCGCCTTACTGTTATTGACATGCTTTTTTATTGGCTGTGGTGGTGGGAAAATCGAACCACTTACAACAGATCCAACCGCTATTGCCTTAGATAAAATTGGTGGTGCTTACATCCGGGGTACACCGCCGCCAAAAACCAAAGCTGACCTTCTAGCTATTTTCAAATCATCTAGTTACCCCAAAGAGCTTCTTATATCCCCCAACGATGGGGAAGAATTCATCATCGTTTACGATGTCCAATTAAAAGGCCTTAAAGTTAGTGGTGCTCAACTCCCCGTTGTGGCCTTTGAAAAATCCGGTAAGGATGGTAAACGCTATGTTCTTAGAGGCATGAATACCATTGTGCAACTTACCGATGATCAATTAAAATCCTCTGTTTTCCCAGCAGGTTATAATTTTCCTTTTTAATTTCTTTTTCTTCTGGAGAATGTGATGAATGATTTTAAGCAAAGAAAGGGGTTCACTCTCATTGAACTCTTGGTGGTGATTGCCATCATCGCCATATTGATTGGATTACTTCTGCCCGCGGTGCAAAAAGTGCGAGAAGCTTCCAATAAAATCAAATGTGGTAACAACCTTAAGCAAGTTGGCATAGCATTTCAGGTTCACCACGATCAGATGGGGGCTTTTGCATCTGGTGGGCTTAATTGGAGTTCAAACCGCACCACTACTATTGCTGCGGATTCGGGACCGGGTGTGCAATCTGGCACCCCTACAGATTACCAAACCCAAGCTTGGGGCTGGGCATATCAACTTCTGCCTTATATGGAACTCGGAAACCTCTGGGCAAATCCGGACCCCGCGGCGGTTGCAGGCACTTCTCTCAGCTTAATGCTTTGCCCTTCGCTACGTGGGCCAACTAAATTTAATTACACCGGATCTATTCCCAATGGCATGCGAGCCCAAATGGATTATGTAGGCAATGGCGGAACTTGGGGTAACTTTGATCCTAATAATAATTCGTTTGATGGCCCGCTTAAACCCTCAGGAAGGAAAGTCAACCTAAACGATATCAAGGATGGCACTTCCAACACCCTCCTTATTGGGGAGAAATACCTCAACATTAAGCAAGCGACTACCTCCCCAGATTGCAACGATGACCAAGGCTGGACGGATGGCTGGGATAATGACACCGTATGTTTTGCACGAGGTACAGGGGGCGCCGCCGGGACTATTCTTGTTCCCCAATACCACGGAAGTCTTGGTACATGTGGTGGAATTTTTGGTACCGCTCACACCACCCTTACCACTGTTTTTTGCGTTTGCTCGGTTCATAATATTGCCTTAACCATCAATCCTAATGCTTGGCTTTACCTTTCAACTATTAGTGGGGGTGAAGTTCTCAATGGTACAGATTACAATTAACGCTTGATCCGAATGATCATTCAAAAAACAAAGGAAGAGGTGCATTACAACACCTCTTCCTTTGTTTAATATTAATATGCTGAATGCCAAAGCATCAAGCTGCAGCATCCTTGCTGATATTAAGATTGTGGAATAATTTACCTTCAGAATAAGGCAGATCCCAAGGGCCGGTTGTATTGCCGGAGGCACCTTCCCATTGATGCGAGCAGATACTATCAAGAATCATGGTGGAGATTTCAACTGCACGAGCGCCAGCAATTCCATCCACGCGGGGCTTAACTCCCAAAGTAACAGCTTGCACAAAATCGAGAAGTTCCCAAGTTAGTTGATCACCATCAGTGCGTGAACAATCCATGGTTCGGGTTTGAACATGGTTGGCAAACAAATCAGTTTTGAAGGAGTTCAGGGTGCCTGCATCTACTTTACCGGGTGCAGATTCTGCAAGGTAACGCAAAGAATCGCTAGGTTGCATCAGGGTGATTTTCTTGGTGATGAAATCAATACCTGCATAACCTTCAGAGCCCCATACATCCATTCTGCGCCTGGCTTCAGGATGCGCCCTGCTTGCAGAAAGATCACAGATTGTACCATTGGCAAAGGTGATTCTTGCTTGGGCAATATCTTCATGACCACCTAAAACCGCAATACCCAACCCAGAGACAGAGTTAACGTCAGATTGCACAAGTGAGCAAACAAGATCGATATCGTGAACCATGAGATCAAGAACAACACCAGTATCAGAGGATCGCCCGGAAAAGCCACCTAGGCGTTCAGCACGAATGTAGCGGGGCTTCATGGGAAGATCGCAAAGGGCTTCGTACGCAGGGTTGAAGCGTTCGACATGCCCAACTTGAATCGTGGTATTTTTGCTTTTTGCGAGTTCACACAGTTGATAGGCTTTTTCTGGTTCAATGGTAATGGGCTTTTCGATGAGCAACGCTTTACCTTGTTCAAGAAAATCACGCGCTACATCAAAATGAAATCGAGTAGGAACCACAATAATTGCAGCATCTACCTTGGGCAGTAATTCATGATGCGAAGTGTAAGGGGTAGTGGAATAGCGCATTGCAATGTTTTCGGCTTGCTGCCTAGAAGCATCAACCACGCCAACAAGTTGCACGCCTTTAAGCGAGGAAAGAATTCTGGCATGCTGCTGGCCCAGGTGCCCGACCCCGATAACACCGATTTTCAAGTCTGGCATAATACCCTTTCAATAAGGAAACCCTTAAGCTGCTCTGAGCATAGTAGGTTGCATGCTCATTTTTAATTTTTGCGATAGAGTGCGGGCTAATTCCACATTCAAAGGATGCCCCGATCTATAGGCAACCACATGCCCACACAGATCAACACCCAGTAATGCAAGGTCTCCGAGCATATCCAGCACCTTGTGCCTGGCGGGCTCGTTGGCAAAGCGAAGCGGATTATCAATAGGGCCTTTCGGGCCAAATATTATAAGGTCTTGAGCCGTGGTCCTTGAACCAATCCCTTGGCTTTTAAGCATTTCTGCTTCTTCTTCAAGAATGAAAGTTCTGCAACGAGAGATTTCTCTCGAGAAGAGAGCTGGTTCGATATTTTGTGTGTGAACTTGTTTTTGAATCGGAGATTGATTGCCGTAATCCAAAAAGTAAGTCATCTTTAAACCAGTGCCTTCACATGGGTGAAGCGCAAGGGTCGAGCCGTTTGATTCAACAATGATCGGGCTTTCTACACCATAAATCATTTTCTTCGAGTTCTGTGAAACACTACCCGCTTTTTTCAAAGCATCTACAAATTCCCCTGCAGAACCATCCAAGCCGGGCGGTTCCCCTGCATTCAGTTCTACAATACAGTTATCAATTCTTAAGCCACTAAGTGCAGCAAGTACATGTTCAACCAGGGTGACCTGAAAAGGTTTTTGCCCAAGAGTCGTTCGCCTATTGGTTCCTGTCACATTCGAAACATGAGCAGGAATAAAAGTTTTGGGAGAAAGATCAGTGCGATGAAACACTATCCCTGTGTTTTCTGCTGCTGGGCAGAAGCGTAGCGTTACAAACGATCCAGTAATAAAGCCGATGCCTTCTACTTCTACTGGTTTCGCCAATGTTCTTTCTTGGCGTGATGAAATCGGTATCACGAGTAGGCCATCCTTGACTAATAAAAGAAAAGTAAACCCGGCAAAATCCATTCTGCCGGGCTCTTAACACTTCTTACTTGGGAGTCGTTGCGGAGGTTGGCGTGATAGCCGAGCCTGCGGGAGCTGCTGGTGGTGCAACCCTGCTATAAGCTTGGTTCAATGCATTAACTACATCTGCGCTGATATCAATACCAGGCGCAAAATAGATTGGCATACAAGCGCCTGCTTGCATTTTGCGGACAATATTGCCTGCACTCCAATATTCTGCAGAAGTCGTAGGGTCGTTATAATGAAGAACCATATCGTAGCCATGAGCTACTGCAACGCGTTGTGCAGCTTCTTGAACTTCACGATAAATCAAAACAACTTGTTCATCTTGCTTCTTGCCGATAAGAGCTTGAGCTTCGTTGGAAAGATCTTCGAGTTCGCGTTTGAGAACGCGCATTTGCTTTTCGATTGTTTCGCGCATTTCAGGTTTCATCTGGCCTTCTTTGTTCAAGGCTTCCAACTGAGTCGTCTTAGCTTTGGTCTTCACTTGCAAAGGGGTGAATACTTCCTTCATTTCATTATTGAGAGCAACAGCCTTCTGATAATTCTTAACAACATGATGAAGGTTTAACAGGGCGATGCGTGAGCGTTGTTCCGTTCCTTGAATTGGAACCTTCGCAGGTGCAGTTTGAGCACGCAGCAAATTGGTACCAAAGTATACAGCCATTGCGAGGGTGGTACATCCAGCGAACCATGCCAGTTTCTTATTCACAGTAATTTCTCCTGAATCCGGGATTCTTAAAGACTTAATGGAAGCCGCATCCATGCGATTTCGAGGTAAAGGTCATGTCTTTAAAAATCACCCGAAAAATCAATACATTCCAAGGCTTCTACCTAAGTGAAATCATAGGGTCAAGGCGAAGTCTGAAATAGCTCGCCAAAACATACTCTGTCTTGCCTGTTTTCCCAAGTTTGTTGTACGATATCGAATATCAGGTACTTATGTACCTCAAATTGGTAATCTCCAAGGAGGGAGAATGCGCCAGCTAATGCCTGCTTTCTGCCTGCTTATTGTGATATTGGGCTGCTCATCCGGCCCCGTTGTGCCCACTTCCATTCAAGGTAGAATCTTGTTTCAAAAACAACCGCTAAGAGGGGGCACCATCGTTTTTGCCCCTGATATGGATCGCGGTTCGGTAGGCCCGATGGCAGCAGGCGAAATCTTTTCAGATGGCACCTACACTGTCTTACCCCAACCGGGAAAAGACTCAATTTATGCGGGCTGGTATAAAGTTTCCTTTGCCTCGCAGGGCCTTCCATCTAAGTATTCTGATCCCAGTCTTTCCGGGCAGGTGAAACAAATTCTTTCAGGCCAAATCAACAAGATTGATTTCAATCTGGAGTAGAAGACTATGAACCAATTTCTTCATGGCGTAACCCAAGCCGTTGCCCAAACCTTCACCCTGCCTGATACCATGCTCGAAATAGGAGCTTATCAAGTACAGGGGCAGGAATATTATTCCAACCTACGGGCAATTTTCCCCCATCACGAATATCAAGGCCTTGATATGCGCAAAGGCCCAGGGGTCGATATCCTTGGCAATGTTGAAGATCTTCCCATGGAAGATAATTCCGTAGGCACCGTTATCGCCCTGAATCTTTTTGAACATGTACGCTGTTTCTGGAAAGGGTTTGATGAAGTTTACAGAGTGCTTAGGCCTGGCGGCGCCTTCTTTGTTTCGTGTCCGTTTTTCCTGCATCGTCATTCCTATCCCAATGATTACTGGCGTTTTACCCCCGATGCATTTGCTTATCTGCTTGAAAAATACCCACAAAAACTAATTGGGTTTCAAGGCCCCGCCAACAAACCATTACAAGTTTGGGCCGTCGCATTCAAAGATCCTGCTCCCATCATCACGCCCGAATTACATCAGAAATTTCAATCAGCTATGCGAATCTACGCACATCAACCTGTTTCTAAATGGAGAAGATTACGCTACTCTATAGGCAGGATGATTTGTGGCAGAAGCCCTTTTGCAACCTTTTTAGATATGAACCATTGGGAAACCACTGTCATTGGTTCAAGCGAAAAAAACATTCCAACATCCGCCACCACTCCAAAGGCCAACCTAACTCAAGCGCCTTAGAACTTGTTGCAGAACTAAAGAACGGTGAAAACAAACTGCCTCCATTTGAATAAGTCGACAAGAAAAAGTAACGGTGATTGCCTAGGGCGATGATGCTTCAGCTTTTTCCCAAATTTCACTTCCAATCGCCTTTCCCGTCATTCAGAATATGCCTATTCCTTCACCCCCGGAGAACTCCATGCTAAAGCATACTCTTGCATCTCTTGTTTTCGTGTTACTTTTAACCTCTAGCACTATTGCTTCCGAGCTTCGCATCTTTTTTGTTGATGTCGAAGGTGGCGCAGCAACCCTTATCGTCACTCCTGCAGGGGAATCCCTTCTCATCGATTGTGGCAACCCAGGCAAACGCGATGCCGAGCGCATCCACAAAGTAGCTACCGAAAAAGCAGGCCTCAAAGCCATCGATCATCTGTTTATCACTCATTGGCATCTTGACCACTACGGCGGTGCAGAACGCTTGCGTGCGCTGATGCCAATCCACCATTTCTGGGATCGTGGTATTCCTGAATCTTTTCCTGAAGATGCGAAAAATTTCCCGATGCTCATTGAGGCATATAAAGCAGCAGGGGGTGATAAATCTAAAACTTTA
Source organism: Planctomycetota bacterium (assembly GCA_026692965.1). Classification (GTDB taxonomy): domain Bacteria; phylum Planctomycetota; class Planctomycetia; order Gemmatales; family Gemmataceae; genus UBA969. The sequence goes on from JAPLNF010000118.1 coordinate 10,250, forward strand.
AAAGCTGGTGATGAAGTTCCTCTTAAGCAATTAGAAGGTGCTCCGAAGGTAAAATTAAGTATTTTGAGTGCTAGCGGTCAAGTAGTAAAAGATAAGCCAGGCGCTCCTGAAAACCCAATTGCAAAGCAACATCAGCCCCGTCCAGAAGATCCTTCTGATAACGCCAAGAGTTTAGGATTCTTGTTACAGTTTGGCGATTGGAAGTTCCTAGATCTGGGCGACCTTACTTGGAATGTCGAATACAAGCTGGTCCATCCTACAGACAAGATTGGCAAAATCGATGTATATCAAACGACTCATCATGGATTAGAGATCAGTAATAACCCGGTGGTTATCAACACGGTTGAGCCTAGGGTGGCGATTTTCAATAACGGTTCTAAGAAGGGCTGCCATCCGCAGGTTACGGGCACGCTTAGGCGTGTGCCGGGATTAGAAGCAATTTTTCAGGTCCACCGTAATGTAAATGCGGGCCCCGGGGAAAACACTGAACCTAGTTTTATAGCAAATGAAGGCGAAGATTGCTCTGCAGAAACAGTTGTAGTGCGAGTTGGAAAAGATGCAAAAACCTACAGCGTGCAAGCTGGCAAGAACAAAGCCAAGGACTTTAAAACGCGTTAATAATGAAAATAACACTACTTGTTAAATGAGAGGCATAGGCACAATAGACAAAATTAAAAGCTTTTATATTTTGACTTAAGCTATAAATAGCTTTAATTAATTGTAATAGGGATTTTACAAATTAAATGAAAGGCGAGGTTTTAATGCCCAGTTTAAACCAGCGCAAAGGATTTACGCTAATCGAGCTTTTAGTAGTAATTGCAATCATTGCAATTTTAGTTGGCTTATTGTTGAAAAAAAAAAAAAAAACACGCGAAGCCGCAAATCGGATGAGCTGCCAGAATAATCTTAAACAACTGGCCTTGGCTGTTTATAATTATGAAACTTCAAATGAAATGATGCCCCGGTATCATGAACCAGACCCGCAACGGAGTAGCTGGATGATTCAGCTTCTCCCTTATGTGGAGCAAGAAAATTTATACCGCCTTTTTGGAAGACCAGCAACACCAGCGACAGGAAAAGTCATTCCAGGAGTTCCTGGAAGCTGGGATCCACCCGGAACAACTTGGATACAGACAGACCCGGGTTCGCCGGGTGTAGAAAGAAAGGTTATTTATAACGGAATAGAACGCACCATAACAGAAGGTTATGTCGCACCCTCCGGCGAATATAATCCTAAAGATGCAAAATGGACTTACTGACTACCCGAAACTTATGACCCGGTCGGGTCAGGACCAAAAAATCCAGGCTCTTGGGACATGGCCGAGGCCCAAATAACATTACCCATTCTTCGTTGTAGATCAGATCCATCTGCACCTTACGATTACAAATATAATGGCTGGACAGTTACCAACTATCAAGCCAATTGGAATGTTTGGGGCGATAGCGATGGCGATGGCAGTACCAACGAAGATTATGGTGGCACGGGTAAAGATGCACCTGCTCAAAAGTTTTTAAACATCAGAGACGGGTTATCTAATTCAATCCTGTTTGCAGAAGGTTATGCCAATTGCGACACCATGGCGCGTACAGCTTTTTATTCTTGGGCTGTTGAACCTGATTATGGTCAAACTTTTGGTTTAACCGGTTTAGTTAAAGCAAACGCTCTTTTGATTGTCAGAGAAAATCGACGTGTACCCACAAATTTACTTCCCAATGGTATGCCTAATACTTATATGTTTCAGGTAAAACCAATGGCTAGGCCTTATAATGAGTGCCCTGTAGGAACCGAATGCTGCACCATGCTATATTCCCAAACAGGACACGATGTAATGCCTGTCGCCATGGTAGATGGTAGTGTTCGTTCCATGACAAAAAATATAAGTCAAAAAACGTGGAATTACTTAATGCAACCCAGAGACGGTCAAGTAATAAACAATCAAGAATAAATTCAAACTTTTTACAACTTTTGGTTTGGTCCTTTGTTTAATAAAACTGTGTGACTAAACAAAGGGTCTAAGAATAATGAAAAATCCAGAAGAAAAGTTCAGTGATTACATCATCGCCAAAGAAGGGCAAAAACCCTTGATTGTAAAACCACAGGCATTAAAAAAGCTTGCCAAGGATAGAAATCTTTTGGGTGATGATCTGGTATTTTGCGACCTTCAAAAGGTATGGAAAAAAGCAAGGAATGTTCAAGGCCTTCGTACCCTATTTGCCAAACTAGAATCTAATCTTAACAATCCAATCTCCAATCCAGAAGTTGAGGAAGATTTCGATCTCATCGGGGAGATAGAGCGCGAAAATTTATCTAATAAACCACTTCGTTCCAATAAGACAATTCCCAATCTATTGGTACCTATAGAAAGTGAACCAGAACTACCGGATAATGATGGACTTAATACCCAGCAAGCAACTTCTTTACAAAATGCAATCAAACACTTACAAAATAAATCAAATGAAGATGATGAGTTGGAAGAAGAAGAAACTTCCTTTTATTCCAAATACTGCAAGCCTAAATACATGGCTTATGTTGGAATATTCATTGCCTTCTATTTAAGCGGTTATTACTTGTTCTTTTCACCTTCTTATTCATTACCTGAAAGTAAAGAAGTAATTCATGGCAAAGTCATGCTGGATAATAAGCCACTTGTTTCTGGGGCAGTAATAGCCACGGTTAATGATAAAGAAATAAGCGGAGCTATAGGGCCTACGGGAAACTATAGTATTCAAAATCCTCCCAAAGGAGATATTAATTTTCGTATTGTTTCTTTCGTGACCCCGACAAAGGGGCCTTTAAAATCTAAAAACATTTCTGTAATCCCTCCAATTTATAATAAGTTGGGAAGAGAGTTGGCACTCAATTACAACGGGGGTATCAAGGTTTTTGATATCAACCTCAAGATGCCTATTCCCCCACCAAATAAATAACTTACTTCTGTGCCTCAGAAGCACATCTTAAAATCACAGGTTACAATCAGCAAATAAGTTACGATCGTTAAGGTTTTCGCCTTTTACCAATCAGATAAACCATTAAAAATTGCTCATAATCAGGGTTTTCGCGACCTTGATGCTATAATAAGTATTGAAGGGGACAGTTTTTTAACGAAGTACCTACCATGAGTGACTCAGAAAAAAAATTCAGTGGCTACATCATCGCCAAGGAAGGGTATAAACCCTTAATTGTCTCTGGTGAAGCATTAAAAAGGCTGGCGAAGAAAGGGAAGCTTCGCTCACATGATCTGGTATTTTGCGACTTTCAAAAAGTATGGAAAAAGGCTAGGCATGTTAAAGGGTTGCGCACTTTTTTTGCAAAACACAATCCGAGTTTTAAAGGCCCTATTTCTGAACCCGATATTCACCATCATGAAACAGATTACGATGTAATTGCTGCAATCGAGCAGGAAAATCTATCCTGTTTGCATACGGTTTCCGCCAAAATTGCGAATGATGACGTCTACAATAATTTTTCAAACCCCGATATCCACCATTTTACCGAAGACGAATCTCTTCTAGATGCAGTGGAATACTTGAGAAACGGGGCCCCCTCGGATGATGCTTTTGTTTCGGATTCTTGGTCAGGCCTCTTTAATCCTATCTTTATTCTTGGCGTTTTAGCCCTGCTAGCCTTAGGTATCCTTGGCTATTACTTTTTCTTTATTAACACTGCCTCGATTAGTTCATAATCCAAAAAGCCATGTTAGACACTTTCTAATCGTAAGCTTTATGCAAATTAAATAGCTAAAAAACAGTTAATAAAGGGGTTTGTTCCGTTTATTCGTTCTTACTTGACTTGTTTTTCGCCGATTTATTATCTAGGCAAGCTATTGGATATTGAACTATTTTTAAAATTACTTTAAATTTACATAAATAATCTTCCTGCAAGAATGCAGCTTATTTGCCAACCGTAGTTCGCCCAGAATGATCGGCCCCCGCTAAGTTCCAACCCGTAGGACTTCATGCATAGCCTCTTGGGGAAGCACCATATAAAATTGGTCTTTCCATTCATCTTCTGTGGTTTGTTGATTTTGGTATATGCCAGTGCAGCAGAAACCGCACGCACCTCCCCCTCCTATCAGGCATTGATCAGACCAAAAATTCCAACAGAAACAATCTCGTGCCCCAATCCCATCGATGCCTTTTGGAAAGCCTCCCTCAATAAGGCGGGGATCATTCCAGGACAACAAGCCAACAAACGAACCTTGTTGCGCAGGTTGCATATGGATATGACGGGCCTGCCACCTAATGTGGAAGAGGTACAGAAATTTTTAAATGACAATTCACCCGATGCTTATGAAAAGGTGGTGGAGAAATTATTGGCATCGCCAGCCTTTGGCGAACATTGGGGGCAGCAATGGTTAGATCTTGTTAGGTATAGCGACTCGGAAGGTTTTAAAATCGATCGTATCAGACCTGATGCCTGGAAATTTCGCAACTGGGTGATTCAATCTTTTAACAATGATCTTCCATACGATAAGTTTATCTCTTGGCAAATTGCAGGGGATGAGTTGGCTCCTGACAATAAAGACGCACGCATAGCCACCGGTTTTTTAAGACTTGCCCCTGAAGAATCCAACGGGGCTGATTACACTCAGATTCGCCAAGATATTTTAAACGATGTTACCGATGTCACTGCCCAAGCTTTTCTGGGCTTAACTCTGGGTTGCGCCCGATGTCATAACCATAAATTTGATCCCATCCGCCAAGAAGAATATTTTCAGTTTCAAGCATTCTTCAGCGGTATAATTTATCCGGATGAGATCCCACTCGGTTCGATTTCACTTACACCACGTCAAAAGAGCATGGAAGAAAAAGCTCTGTCCATGCGTAAAGATCTTGCGCAAATGATGCAGGAACATGAGAAAAACTTGTTCGAAGAAATCGTGGTTGCATTAGATCCGCAAACTCAAATAGCATTAAAAACTCCACCAGAAAAACGCACCGTTACCCAATCTCAGTTGGCAACTCTGGCAAGCAAACAAATAGATCGAAGAAAAACAAAGCTCTACCGCAGGTTAAAACCCGAACAGCGAACTATTTACGATAAAAAATTTGAGAACCTTGCAAACCTTGCAAAAGAACTACCCATCCAAGAAGCCTATATGGGGGTATCTGAAAAATATGCAAAGGCACCTGCAACATTCCGCCTAGCACAAGGTGATGTGAAGAAACCAAAAGAAGAAGTGCAACCAGGCTTTCCCTTATGGATTGATAAAGAACAACCTCATATAACCGCATTATCGAAAAGTTCAGGTAGAAGAACTGCTCTTGCAAAATGGCTTACCCAACCCGATCACCCACTTACTAGCAGGGTGATTGTCAACCGCGTTTGGCAGGGATATTTTGGTGCAGGGTTGGTTGCAAACTCTAGCGATTTTGGCAAAGCCAGCGAACCTTACCACCAACCCGAAATCCTTGATTGGCTCGCTTCTGAACTTGTCCGCAATCAATACAGCCTTAAATCCATCCACCGCCTGATCGTCAATAGCAGCCCCTATAAGCTTGCCAGCAAAGTTACCGACCAAGAAGTTCTGAAAAAAGGCAACCAGATCGATCCAGAAAATAATCTGGTATGGCATGCAGAAGTTCGTAGGCTTTCCGCAGAGCAAGTTCGAGATGCCATCCTCCACGCCTCGGGCGATTTGAATTCAGGTATGCACGAAGGTGTGGTGCGTTTTGCTTTACCTGCATCACTCGCTAAAAGCCGTTATGCCTGGACAAAAGATGAAGCACAAGCGGCAGCAAAAAAACGCTCCATCTATTTAATTCAAAGGCGCAACATGCCCAATCCATCTCTTGAAGCTTTCGATTTTCCCGATCGTAATCTTAGCTGCGCAAACCGCAATGACACAGTTACAGCGGTACAGGCATTGGCGCTATTGAATGATCCTGAAATTTTTGATCACGCCCAAAACTTAGCTGCAAACATCATGCAGAAAGCAGGCAATAACACCCACCTGCAAATTCAAGCTGGTTTTTTAGCAATCCTCAAAAGATCACCCGACTCTAAAGAATTAGAACAGTCCAGAGTTTTTATCGAAGTAACCTCTGCTGCAGTTGATCCTCTCGAAAGGCTCGCAGATCTCCTTCACGCCTTGTTAAACACAAGTGAATTTTTGGAGCTGGAATGATTCCACAATCGCGCAGGCAATTTATTCAAACCATGGGCAATGGCTTTGGCTCCATCGCTCTTGGTTCTATGCTGGCACGTGATGCGCATGCTTCTAATCTTTCTGATGACCCCCTCCGCCATCACCCTTCCAAAGTGCGTAGCATCGTTTGGTTTTTTCTCGATGGTGGACCAAGCCATATCGATCTGTTAGATCCAAAACCTGCCCTACAAAAACTCGCTGGTGCTCCTCTACCGCCAAGCTTTGCCAAACCACAAACCGCCATGGGTGTTACTGCTAATACCCCTCTCTTGGCTTCTAAACGAACTTTCAAAAAGCATGGAAAATCAGGCATCCCACTTAGCGACTGGTTGCCCAACCTCGCACGCCATGCCGATGATATCGCAGTATTACGCTCTTGCGTCGGCGAAGGATTGACCCATGTCGCAGGCGTTTCACATATGAACACTTGCAGCACGCTACCAGGCAGACCTTCTCTAGGTGCATGGTCGGTTTATGGTTTGGGAAATGATTGCGATAACCTGCCATCTTTCGTAGTTCTTTCCGACCGCAGAGGTGATGTACCCGGGGGCAGTCGCAATTGGGGCAGTGGCTTTATTCCTGCAACCTATCAGGGTACTCGGTTTCTCGAAGGTCCTGAACCAGTTCTCTTCTACGCCCCGCCCCCTCAAGTCACTCCCCTTAGGCAACGAAGAAAACTTGACTATTTGAATTGGTTGAACGAAAGACACAAAAACCAATCCACGCCAACGGATAGGCTTGATGCTCGCATTGCTAGTTATGAACTCGCTTGGAAAATGCAGACCAGCATTCCCGAAGTGAACAATTTTTCCAACGAAACCCGCGAAACTCTTAACCTTTATGGCATCGAAAACGAAACCACCAAAGCCGCTGCTCGTGCTTGTCTAATGGCCCGAAGGCTTGTCGAGAGGGGCGTACGATTCATTCAAGTTTATCTGGGTAGTGGCAGCGCTTGGGATGCCCACTCCGACCTCGAAGGTAATCATTCAAATCTTTGCAAAGAAACTGATCAACCTGTTGCTGCATTTCTTAGTGATTTAAAACGTAGAGGTTTGCTAGAAGAAACTCTGGTTATATGGGGCGGTGAGTTTGGCCGTACACCCATGAGCGAAAGTGGTGATGGCCGTGATCATAACCCATGGGGATTCTCAATGTGGTTTGCAGGAGGCGGAGTTAAAGCTGGCTCTATTGTGGGTAGCACGGATGATATCGGACTTTATGCAGTGGATCGCCCAGCCCCCATCAAGGATATTCATGCAACAATTTTGCGTATAGCCGGCTTAGAAAATGATTTGCTTACTTACAAACATAACGGTAGAGATGAGCGAGCCACCGTTACAGATGCAACCGTGATCGACGAATTACTAGCCTGATGAAACATTTCTTATATCAAGCAGCGGAGGTTAATCCGCCACTCAATAGATTGACGTTCTTCTTTTTCTTGGGTGACCGTCATTGACTCTTCCGGTTTTGATTGGCTTACTAGAGTTTTCCTTCTACACCCAATTGATGGAAGTAGTGTTCAACTTTGTCTTGGTTCTTTAAAAGCCAATCGATGCTTGGTTCGCCTAGGATGGCTTTACGAATAACCTTGGTGGTGGCTTCACGATGAACCGCAAACAAAGCCTTATGGTCGATTTTGTTCGCAGGCACTTTAAGAATATTAGGATCAAGCCATACCGAGTAAATTATTCCTAGCTCCTCAGCTTTTTTCTTGGGGATGATCCCTTCACGCACTGCATCGAGTACGCCGTGAGCGATGGCAGCTTGAACGGTGCCCATTAAAATATTGGTGTAGCGGGCATCATTTACGGTGACTTTGCTTACCATGATGGTTGCTGGTTTCACCTGAACATCGCTGTTAAGGATTGCAAAAACCTTGGTATGACCTTTGATCTGGTTGCCTAGGAGATTTGCGAAAGCGATACCCACGGGGCCATCCATTTCGCCTATCACGATTTCTGGTTCTGCGCAGAGATAATCGAGATCGCCTTCAACTAGGGCTTCGCCTGTGCGCAATACGATTCTTTTGGAAGAGGGTTTTTTAGCAGCCATGATTCGTTTCTCCTAGGGATTGATTGTTAGACCATATAATTGGGTGTTTTATGGCAGTTTGCAAGGGAAACAAGTTAGTTGTTGCAAAAATAGTTGGAGCAATTCGAATGCTTAGGCAATGCCTATTTCAAGAGGAACTTTGATGGCTGATAAGCGTTACTTTTCAAAAGGAGGTAGGGAAAAATGGAGTTTAATGGTAAGATGGGGGAATAGAATTGTCCATTTTCATGGTGAGACCCTTATAAAAATGGTAAATTAAGTGGTTTTATCGGAACTCAAGCCCTTAGTTTAATGTCTAATAAGTAGGTCAATCAAAAACAGGAGAGAGATCATGCGCGTATTTTCCTTTGCGGTTTTTTTATTGTTCACAGGTGCTATTCTTGCAGAAGATGCCTTGGATCTTGTGAAACAACTTAAAAACCCTGACAACGAAGAACGCCGAAAAGCAGCGCAAAAACTTTTCGAACTCAAGGAAGAAGCCAAGGTTGTTACCCCAGACATGATCGTTGCATTGAAAAGTGAAAAAGATGCATATGTGAAACGCTTTTTAATCAAGGCACTTGGTGCTGCTAAGGCCGACCCAAAAACCGCAGTGCCAATTCTTGCAATGATGATCAAGGATGGTGATACAAAATTGGTTGAAGCAGCAATCGATAGCTTGGGAAACATGGGTTCAAAAGGGGTGGAACCTTTAATGAATTTTATCGCACCATCAAAGGCTGCAGATCCCAAAAATAAGGGTAAGGATGAGAAAAAGGGCGGCCTTAAAGTTGATCCTTCAGGAGATCTTATCGGGAAGGCTGCTCAGTCGTTGGGTGAAATTGGTGCAGACGCAAAGCCTGCGGTACCAGCCCTGATAAGTGCATTGAAAAATGCAAATGCCAGAATTGATGCTGCTAATGCATTGGGAAGCATTGGGTCGAGTGCCAAAGAGGCGATTCCAAAATTACAAGAAATCATTGAAGATAAGAACACCAAGCGTGATAAAAATTATGCCAAGGCTGTTAATGATGCAATGAAGAAAATCCAAGGTAACGAAACCGCAAAGAAAAAGAAGAAAGAATAGTTACTTGGTTTTGAGATCGAAGTTGAATTCATTCGACCCTGCTTTAAGCTCTGCTTTCAGCGGGGTTTTTTCTTTATTACTGTAAGCTATGGGTGTGATGCGGGTGGGCATTGGAACATTCCCCGGGCCTTTACCAATGCTTACTTCGTTGGCGACGATAACGACCTTATAATTGCCTGGCAGGGTTTTAGCTTCTGCGCCTATCTTGTACGAACCATCAGAATTGATGCGGGTTGTGGATACAATCATGCCTTCTGCCTGATGAAACCCTATATCGCCTTTATCAAGTATAATGCCTTCGAGGGTAACTTTTCCTGAGACCGTGGATACATTTCCGCCACAGCCACAAAGCCCGAAAAATAAGACACCGCAAAGTAAATGAAGCAAGGTTTTCATAGTTGTTATTTCTAAAAATCAAAGTGATTAATAGTTGGGTATGACCTCGCCAATATTTTTGGTGCTAAGAGGTTTATAGACATTAGTGTAATCGATATCGTTGGAGATAAACTTGATGCTTCCATCAGCAAATGCAAAATTGGCGCCTCCTGAATGTTTGCTCCGAAAAGAGATGACATTCCACCAATCGCCTGGTGTAGAAGGCTTGGGTACATAATTGAGCGGTGCGTGGGTGCTGGCGTAATCGCCATTAGAATAAAATGCTGCGGAGTGGTAATTTTCAATAGGGGTGTCTTCCCCAATCATCAGGGTGCTGCTGGTGCCGTCCCTGATATGGTCCAACGTTACAATCCCTTGAAAACTATTGCGGAAGAAAATTCCTGGGCAGGGGCTGCTATTATGGCAATCAGGTTCCCTTCCTTGATGAATACTTGTAGATCCCCCCATGCGGTTATCGCCCATGGAACCTTTGTAATTGGTAAGGGTTACCTTGTTGGGATCCATTTGAAACATCTTGGTTTCAACGGATGAACCGGGAAGAGCAGAACCATCAGATGGGCAATAAAGGGTTTTTACAGGTGAAGCGATTGCGGTTCTACAAGCAGGGTTGAGTAATCCCCCGCCTGCAAACATAGATCCGGATTCATAAGGAATGATCTGCTTGTAAACAGATTCTTGTTCCAAATAGGGAAGGGTTCGAAATATCCATCCAAAACCATTGTTATTATTTACCCAAGGAGAGGTGCTCATGGGGAAAGCTTGGTAAGTGGCTATATAATTGTGCACGCCTAATGCCAATTGTTTTAGGTTGTTTTGGCATTGCATCTTGGCTGCAGCTTCCCGAACCTTTTGAACTGCGGGCAGTAGAAGACCTATCAAGATTGCAATAATTGCAATCACTACTAATAACTCAATTAAGGTGAACCCCTTGGTAGTATTTTTAGAAGATGGGCTAAGCATGATATGCCTCTATATACATTGAACTGTATTTCTTGCTTAAAGTATATCTCGGATAAGGAAGAGAAGATAATTAAAAACGTTGCAATTAATGACGATATTTCTACCATATTTTATGGCCTACTAGATTCCTTTATCGTCCGGTATTTGAAAAGTTAGTGATAATGTTTAAAATTTTGCCATTTCTATTGGCTGGAGTACAAGGCTGATTTTTTATTACGTGTGATAATTCTCAAAGAAAAATGATAGAAGATCTGATACCCTTATCTAAGCTGAATAAAGCCTGTAGTTTAAAGAAAAAGTTCTGGATTAAGAAAGGGTTTTTAATTATGCAGCGAGCATATATTAGGTTGCTATTAGGCGTGGTTGGAATCACTGCAGGATTTGTTTTTGCACAAGCCCCTAAGCAGGTTATTCCGCATGCCCAAAAATCCATGCCCAACCCCGCCTACACTCCCGAAGAAGCTATTAAGCACATGAAAGTGCCCGAAGGCTTTACGGTTGAAGTGGTCGCATGCGAACCCGACTTAGTAAACCCAGTTGCTTTTACTATTGATGAAAGAGGCCGTTTCTGGGTCGTTGAATCGCTTGAATATCCCCGCCTAGAACCAGGCAAAGGCAAAGATCGAGTTAAAATTCTTGAAGATACCAACAACGATGGCAAAATCGATAAGGTTACCATCTTTGCTGAGGGACTTAATATTCCCTCCGGAATTGCAGTGGGCCATGGTGGTGTTTGGGTCGTTAACTCTCCTGATCTTCTTTTGCTTCAAGATACCGATAACGATGGCAAGGCTGATAAGAGCGAGGTTATTGTTACAGGCTTTGGCAGAGAGGATACGCATGAGCTTCCTAATTCCCTTACCTGGGGGCCAGATGGTTGGCTTTATGGGTTCAATGGTGTTTTCAATCGCAGCAAAATAAAACATCAGGGCAAAGAGCATAACTTCACTTGTGCGCTTTTTCGTATCCACCCCAAAACACGCGAGTTCGAACTTTTTGCAGAAGGTGTCAGTAACCCTTGGGGCGTTGCATTCGATAAGGAAGGTTCTGCGTTTGCAAGTGCTTGTGTGATTGATCATCTTTGGCATCTTGCAGAAAGTGGTTACTATCACAGGCAAGCTGGGGTTTACCCCCCTTTCACTTGGAA
>JAPLNF010000119.1 GCA_026692965.1 Planctomycetota bacterium
GATGGCGTTGCAGTTTCGGATTTAATTAAACAACATGGCTCCCCTCTTTATGTATTCTCCGAATCAACCCTTAGGGAAAGCTATCGGGAATTACACAAGGCTTTTAGCAATCGATATCCCGATGTGCAATTAGCATGGTCGTACAAAACCAATTATTTAAAAGCGATCTGTGCAGTGTTTCATCAAGAGGGCGCAATCGCAGAAGTAGTATCAGATTTCGAGTATGAAAAAGCCCGCGCCATGGGAATACCCGGAAGCGATATCATTTTCAACGGGCCCTATAAGCAACCAGAAGCACTTGAAAGAGCAGTAAACGAAGGTGCGAAAATCCAAATCGACAATATGGACGAACTTCTTAGCCTCATCCAAATCGCAGAACAAAAACAACAAAATATCAATGTCGCAATCCGAATTTACATGGATAGTGGCGTAAAGCCAATCTGGTCAAAATTTGGTTTTAACAGTGATACAACAGAAGCACTTCAAGCAATCAAGCGGATTCATTTAAGTAAATATTTAAAACTGGTGGGTTTACATACCCATGTGGGAACTTTCATTCTCGACCCAAATATATACCGGGTTGCTACCGAGAAAATGATTGAATTGGCAATGAGAGCAGAAAAGGAATATGGGTTTAACATAACTTATCTGAATTTGGGTGGCGGCTTTGCATCGCGCAATCATCTTCATTATCAATACTTTTCTGAAGGTGCAACTACACCCTCATTTGATGCTTATGCAGAAGCGATTTGTTCCACGATTAAAGCCCGCTGGCCAATTGGGAAGCCATTACCCAAACTTTATCTTGAAACCGGCCGAGCGTTGGTTGATGAAGCAGGATACATGATCACCACGATAGTTGCACTCAAGCAAAACCCTGATGCATCTGGGCCTTCTGCAGGAATCACTGCTCCCGCAGCTCGCGACAAAAGTGCAAATCGATCCAACCCAAATCATGGCGCCGCTGGTTACCTCGTTGATTCTGGAATCCATCTGCTTCATACTTCTGCTTGGTATCAATTTAATGTGCGACCCGCAAAGCCAAACAACGGCACGCAAAGCGAACGCCTTCTTTATGGCTGCCTATGCATGAATATCGATGTGATTCGCCAAGTGGTTCCTTTGCCGAACATGAATGTGGGCGATCAACTGGTAATCCATCCCGTGGGCGCTTATAACATCACGCAATCAATGCAGTTTATCACCTATCGCCCAAGGGTTGTGATGATTACCTCCAATCGAAATGTTGAAATTATTCGCGATCGGGAGAACCTGAATTACATCGAACAACTTGAACAACTTCCCGAAAAATTACAACTAAAGGCCGACTTAAAGAACCTGCCATTTATTGACACCAGAAAACAAGTAACGCATGGATAGTTTGTCGAAACCAACTGAAAACGATTCTTATAATGCACAATTATATGCTGCATTCGAATCCATTTTCAACGCTTATTCATTGATATACTTTTGCCGTAATCCCAGATTGGGAAGTATCCTGCTTGCAGCAACATTCATTTCTCCAACCTTCGGATTATTTGGCCTGGCAGGCACCATGACTGCATTTGCAGCAACAAAAATGCTCGATTTTCCTGCATCACGAATTCGTAGTGGAGAGCTGCTTTGCAACTCCTTAATTTCTTCCATGGGCTTGGCTTATGTTACCAACCAGCAGAATCTTTCAGTTTATCTCCTGATGGTATTGTTGCCTGTAACTGCGATTACTGCGATGGTTTTATCCGTCGGTTTAACCCAAGTGATGCTGCGTTTATTTGGAATGGGTGCCTACAGTCTACCTTTTGTAATCGTCACGATTTTTAATTATCTGCTGATCTATTCATTTACTGCTACTCCAGTTATCGGGGCAGCACCACCCTCTTTATTGCCTGACATCTCATTTCTCCCAAACATTTTAACCGAATGGTTTCTTGCTTTTAGTGCTGCGCTTTTTCTTCCTAATGTATATGTAGGAATGATCGCGTGTTGCGCTGTATTAATTCACTCGCCCCTTCAAATCGCGCTCGGTATGTTTGGATTTTTAGTTGGATACGGGTTTTTGCAACTCACCGGGTTAAATGCAAGTGCTTTCGGCGCAGGATGGATGGGAACTAATTACTTATACTGTGGCATGGGATTGGGCGGGGTTTATTTCATCACTTCGAAAAGTTCGCTTTTACTTGCGGGGTTTGGCGCAATACTTTCCACCTTGATAGCAATCGGAATGAGAACCTTCCTGCGTAGTTACAATATCCCACCTCTTTCTTTTCCTTTTCTTATCGTGCTTCTAATGTTTACCTTCGCTCTTAGGCAGCGGTCACGGTTTTTATGGCTGTTTGAATCTCCCTATGCAGATGGTTCCCCTGAACAAAATGTGCTCCGGTTCCTTACCAACCTAAAACGCTTCCCTGATTTCTATACCCCTACACTCTCGCTACCTTTTTCAGGCGATCGCGTGGTAACCCAAGGTTTTAATGGAACCTTCACTCACAAATCACTTTGGTGCCATGCGCTTGATTTCGAAATCCTTGATGCTTCAGGGAATCCTCATCCTGATCAAAGAACAAAACTAGAGGATGCTTACACCTATGGTTCTGCAATACTTTCACCTTGCGATGGGACGATTGTAAGTGTTGTATCTGATGTTGCAGATAATGAGCTTGGTGAAGAGAATCTGCTCCAAAACTGGGGAAATCTAGTTGTCATATTAAATGACTTGGGATGGTATGTATTGCTAAGCCATTTTAAACGAGATGGAATTATCGCTTACAAAAATCAACGGGTAACACGGGGGCAATTACTGGGATACTGTGGAAATTCAGGGCGGTCGCCACTGCCCCATTTGCATCTCCAAGTGCAGGCAGCATGGTTTCCCGGAGCAACCACCATCCCCTTTCGCATCCGAAATTTTATTTCCCACCATGCCTCGGGTGAAACAGTTTTAACAACAGGGATTCCTGCAGAAGGTGATTTGATCTCACCGTTGCAAATTGATCCAGATTTGATTGCCTGTTTTTCCGGGCAGATTGGAACCTCAATTCGCTACCGGATCGAAAAATCGGGCACAACCATCGCATGGGAAACCATCGAAACCATTTCGTTGGGATGGGGTGAAATCAGCTATCGGTCGGTGGAATATGGTGCAAGCTTATCTGCAACAATTTCTGATGAAACCTATATCTCACATACGTTGGAAAACTCTTCCTCAAGTTTACTGCGTTTATTTTCGATGGGTTTGGGCTTGGTTCCTTTCAGTAAAAACCGCAACATTATCTGGAAAGATTATTCAGCCTACAGGCCTTGGATTTCTCCTGTAAATGGTATACTTTCTGATTTATTACAACCTATTGTTGGTTTACCATTCCTGCATTTACAATCCAGATTTTTACCTTCCAGCAAACCCGATGAAATCATTATTCAAACCACTGTGATTAATGTGGATGATCGATTCCCTACTAATATTGAGATCACTCTTTCGCCAAATCTTGGAATCCTAGAATTGAAAACCAATTATCAGGGAAATGATTGGCGGATTGTTCAAGAACGCGCAGAGCCATTTCCCCAAGCAAATTGGGGGCGCTGATGTTTCAAACTCAAACCTCGCGGTTCTCTGAAATCCAATCACCCACGAACATTAAGCAAAGGGGTGAACTTTTACTTTCTGCAATAGATCGAGTTATTGCATTTGACAAATTGAATCAAGAAGAATTGCAAGCGTTTCAACTCGAAAAACTAAAATCGTTGGTTTCTGAAGCGTACCAAAATGTTCCGATGTATTGGAAAAAGTATCATGAAGCAGGGTTTGATCCTCACTCATTAAAAACAATGGGCGATTTGAATCGTATTCCCCTTATTACCAAAGCAGACCTCCGAAATGCTGGCTTAAGGTCGATAAAAAACTTCGCACGAAAAGAACCTGTTTGGCTTTTATCCTCTTCAGGCTCAACGGGAGTACCTTCCCGTATATATCGAGAAGAACAGGCGCTTTGGCATTTCATGGCACGAAGTTTGGTTATTTACAAAAACTGGTGCGCAGGTAAACCCCTTGCAAATGTTCTTTACATCACCGACCTTGCTGCTGGATCAATCGACTTTGCCCTTGCTGATTTACTACAAACCACCGTGATGGAGAAACGCATTCTCGGAAGTAATCTTCCCACGCAAGAATTGATTCATGCTATCGAACTCTTTCAACCAGAGTTCATTTCATCATACCCCTCCACCATTCGTAGCATCGCAATCGCAATGCATCGATGCGGCAAAATATTCAAAGGGCTTAAACTTCTACACCTTACCTCCGAAATGTTGGAACAAACTACCAGATCACTGATCACTACTGTTTTTCCCCATGCTAAAATAGTCGAGACCTACACTTCAAGCGAGGCAGGCCTGATTGCTTATTCATGTGGCGCCCATCCTTCCAATCATTGCACTCCGATGATCAGATATTGTGGCTTGGGAGATTATGCAGCACTGGATCATACTAATTGCGAGTGTGGCACCACCCACCGATCAATCAAAACTCTCGAAGGGCGGATTTCTGATTCGATTGTAACCCCAGATGGCGGATTAATTTCTCCCTATATCTTAATTGATGCTATCGAAGAAATTCCAGGGATCTATCAGTTTCAGATAGTTCAATCATCAAAAAATAAGCTTAAGATTCGTATCATACATGATATTTCAAGCCGAAGTAACCAAGCAAATGTTCAAACATCAGTGCATGACGCGCTGAAAAAAGTTGTTCCTTCCATGATCATTGATGTGAATTTTGTCACCACCATTTCATCGGAAAACAACAGACATAAAATCCCATTGGTAGTGTCACTGGGTTTCGATTCATATTCAACTTCTACCTTTTCCCTTTAACTCGAAAGAAAGAAATTATGTATTCAAACTTCTTAACCCCAACGCCCGGAACCCCTCGTGACCGAGATAACAGATATTATCAAATATTGGGTGGCGGTGCCCGGATGCGGATGCTTGAAACATTTCTGGATTTGCAACTTCCAGAACTTTTAGGCAAGGAAGGCCCGCTTCCAGCAACGGAAATCTGCAAACGATTAAATATGGTTCTCGATCGTGGTTGGAAATTTCTTCATTTACTTGCATTATGCGGTTTGTTGGAAGAAACCAAAGGATTGTATTGCGAAGATGATGCTGTCTTTGGATTGTCTATGCAAGCCAAAGAATATTTTGGAGAGGATGGGGCACAAGGCTACTTCTTTCGTGATCTAGTAAATTTCTGGAAAAATGTTGCGTGCCTACCATTGATTGACGTGCTTCAAGGAATGCCTTTGCCCGATGCAGTCCGATGGCCGCCTGCAACTCCTGAAGCTGCAGAACATTTGGAAAAATGGATGCGTGTTACATCCCTCGGGGCGATTAAATCAATCCTTGCTTCCAATGTAATGATCGGTGGTGCAAAGTTGCTAGATGTTGGCGGGGGCGATGGGACTATCGGTTGTGCAATGCTTCAAGCATACCCTGAGTTAAATGTTACCGTATTTAATCTACCTGCTTCGGCTGCGCTTGCCCGAGAAGTAATAAAAGTAAAAAATCAACCAGAGCGAATCAATGTGCATGAGGGTGATTTTTTGAAAGACGAGCTACCCGGTGGTTATGATCGTATTCTCTTTAGCAGAGTGCTAACAGATTGGACGCCCACAGTATGCCGTATGTTGTTTGAAAAATCCCGCAGGGCCCTTGTTCCGGGTGGAAAGTTAGTGATTAACGAGGCCTTTGTTGAAGGAAATCTTGACTACAGTATTTCCTGGGAATTCCGTTATATCTTTTACGACACCTTCGGACGAGCCATGTTTAAACCGCTTGATGTTTATCGCCAGTTGTTAAAGGATGCGGGTTTTAAAATATCTAAAGTATACCCCATGCTTGATGATGCTTTTTACTCGGTAATCGAAGCTGTTGCGATATAATATTCTGCTTTTTATTACCGCCATTTAGAAAAGATCAATGGAAGTATTTACTTTAAGCAGTTTGAAACTTGTCATGCGGGGTTATGGGCAGATGTTTCTTGCCAACAACATAACTTCCGGCATGATATTTTTCATTGCATTGTTGATTCTTTCGCCAATGAATGCCGCCTGGAGTTTATTGGGCGCAGTTGCATCCACGCTATTGGCAAAATTAGCAGGAATGAAAGCGGAAATGGCATCGGGATTGTTTGGCGTCAACGGAGCATTACTCGGTTTATCTTGGCTTATGTTTCCTGAAGTTCCTGCAATTGGCAAACTGATTCTGACACTTTTAGGTTCCCTGATAATTACGTTGCTTTTAGTCGTGAGCATTAAATTGTTCAAGCGAATGCGCATTGGACTAACCTTGTTTGCCCTTCCTTATATTTTGGCAGTCTGGCTTAATGTTTTCATTGCAAGTGCTGCGGGATGGTACGAATCTATGGATATGGGTGGTTGGAATGCACTAGCAATGCGGAAGCCAGATAATGCAAAAATTCTTTTCGAAGAATCTGACCCAAAGTCCATTCGTGGGCGTTGGTATAAGCATGATGGATTGGGTTGGGCCAACTATTACCTTGGGAATCATCAATCTGCATTAGAGGAGTTTCAAAAATGCATCAAACTTGAACCTACGCTTTTTGATGCATACAGTGGTGCGGGTTGGTGCGAGTTCAATCTTGGGCGTTATGAACAAGCAGAATTTTTTTTCAAGGCAGCTAGCACATGGAACGGATTAGGATGGATATATTTAGGCAAAGGTGAATATCAAGAAGCGAGATCATATTTTTACAAGTGCACACTTTTCACCCCGCTGAATAGTGATGCTTACCTTGGGCTTTCCCGCGTAGCATTACAAACAGAATCCTCTAAGAATGGCATATGGTTCACTAAAATTTCATACTCGATCCAAAGAACCATTTCTCCCGTTATGCAAACTACTTCTTCAATTCAAATACTTAGTTGGACTTTATTTCTAATGGGAATATTTTGGCATTCCCGCACTTCATTCTTTGTCGCACTTTTTTTAATTATTACCGTGATACCCCTTACCATGCTAGTTCCCAGTGTGGGGAAGTCTCTCACCGATATTAACTTGTTCTTTAATCTGCTTGCTTTGTTCCTGGCATTTGGTGGCCAATATCTGCGCATGGGATTAAAGGCAGCCTTATGGACATCAGTTTTGGCGATA
The DNA here is from genome assembly GCA_026692965.1 of Planctomycetota bacterium. Taxonomy (GTDB): domain Bacteria; phylum Planctomycetota; class Planctomycetia; order Gemmatales; family Gemmataceae; genus UBA969. The sequence goes on from JAPLNF010000119.1 coordinate 7,165, forward strand.
TGCATGGTAACCACTTGGGGATGGCTCGGATCAATATTAAACTTGATAGGAATGCCGGCATTATGTCTTCCATTTAATCTAGCCTTGGTAGCAACTTTGGTTGTGTTTCCATGGTTTCATTTCACGAGAGACATGTTAATACCTCTTGAAGTTGCAACGAGTTCACCTGAAGAAGTAAACCTATGGATTGCAAAGGCAGAGTTAGTTGGTAAGTGCTGGAAAACACTTGAGAAACCAGTGTGAATGAATAAGAGTGGGTTGCAACCGTAACAAGATGTTTAACGACCTTGCTCGCTCTAGGATGCAACCCGGGGAAATGAGCCCTGCACAGCATTTTGCAATGCCAGACAGAGCAAAGGTAATCTACCATGATAACTAGAGTAATTCAATCTTGTACTCTAATTTATTTATATTTAAGGATAGTATGTCTAAAACCTAAGTTTAGTGATCCTTAAAATATTTTAAATTTTCGGCTCCCAACCTGGTTCATACTCTCTAGCCCACATTTTCTTAGCTTCGGGATCGTTTAAAACCATACCATTAGAGGAGTCGCACTTAAGAGTTCGGCCCACACGCTGCGAAATATTTCCCAAATGGCAAAGCAAAGTACTCTTATGCCCTTCTGGAATAGGAGAGTTCAACTTACCATTGCCACGAACCGCTGAAATAAAGTTAGCAAGGTGTTCGGACTCGCCTCCCTCCCCAGTCGCCTTCTTGGTTTCTTTCCCTTTGGAGTCATAAACGATATAACCGCTACCTTTGATAGCAATTGTTCCTTTAGATCCAACAAAAAGAATGTCGGGGGTGTTCCCTTCGGGTAAACGGTTACAACTAAGACCAAGCCATTGAATATGCTTGCCTTGGTTAAAATTAAATTCAACCATGTGGGTGTCAGGGGTTTCCTGATCGTCTTTGTACATATACCTTCCGCCAGAAGAATGAACGGAAGTGGGAAATTCGACGCCTAGGCCCCATCTGCAGACATCAATCATATGGATGCCGTTATTTCCCAATTCGCCATTACCCCAGTGCCAGAACCAATGCCAGTTGTAATGAAGGTAGTTATCTTTATAAGCTTTGCGCGGGGCCGGGCCCTGCCATAAATCAAAGTCTAGGCCAGCGGGTACAGGTTTTTCAATACCTTTGCCGATTGAAGGCCTGTTATTTAAATACCAAGATTGAGCGAGGTGAGTTTCGCCGATTTCACCTTTATGGATAAGATCAATTGCCTCACGAATTTTAGGCCAAGTCCGCCTTTGGTTACCCATCTGCACAAGTTTGTTGTACTTTGCAGCAGCTTCAACCATTATTTCGCCTTCGCGAGGATTATGGCTGCAAGGTTTTTCGACATAGGTATGCTTTCCTGCTTTTACGGCAAGGATAGTGGAGGGGGCGTGCCAATGGTTGCAAGCCGCACAAACAAAAACATCGATATCTTTATCATCGAGGATTTTCCGGAAGTCCTTATCAACCTTAGGTGCCTTGCCAGAGATTTTCTCAACCTCTCCTGCAGCGTTGGTAGCACGATTAAAATCTGGGTCAGCGATAAACCCAATCTGTACTCCCGGGATTTTAGAAAAAACTTTTGCAAGCCCAGTGCCCCTGCCTCCTGCACCCATAATCACAATATTTACTTTTTCAGATGGTGCAGCAAAAGCATTCCAAGAAACCACGCTTGCGCCTGTAGTAGCGATAAAGCTTCGACGATTCATAATAAACCCCTGATTAGAAATGAAGTTTAGATGCAACGATGATCGCAAAGGAG
>JAPLNF010000120.1 GCA_026692965.1 Planctomycetota bacterium
CATGTCCACGACCTACATGCCACAATGCTGCAACTGATGGGATTCGATCATCGCAAACTGACATACCGCCATGCAGGCCTCGACTTCCGGCTCACGGGCATTGAAGAGGCCAATATCGTGAAGGAGATTCTGGCATGAAAAACCGGCAACTGTTGTTCCGGGAGTCCGTGATGCTTTCCCTGCTGGCGTAGCATAATCTACCCCGGCACAGGTACCTCGGTAGCTCGGTGCGGATGGCGACAGTTTCGGCGACTCGAAAGAAAGGCTGATGGGCATCTAAGAAACTTAGACCAAGAACACCCGATAAACTGCCATATTGGGCGCGATTACTGCCTGACGGATGTTCACGGTGAAGTGGTAAAAGAGATCCTCGCTTAGGGCATACCTATAATAATAAAGGGATACATGCCTTTTTGATGGTAGTATCATTGTTAGTACACGCCTTAGGTTACAAAGTATCCGACTCACAGGATTCAGATAGACATGAATAAAAGCAGGTACGCATAAAACCATGATTAGACTGAATTTCACCCTCGTACCTTTCGCCGCCCTGCTGCTTGTGCCACTGGCCAACTTGCATGCCGTCGAACCGTCGAGCAATCGTGAGCTCCCAATTTCATTCGTAAAAAAACATTGTGCTGACTGCCATGATGCCAATACCTCGAAGGGTAACTTCCGTGCAGATTTGCTCACCAAGGATCTTGGAGATCCGAAGAACATCAAGGCTTGGAGCCGGGTGCTGGCACGCGTGCAAAGCGCTGAGATGCCCCCACCAAAGAAAACTCAACGCCCCACGGAAGCAGAAATCATCACGGCTCTCGGAGCATTAAAAACAGCTTTTCATGAGGATGCACTTGCAAGGCATAGTGAATCGGGCAGGGTTCGTTTGCGCCGTCTCAACCGGCTAGAATATGAAAACACGGTCCGCGACCTGCTCGGCATCGATACGCCATTAAGAGATCTCCTGCCGGAAGACGACTTGCGCGATGGGTTCAACAACCAGACAGCAGCCCTGAGCATTTCACCTGTGCACATCCAGCAATACATGGCAGCAGCAGATCGTGCCCTAGAGGCAGCCAGTGTTCGCCAAGCACGCCCGGAAACAAAAACACACAAGTTTTCCTACACACACGATGCTGAAAAATCATTCCATGGCCATGCTCATAACAAGCTGCAGTGCAACCTTAGGGGAGATGATCTGCATTTTTTCCTCGACACTCATATTGAAGTGCCCGCTTACCTGCGCCAGTTCGAGACAATTACTCAAGAGAACCCAGGCAGGTATCGCATCCGCATCACAACAGAAGCACGCGATACGACGAATGGCGAGGATCTTATTTTTAGCGTCTGGCTAGCCGCAGGCGGTAAGAGGCGTGAATTACTCGGTCACTTCGATGCGCAACATCGTAAAGAAACAGTCGTAGAGCTGACCCGCCCCTTTGAAATTGGTGAGACAATCATTATCGCACCCTATCGCATGGCCAAGGTGCGGATCGATGCAGGTTACAGCGTTTATTTGCCCGACAAGCAGGATAAGATTCCCAAGGGCTGGCACGCTATCAGTAATCCTAATCCGCCCATCCCTACAGTGGGCCCTGGGATCGTAGTGAAGCCTGTTGAGATTATCGGGCCGCTGTACGAGCATTGGCCTCCACAGGGGCATCGCTTGCTTTATGGCGATGAAGCTGAATTAATTGCCGTAGCAGATATTGCAAAAACAATGAGGGTGCCCGATACAATTCTGCGCCCGGTGAAGGGCTACCGGCAAGTCAAGGATCCGGTAACGATAAGGTTGCCTAAGGATAAAACAGAGGCCGCTATTCGCGATACGCTCACCCGCTTTATCAGCCGTGCTTTCCGAAGGCCAAGTACCGCCAGTGAAGTCGAGCTTTACCAGTCGATGGTTCGTGACCGACTAAGCAAAGGCGAGTGTTTCGAAGTTGCGTTGAATGCCGCACACCGCGCGGTGCTTTGTTCACCCGATTTTCTGTTTATCGTTGAACATGGTTATAAATTGAACAGCCATGAGCTTGCTGCAAGGCTCTCGTATTTTCTTTGGCGAACTGCGCCAGACGAAGAGTTGCGCAAGCTTGCAGACAAGGGCGATTTGATAAGACCGGAAGTGCTAAGGAAAGAAACCTCTCGCTTGATCGCATCGCCACGCATTGAAGGTTTTGTTCGCGATTTTCTTGCTCAGTGGCTTAATCTGCGAGAGATTAATGCGACCACGCCAGACCGCGATCTGTTCCCTGAGTATTTCGAAAGCATCCACGATGGAAGACAGGATGTTTTTCTGCATGATTCGATCGTGGGAGAAACGCAGGCTTATTTCCGCGATCTTCTAGACCGAAATCTTGGTGCTGCGATGTTAGTCTCTGCACCTCATGCATACCTGAATCAACGCCTTGCCGAGCACTATGACCTGCCACCAGTCAAGGGTGCTGGATTACGGAGAGTGGAGTTGCCCGCTGACAGTTTGCGTGGCGGATTGCTCACGCAGGCAAGTATTTTGAAAGTGACATCTAATGGTGCAAACACCTCGCCGGTGCTGCGCGGTGCATGGCTGCTTGAGCGAATAGTAGGCACACCCGTGCCACCGCCGCCACCGAATGCAGGATCGATCGAGCCCGACACTCGTGGCGCGACCAACATCCGCGAGCAACTTTCCAAGCACCAGTCTGTAGCGAGTTGCGCAGGTTGCCATCAGAAAATTGATCCGCCCGGTTTTGTGCTCGAAGCCTTCGATCCCATCGGCCGCTATCGCGATTACTATCGCACCACCGAGAGTGGTGAAAAACTCAAAAATGCACGCGTCTTCTATGGTGGTGATTACGGTAGTGTCAAATATCTTAAAGGCGCCACGGTGGATACCAAGAGCCAGCTTCCCGATGGTAGGGAAATCGCAGATGTTCGCGCCTACAAAGCGACTCTTGCCTCTAGGCCCGAACTACTCGCCCGCAGTCTTGTCCGCAAGCTTGCCACCTTCGCAACGGGTGTGAGTGTGGAGGCTGAAGATGAGATCGTTGTCGATGCAATTTTGGAAAAATCTAAGTCATCCGGGTATGGCCTACAAACACTGATCCACGAAGTCATACAGAGCGAGCTGATCACTCGAAAATAATATAAATTTCACAATGAGCAATCACTTACCGAATAGGGAAAACAAATGAAACCATTACCACGCCGCCTCTTTCTGAAAAACGCAGGCATCGCTATCGGTTTGCCGATGCTGGATTCGATGTTGCCCTCGCGATATCTAGGAGCTGCCCCAGTGACGCCGCCACGCCGCATGGTTTGCATTGGCGTTCCCTTCGGTTTTGACCCTGCCGCTTTCGTACCGGTCTCGACTGGTCGTGATTATATTCTTCCTTCACACCTTGCTCACCTTGCGGCACATCGCAACGATTTTACGGTGATCAGTGGTCTGAGCCATCCCAACACCGGGGGTGGTGGACATAAGGCGGAAGCAGTCATGCTTACCGGCGCACCCTATCCAGATTATTCCCACAATCTCAAAAACACTATCTCAGTGGATCAGGCTTTTGCCATCCGTTTTCGTGGTGAGACTCGTTACGAAAGCCTCACTCTGACCACGCAAGGCCCATCGCTTTCGGTCACCGCCAATGGTGTCTCGATTCCTGCGATGGATCGCCCTTCGGCAGTTTTTAAAAAGCTCTTTCTAACTGCAACTCCCGCTGAGATGGAAGCTGACCTACGCCGTATCGATGAAGGACGCAGCATGCTCGATTTCGTAAGGGATCGCGCCAAGAGCCTCAACAGCCAGGTCAGCAGTGCCGACCGCCAACGCATCGACGAATACTTTGAGTCCGTACGCGATGTAGAGCGCCAGCTCAAAATGACACGCGAGTGGGTGAACCAACCCAAGCCGAAGGCAATCGGTGGCGAACCGAGAGACATTGCAGATGGCCAGCAGCAAAAGGCAAAGTTCCAGCTTATGGTAGACATGATCTACCTCGCACTGATCACGGACTCTACCCGCTCTATCAGCTTAATGACCTTCGGCATGCATCATGATCTATCCCATCATGGCAAGGAACCCAAAAAGCTTGCGCAATGCCGTCAGGTTGAAGTCGAACTGATTCAGGCCTTTGGCGGCCTGCTCGACAAGCTGATGGCTGCCAAGGAAGGGGGCACATCGCTGCTCGATTCTACCATGATGTTGATGACAAGTAATCTTCGCGATGGCAACACTCACTGGACTTACAATTTACCAACCATCCTTGCTGGTGGTGGCTTCCGCCACGGGCAGCACCTTGCCTTTAACAAGCCTTATCTGGAACAGGTGAATCAGGAGCTCAATCCTGCTCCGGGCGCAAAGTCCAACCCCGAGAAAAAGATTCCCCTTATGGGTCAGGATCAGCAACCGCTATGCAATTTGTATACTTCCATGCTGAAAAAGGGTGGAGTTGAGATCGATCGTTTCAGTACTGCTACCGGTCCGCTCGAAGGGCTTGTTTAAAAAAATGATTTAACTGTTGGGAAAGATCTGCGTAAATGTAGCGTGATCGAGGTTTGATCTATTACCTAGGTACGACTCGCCCCAGGCAGATACGAAAACCATCGGTTCATATCTTGGTGGTGGGGTCGCGTATGATTTAGATCGTACTAGTCCTGCGGCGTAAAGTGTTGTCGTTGGGTTTGTATTGCGCTATTGGAACAAATTGCCCGCTTGCATAATCGTAGGCGAAAACCTCACCCGTTTCGATCTTGTAAACCCAGCCATGCAAGTGAAGATCACCCTTCACTAATCGTGATGCAACAAACGGAAGTGTCCGCAGATTTTCTAATTGAACCAAGACATTTTCTTCGACGGTTGCTGTTACCAGACGATCACCTTCCAGGTGTCCATAGTTATCCTTTACGATTCTGCGTGTTGTTTCTGCGTGGGATAGCCAAGATGAAAGCGCTGGTAAATTAGCGACCATTTCTGGTTGTAACAAGCCTTTCATTGCACCACAGTGGGAATGACCGCAGATGATGATGTCTTTTACGTAAAGCCCTCCAACAGCAAACTCGATTGTCGCAACTTCTCCGCCGTAGGGAGCACCATGCGAGGGTACGATGTTTCCAGCGTTTCGAAGGATAAATAAATCGCCTGGTTGAGACTGGGTTAGCATATTTGGATCAATGCGGGAATCAGAACAGGTTATGAAGAGTGTTTCAGGATTTTGACCCCTGGATAATTTTTCAAACAACCCTTGCAATGGTCTGAAGTTTTCTTCCTGGAACTGGTGGATGCCTTCTATTAACTTTTGCATGATGTTCTCCAATATGGTTGTTAAATCACTCGATTATTAACTGAAAAAAGAAAGATTACAGAATCAAGCCCAGTCTTTGCGAGTTTTCCCAATGGCTTTACGAAGTTCGTTTGCATCAACGGATTCTTTTTCAAGAAAGACAGTTGCATCGAGCAACCAAGTTGCGATTTCCGGTTGTCGAAGTTGGTAGAAAACATGCCTACCTTCGCGCCTTTCAGAGACAAGTCGGTAAGCCCGCATCACCATGAGGTGTTGAGAAACCCCGGAATGGCTGATGCCAAGTGAATCTTTAAGGGAGTTCACATCATGTTCTCCATTTCGCAACTCTTCGATTATGCGAATGCGATGGGGGTGAGATAGCGCCCCCAAGAATTCCGCAAGTTCTTTTGCTACCAAGGCGCGATGTGGCATAGCAAGCAACCTTTCAAATGTATTCAAAAGTTTGAATGTTCTAATGTATATATATATGAACATGTAAATGCTTTGTCAATGGAATTACCTGAGGTAGTGAGATTGTGCGGTAGAAACACATTATTTAACCAAGGAATCAATTCTGTGTGCAAAATAAAGATAAGCAGGATCAACCGATCCTCTTTGTGAACGGATTCATCAAGATGGGTTTGAAGAAGGACTAGTTTGTTTTGAGGGGTTATAAAAGCGAGAAAGTTTTACTTTGGTTTTGGTCCGCCGAAGCCACCAAGGAACGGGATCATCTGTACGCCACGCTCTTTGACTCTTTGGTTCATACGCACCCAGTATTCAGTCATTTGTGCCCGCATTTCAGGCGTGGATTTATCAAGGCCATCGGAAAGCCTTTTGTTGCGCTCTTCAGGGCTGGGTGTTCCTTTGCTTTTGGCGCTTGCGGTATTCGCTGTGCCACTGGTATTGGAGGCATTTGCTGCACCGGATGCCGGGTTTACTCCGCCGCCGGCATTTGCGTTTGCAGTATTAGAACCAGATGCCCCGTTTGCGTTTGCAGAATTACCAGCACCGGTGGCACTTCCACCAGTTCCGGAAGTAGTTGCATTTTTACCAAGGCTTGCGCCACTGGGTGGGGGTGTTTTTTTTGCGGTAGTATCCGCAGATTTAAAGCCCATGCCAGGGCCTCCCATGCCAGGTGGGCCAAAACCACCTTTGCCACTCATGAAACCTTTCATCATGTTTGCCATGCGGTCGATATCTTTGTCTAAAGCCTTGCGTTGTTCTTCTGGTGAGGAAGAGAAAAAGCGGTTGAATTTTTCCTTGAACTGTTCGTTCATGCGCTGGGCATTTTTATCATCGTTACTTTTCTTTTGGGAATCTGACATCTTGTCGCGGATGGTTTTCATGGTTTCGAAAAAAGTTTTGCGTTCTTCTACTTCCATGTCTGCAATTTTTTCGATATCGACTCCTGCAACTGCAGCATCAAATTCTCGCATGGGGGCATTTTTGACGTAGGAGTAGCTTGAGTATCCAATACCTGCAAGAAGCAGGAGTAAAAAGGCAGCTACAGAAAGCTTCATGCGTAAGCTAAAAGATGATCTAGGTTCAACCGAATTATCTTCAGAATTTAATTCATTCAGTCATCTGTGCACGAAATTCCGGGGTAGATTTATCAAGCATATCCGATGTGCGCTTATTTTTTTGTTCAGGGGTTGCATTTGGATTTCCTCTCGCCCAAGGGGGGCCACCACCACCAGGAGGAGGGGGAACATTTCCCGGAGCACCAGCACCACCTTTACCCGCAGCATCTGCACCAGCCTGGCCACGCCCTGTAGCGTTTGCGCCACTTGCAATATTAGTAGTTCCACCTGAGCCATTGCCCTGCCCATTCGCATTTCCAGTACCACTTGCGTTAGCTGCTCCACCTTGGCCACGACCTGCGGAATTTCCAGTACCAGGTGCGTTAGTTGCTCCAGCAGTTCCGGGTGCACCACCTTGGGTCCGACCTGCGGTATTTCCGCCAGCCGGAGCTCCGGGCGGACCACCTTTACCGCCACCAAAATTTTTCATCATGGAAGCCATGCGATCTACTTCTTTATCTAATTCGACTTTTTTTTCTGCGGGGGGCAATGCGAAAAACTTATTCATTTTTTCAGTCATTTGTGTTTGGAATCTTTCACGCATAATGTCATCGGCTTTTTCTTTTTGTGGCTCGGTCATTTTTTCGCGAAGGTTCTTCATGTTTTCAAAGTATTCTTTTCGTTCTTCAGCAGGCATATCGCGCATTTTTTCCATGCTCATATCCGCAGTTATGGCTTGATACTGGCGCAAGGTAGAATTGCTTGAATAAGAATACAAGGCGTAGCCCGAACCCAAGAGCAGTAAGGCAAGAAGACCCGCAAGCACAATGATTTTGTTTTTGGATAATAAAGGTTGCCCATCAATTGTTTCATCAGGAATCGCCATGGTTTTGCTCCGAATTAAGATAAAAATAAAAAGCCATCCGGTTTTGTATCAAGGGGATGGCTTTGCTATATGAATAGACAAATCGATTAAAAAAGCCTAACCGCGCTTACCCCCAGCTTGGGGAGGACCACCACCGCCTGGTGGCCTGCCACCTGTGGTTGTTGTAAGGCCCATTTCAGCACGTGTTTTTTCGCGAAGTTTTTGGTATTCCAACTTGGCAGCACGATATTCAGGGGTGCTGTTATCCAAGCGATCGGAAGTGCGTCTGTTGCGTGCTTCAGGTGTTGGAGCAGGTCTGGTTGTTTGAGGAGGAGCCCCGGCGACTTGGTTTCCACCTGGTGCGCCACCTTTACCACCGGCTGTTGGCCCGCCAGCAACGGCTTGGTTTCCACCTGGTGCGCCTGGCCCACCGTTTCCATTACCGCCCTTACCAGCGACTTGATTGCCCCCGCCTGCAGGTCCGCCTTTACCACCGCCAGGTGCCCCAGCCACCTTTTGATTATTATTGCCTTGCGCTTTTTTGGCTTCCCATTCCTTGCGTTTAGACTCGAATTCACGTCGGCGTTTTTCTTCCTTATTAACTTCATCTACTAATTGTTTTTTTTGTTCAACTTTGGTCATCGCAAAAAAAGTATTCAATTTCTGCATGTCTTTTTTTTCGTACTGGCGTTCGCGTGCATCATTTATTTGCCCTCGTTGATCGGGGGTAAGTTTTTTCTCAAGAGCTCGAAACTTTTCAAATCTTGCTTTTTGATCTTCTTTTGAAAGCTCAGAAAAATCTACATCTTCATTGACCATTGCCATGGCAGTACGGAAAGAAGCGCCACTCCACCAAGAATAGCCACCATAAGAAAAACCTGCCAAAAGTAAGGCAAGGATGATGGTAATTGTGATCTTTCTTGAATTGGACATGCCTTTATCAGCGTCAGCAATTTCAGGGATATCTGCAATAGCCATGATTGAAACTCCGAAATAAAAAATTAAGAACCTGGCGCGACGGTAACTTCATTGGAAACATGCCCGTCAGCATAAACAAAATTACGGCCCCTCCCTGAACCAGCAGATCCGTGATTGTCATCCATGTCAAAAACGAGAACAATGTTTGCGGTTCCCCGCCCATCAGTCATTAGTTCTTCCATGCGCCTGCCGTTAATGTGAGGCATGGAACGCGTATTAAAACTGGTTTTGGTGTAAGGCATGAAGGAAGGTTTGTCACTAGGGAACTCGTAGCTGTACTTGATGTTGTAATTTGAAAATGCAGTAGCAACATCAGATGTTCCATTAAAAGTTGCAGGGTTATTGTCACCACCAACAATTACTTTCATGTAAAGGGAAGTAAATTCGCGTGCTCCACCTGGGTTTAAATCGGATGGGCATAAGAATGTCTTGGTGTTTTTTTCAACATAATCAAAAATCTTCTCACCAAAGAAAACAGGGAAGCCTATGTTTACATTTTGATATTCCCGATTCCCAAGATCATAGGGTGTGCCATTGGTTTGAGTTAGCGGGTTAGCGAAAACACTTCGTTGAAACATTCTATGTGCTTCAGGATAAGTCTGGGGAGGATTCTGCCTATACATTTCCATCGCCAAACCGATTTGCTTTAAATTATTTTGACAATACATTCTGGCAGCAGTGGATCGAACTTTTTGTACCGCAGGAAGCAACAAACCAATAATGACACCAATGATGGCGATTACCACTAAAAGTTCAATCAGGGTAAAACCAATTTTTTTTGTATGATTCTTTGACATCCGGGAGATCTTTCGGCAGGTTCAATCATTGCATAGCGATACTTCATCAATAACAGTTAATACCATTCTGTTTTACACCAAAAAGCATTAAAGAATGATGAGATTACTCATGAATTTAGACATAATTTTATGGATTAAGGCTATAGCAGCTACAGTGTTTGGCCTTTTTTGCCCTTAGTCTTTGGTAAATAAGGCTTTACGGAACTCTGGTGGGTTGTGTATTATGCCGCTTCGGGTATTGTTTATTGTTGTTTTTTTCAAACAACGAAAGGTGAAGCCATGATTGGGCGAGATTTTAATCGCAGGGTCTTTTTAGCGAACCTGTCATCAGTAGGGATTTGCTCTATGATGGAAGCCGCACCAGTGGCAACCACCTATCCATTTTACGCCATGGATACCGGCCTAAGAGGCCCTGATGTGCCTTCATTGGAAAAGAAAGTTGCTTTACTTGCAAAGCTCGGGTTTGCAGGCATAGGTTGGACTTGGAACGCATCAGAAGCAGAACCCCTCCTTAAGTTGCTTGAGCAATATAAACTGCAACTCTGGGCGGTTTACCTCGCACCCTTCATGGAAGATACACCCGATAAAGCCTTGCTTGCCTATATCTCCAGTTTAAAGGGTAGACCCACGCGAATAGAGCTGGCTTTACGCAGCAAAAAATACAAACCTTCTGACCCCGAGGGCGACCCAATCGCATTGCAATACGCTACGCAATATGTGGAACAAGCAAAAGACTCGGGGCCCGTGATTTCTTTTTACCCGCATCGCTCTTTCTGGCTCGAAAAGGTTGAAGATGGCTTGCGACTTGCATCTAAAGCTAATCTTTCTACTTTGGGAACACATTTTAATTTGGTTCATTGGCGCTGGCAGAATGGTACGGATGAAAAGAAAATCCTTGAGACAGGGAAAAAGCATATCTTTTGCATCACTATTAATGGAATGAAGGATGCTGCCATCGTTTCTCTGGAACAGGGGAATTATGATGTTGCTTCTTTTCTCAATTCCGTGCAAAAATCGGGCTGGACGGGACCTATCGGTTTACAGTCCTATAGTGTTCAAGGGAACTCGGAAGACCTTCTTGGTAGGTCGATGAAAAAATGGCAGGAAGTTACACGCAACTGGTGATATTAACGGAGTGATTCATGAGCGATCAAGAAATGAACGATGAGAAATTTGAACTCGGACTTAGCTTTCACCAGCAAGGCAACCCCGACCAAGCTGAAATGATTTACCGCGAAGTTCTCAATGGCAACCCAAACCACAAGCACGCATGGTCCAACCTTGGTGCGATCCTTTCTAAGAAAAACAAACTTGAAGAAGCAATCAATTGCTATCGCAAGGCGTTAGAAATTGACCAGCAGTTTGGTGAATGCTGGTTCAACCTAGGTAATGCACTGCGTAAAGGTATGAACCCTGTAGGCGCTGAAGCTGCATTTGTTCAGGCCCTCAAGTGCAATAACTCTCTGTTTGGCGCAGCAGTAGGTTTGGGTCAGTCTCTTTCCGAACAGGGGAAGTTCCCCCAAGCCGCAGAAGTGTTTAAGCAAATTATCGCTCAGAAAAAAGATGACCCCGATCTTTATTCCCATCTTGGTAACGCCCTCAGGATGCAAGGCCTGCGCGATGAAGCCATGCAGGTTTACCAGATGATGCTGAATTTGAAACCCAATGATCCGAAAATCATCCATCAATATGGATTGGTCATGATGGATGTTGGTAGACTCGAAGAAGCTTTCAACCAGTTTAAATATGCTCTAAGCTTAAAGCAGGATTACCCCGAAGCTCATAACTCCATGAGCATTGTTTTACAAATGCTGAAGCAGGATGATAACGCACTTGCGCATAATCTTGAAGCGGTAAGGCTTAACCCCAACTTCACTGAAGCTTGGAATAATCTTGGCAACCTTTATGGCTTGGGTGGGAAGCCCAAGGAAGCCATCGATGCGTTTAGAAAGTCGATCGCATTGCAACCGCGGGCCATTCCGTTTCATAGCAATTTACTGTTGAACCTGCATTATTCCCCAGACATGACCGGAGCAGAAATATACAAGGAACATTCAGCATGGGCCGAAGCGCATCTGAAAAATTATCCCCCTGCACAACCCTTTGACAATAACAAAGAAGGTGACCGCAAGCTAAGGCTGGGGATTGTCTCTCCCGATTTTCGTAAGCACACTGTTAATGCATTCATGGAGCCTTTTTTAGATTCCATCGACCGAAATAAGTTTGAAGTATTTGCCTATAGTTCAGTTATCAGACCCGATGAAAAAACCGAACAGTTCAAGCTTAAAGTTGATCATTTTAAGGATGTCAGACCGATTCCTGATATGACTGCGTCAAGCATGATAAGGAAAGATCAAATCGATGTGCTGTTAGATCTTGCAGGCCATACCGCAGGAAGCCGGCTGCCTATTTTTGCGTTGAAATCCGCACCCGTCCAATTAACCCAATTCGGGTATCCCAATACCACGGGCATCCCCGGGTTTGGTTTCCGCATCACCGATACCTTTGCAGATCCCAAGGGGTTAACCGAAGCCAATCATTCCGAGGAACTGGTCCGTCTTCCCGGCTTGGCGTGGTGTTATCAACCCCCTGCAGATGCTCCTGAAGTGCCCAAGCGTTCGCCCAAGGCTGGTGCAATTATTTTTGGCTCGCTCAACAACATGGCAAAGCATAATGGGAAAGTGCTTTCGCTATGGGCAAAATTGCTTAGCGCAGTTCCGGGTTCGAAATTACGTTTGTTATCGGGCCCTGGTCAAGAATCCATCAAGATGGTCAGGCATGCCTTGCAGACCGCTGGGGTAAACCCCGACCGAGTGGAGTTTCTTCCACGCATGGAGAAAAAAGATTACTTCGCAGCACTTGGCGAAATCGATATCGCCTTGGATCCCTTCCCTTACAACGGGGGGATCACTTCGTGTGATACTTTGTGGATGGGGACACCGCTGCTTACGCTTGCAGGCACCACCTATGTATCCAGACAGGGAGTTGCAATTTTAAGCAATGTTGGGATGGAAGAATGGATTGCAAAAACACCTGAAGAATTCATAGAGAAGGCGAAGAAGTCTGCAAGTGAAGCAGCAAGGCTTAGTTTGCTACGGGGCAAATTAAGAGACATGGTTAAGAAATCTTCGATTTGCGATTGGAAAGCTTACGGCAGCAAATGGGAAGAAGCAGTTCGCAAGTTGTGGAAAACCTGGTGCGCCAGTAAATAGTTAGCCACGGAAATTAAGGAAGCAGAAGTAATTATCTTTTCTTACGCTTTTTCCGTGTTCCACCTTGGCTCAGATCATTTGCTTTTTGGGGCATCCGCAGTGAGTTCGGGGAGGGGTGGGAATGCGTATTGGAAATCCCTCAGCACTTTATGCATAAGAAATTCGTATTGTTTTTTAGGGTCAGAATCCTTGGGGGGTATTATTACTGACCCCGCCAATGGAACCAAAACGGTTCCAGAACCTTCCCCGGTGTCCTGCAATTTGAAAGCAGGATGATATTCTGCAAATTCTCGAAGCTTCATTGGAGTCGCTTTTTCAGGTGCCTCTTGAAGCCGCTGCACTATCAATTGCCCATACGAATCAGCAAATATAAAGGTCGGGTCATCACCTGAATTTGGTAAAAACCCAAAACCAACGACTTGATATCCTAGCGACATAATTGGTGGCGAAAGTAACTGAGATTTTTTCAGATCCCATAAATAAACAGCGCCTTCAGTACAACCGGTAATGCCCACACTTTTGCTTTTTGACTTGCCCATACCTTGCCAAACTTCCACACCATTCACCGTGCTGTCATGCAGCATTGCCTCGTTTATCGGTAATCCATCTTGTAGCTTCCATGCTCTTAGTGTGCTATCTTCTCCACAGCTTAAAACTCTTTTATTTGCGTGATCAATAAAAATACTTCTTATATTGGCAGCATGTTGAGGGTCCTTAGGGTCTTTACCCCATTGCATTTCTTTGGTTTTTATATTCCACAACCGTAGGAACATATCTTCGCCACCAGAGGCTATAAGCAATCCGCTTTCTGAAAAAGTCAGGCAGGAAACGGTTCCATCATGGGTTTTTTCAAGTACAACCAGTTCTCCTGAAATCCCATTTGAAATATCAAGGATATGAATGTTTCCTTCGTAATCACCCCAGGCAAACTTGGTTTCATCCATTGAAAAAGCAATGCTGCTTGCTTCATCCATTTTCTTTAAGTCGATGAGATTACCTTCGCGATCGTAAAGTTCATAAGTTTTACGGCCGTCCGATTTTAAGATTTCGAGGGCAAAAAATTTTCCGGTACTGGAACCAATAAGAGAAACAATTTGTGTGTCAGTCTTTGGTGTTTTCAAGTTCATCTGGCTCAATTTGCTTGTTCCCTGCCAAATTTCTAATGCGCCTTTCTGATCGAGAATTGCAATGGTATCATTACCAAGCATTCCGATTATGGATGCGTTTTCATGAATCAGCACAGTCGATTTTTGAAACGATTCTGTATCAAAATTTAAGTATCTGCCTTCGGTGTTTTCGATTGTTTCAGCAATGCTTTTGGTCGATGCAACCTTTACCTTTGGGCCAGTACGGTAAAAAATCGATCCTGCATTATCAATGATAAATTGGTCCAGCTTTTCTTCGAGGGGAATTGAAATCCGATTCTTTGGTAGGGTATCCCAAAGCACGCAGGTGTTGTCATCACCGCCTGCAACAAGCAAGGGTGCGCGGGGGTGCGGAACCATGAAACGAAGGGTGCCATTGTATACAAGATTACTGCTGGCAGGCCTTCCGGTTTTCGGATTAGAAATACGAATGGTGTTATCATCCGAACCCGTTAGCAGCCATTTTGGGCTTTGGCTAAAAGCTAGGCAGGTGACATCGCTATCGTGCTGCACCTGGAACTTGTATTTTTTATCCACGACATTCCAGACCATTGCACGGTTATCAACAGCGCCACTCGCAATCAAAGATGAATCTTGGTTGAAATCCAGACAAAGAACTGACTCAAAATGGGAATAATCAAATTTGGGTTCTAGTTGTAAATTCGCAAGGTCCCAAATCTG
This sequence comes from Planctomycetota bacterium, assembly GCA_026692965.1. Lineage (GTDB taxonomy): Bacteria > Planctomycetota > Planctomycetia > Gemmatales > Gemmataceae > UBA969. Next base: position 14,460 of record JAPLNF010000120.1, read on the forward strand.
CACAGCACCAAGTTCTGTCCCTGCTGCAATTTTTTTTCCATCCGGACTTATTGCAATACATTTAAGTTTGTTCTTAACGCCCTTCAACTTTTCGACTTTGCCTTCAAGAGAAATTTTTGCGATTTCATTATTTGAAATAGCAATCAATCCTGAAGCATCCGGCATGAATTTGATTTGCTTGATTGGGCCAATCCCAGTTTCAATTGCGAGTTTGTTTTCCAGTTTGTTATCTTTCATGCCTTTTAGGTCAATGAAAATTTTCCCGCCCATATCATAAGCAAGCAATAAACCCTTGGGATCAACAGCGATTGATTTGACCCCCTCGGTGATAATATTTAATTTTTTATCCTTAAGCCAATACCATATAAACAGCTTGTTTTCGCTGCTTAATACAAGCACCCTGTCGTCACCAAAGAAACAAGCATTACGAATATCACCAGTACCAGGGAGAACAATTTCAGCAACCGTGGTTGGTTTTTCCAAGGTGGTGGGAAATGTTTTAGGGTTGTGCACTCTTATGGATTTGTCTTTACCGTAACTTAAATAATAATTCCCCGAAGGAGACCATTCCGCCCCCTGCACTGCCTTGTCATGCACAACATACGAACGAATCCAAATGAACGAATCCATCAGGATTCCCATACGCAACCGATCCATTTTAGCATAATCTACATCTTTTTCGTTCATCAGCGAAGCAGCAAACCAAACAGCAGCCTTGGTAATATCATTGGCACGAATACGCTCAAACCCTAGGTTTTCCTGTAACCCTGCGAGTTTCATGCGATCATTGGCGAGTTTATTATTGAGTCCAAAACTTACTGCACCAATGATAAATACTAAGAACGCCAAGCTTGCAGCGAGAGCAGGGTTACGATAACACCATTTTACAGCAACTTCATTCCAAGGCGCTCTTCTTGCCTTGATGGATTTGTTTTCGAGAAATGCGTTCAAGTCTTGGGATAATTCGGTAGCGGTTTCATACCTTTTATTAGGCTGCTTGCTGAGGCACTTTAGACATATGGTTTCGAGATCTTTAGGAATGCCGGAGCGAAGCGTGGAGGGAGCAATGGGATCTTTGAAGCTGACCTGCCTAAGAGTTTCCATGGCCGTAGCGCCCATGAAAGGTGGCCTGCCTACAAGCATTTC
>JAPLNF010000121.1 GCA_026692965.1 Planctomycetota bacterium
GTCACCCCGGCAGGCCTTTTGTTTATATTGGGCTCTAAGCATACCGCATGCCTTGCGCCTGATAAGTGTGGCATCGGTACTCCGAGCACAGCAAAAAAAGGTTGCGGCACTAATACCGGTTGCTGTTAACGAAATCATAGCTTCAAGGTGTTGATCTTCTCAGCTATCGCCTGCGCCAGCGCAAGATGCCCTGCTTCATCGAGGTGGATGCCATCAATTGCGCTTACGGTGCAATGCTTTGCTGCATCAAGAAAATGAGATGTGGTATTGTTTGCAACTTGTTGCACATGAAAAGCAAGGTGCTTTGATTTCTCTTCCGCACCAAAGAAAAGATCACTCTTGGAAGGTGCAGGAAAGATAAAAGGTGGCGACACCAAAAGTATCTGTGGCGCTTTGCCATTGATTCCCGCGCCACTTTGCAAAATGGTTGAAACCAACATCGCAACGCCTTCAGAAATATCAAACGCAGATAGGCCAAAGCGGTGTTTGCAATCATTTGTACCCAGCATCATTACAACTAAATCGATGGGAGCTTTTGAATCTAGGCAAGGGCGAAGGTAGGTCATACCATTCTTGGCTATGCGAGTGGGGTCATCCAGCACCGTGGTTCTTCCATTAAGGCCTTCCTCGATGATGAAGGATGAATTGCCCAGAAGGTTTTGCAGAATGCCAGTCCAGCGGATTTGTTTGGGGTAACGAATTCCGGTGCCGGGCACAAAGCCCCAAGTATTCGAATCGCCAAAACAAAGAATGTTTTTCATGATCAATCTCGCACAGATAAAGTTCAATTCCGCCTAAGTGTTATTTTATGAAATAAGAAGGGCGATGGTTATCGGCTTTAAGCCCATCCATTTCGGTGGGTCTGGCTTTTTTATTTCTCGTCATTCAAAAACAAGCAAACCCTGCTATACTTAAAACACACAATATCAGAGGTTGCAAATAAACAAAACATTCGAGCAATTAAAATCTCAAACAATCGCACTCTCTGCGCCAGAGCGTGCTAAATTGGTGCAATTCTTGCTGGATTCTCTGGACCCATTCGACAAAGGCATCAAAGAAGATTGGCACCTTGAAATCAAACGCAGGTTGGCAGAAATTCATCATGGAAATAAGCTTGATGAAAATACAGTTGGAAAGCCTGCGGAAGAAGGTCTTGCCGACCTACGATTGCGCTATCCGTGAAACCAGTCACCTTTCACACAGAGGCGGAAGCCGCAATATAAAATAGCAGACGAAAATCGAAATCGTTTGCCTTGTTTTAATGAGCGGCGGATGTCAATCCGCAGGTGAGTGCCAACGAAAAAAGATTTTTGTTACCTATTATTTTTTCCAATAGGGTGGGAGGCCGGGCTTGGTATCGCTAAGAATTTGGATAAGGGCCAAACGATCAGCATCTGAAAGATGTGCATACTTTTTAGACTTATCCACACCATTCAAAATCTGCCAAAGTTTTTCCAACACATAATTCTTCATCTCAACAGGAAGATCATCAAAGGCTTGGGAATAAATTAAATAACTACAGGGGTGTTTGAATAATCGTTGCGTAAGATCCAAATCACGAAGCGACCTGCCTCGCTTGTCAGTTATGCCAGATTGCGAAAACTTTTCCGCGTAGCCCGAGGTACCACTGATGGGTGCAGTTATTTTGGCTTCACCCACCAGCAACAAACCATCGATCAAATCATCACCCGCGCTTTGAATTCTACGGGTGGTACTTTCCAGCCTTTTGCCTGCGGGTATTTCCAAAGCCTTGTTAATCGTCACCTCGTAATCCAATGCCATGCGGGTGGTAAAATTAGCCTTGGCCAAGCGATTATGAACCATTGCTTGATGCTCCAAGATCATCAACGCAACTATGTCGCTATGAGGTGAAAGATACATCCCGGTATCGAAACGATCTTTCAGGTGCATCACATTATGGCCTTGGGAATTATCAAGATCGCGTGGAGTATCTCGGGTGCGGATCACAAGATTTCCCATATGGGATTGAGAGCCATGTCGGCCTGTTACATACCAACCACCCCAGCGCTGTTCGATTGGGGTGGTGTGATCCACCGAATGACTTCCACCCGAAAGCATGGGTTGACCTGATGAATCGACAAATAACGACCGAACCAGATGACCCGGAACATTTGAGGTTCGTGAAGAAGCATGACAGATCAAGCAGCGATCCACCTGCCTTTGGAATTGTGGTTTGCTTTTTTGTTGTTGCTCAAGTGTGTAGAAAACTGCACCCAATTGAGGATCTACTGCGGAGAATTCAAGCACATCGCCCGAATGGCAATAACCAACATAGACATCATCGTTGAAATAAATGGCCCGGGGAGTTTTAGGTGTGATATGGCGAAGTTGAAGGCTGGTTTTGGAGAACACCAAAATCTGCGATTCAATTGGAACCTTCAAGGCTTTGAGTAAAGCGGGAAGGTAGCCATGCTCTTCGCTGTAATCTAATTTTGTAACACCGGAATCAAGCTTAGTTTGCAGTTTGGAAATTGGGTCCTTGGGGATACTCTTACTGTACTGAATAGGTGCATGTTCGAATTCATCAATTGCGAACACCATTACGACGCAAAGAAAAACAAGAATTAGAGAATAAATGCGTGTCATGGAACACCTGAATGAAACGCACGGATGGAATATCAAAGGCAATCCAGCGCCTTAAACAAGGATACCACTTGAATTATATATGTCAAGGTGTAGAATTAAAGAGATTCTAGGAGGTGCTTGAATATGTTGCCTAAAAGTGCTGATTACGCTCTTCGAACCATGGCATGTCTGGCGTCAAACTCAGACAAGAGATGGTCTGCGGATAGCTTGGCAGAGCGAACCAAAGTTCCACGACGATATCTCCACAAGGTATTGCAAGATTTGGTGGAAGCGGAGCTGGCTCAATCCCGTTCTGGCCCAGGTGGCGGATATTCTTTGGCAGTACCTGCGGATGAGGTAACCATATTGGATGTGGTCAATGCAGTAGCACCTGTGGAAAGAATTCGCCATTGCCCGTTAGGCTTACCCTCACATACAAGCCTTTGCCCGCTGCATAAAGAATTAGATAGGGCATACGAAGCTACAGAAGCAGCCTTTGCGCGGGTCACCTTGGGGCAATTGCTTCAATCTGCGACCAACATCATTCCATTGTGCGATCAACCCTGCACGAAAAAATAACTTTTCAAAGGTGAACCATTCCCAGATAAAACTCGTTCGAAAATCAGGAGCAAGATCATGTTACACCCGAAGCTCTTTCTATTAATCAGAACCTTGGCATTCCTTATTGTAACCTTGGCTTTGGGTGCAAAAGCCCTGACTAAAGATCCGGAAAAACTAATCCCGATTGAGGTGCGATATTCAAGCGAAGATGCAAGGATTCGTGCTAGGTTGATGAATGATATTTACCTTTCAACCTTAAATATGCTTCATCACCGTTACTTTCACCAAGAACGAACCCTGGTTCCTGCACGGGCAATGGAGGATGTTTTTTCAGACATAAAAAAGACCTCGAATACTGACGCCCGATGGCTATCTGTAAACTTGAAGGCGATGAACTTCACCCACGAACCCCATACTGATTTTGAAAAGAGGGCTGCGAGGGAAATCACCAATGGAAAATCAGAAGTGGAAGTAACCGAAGATGGATTCTACCGCAGGGTGGTTGCGATTCCGCTTGTTGGTGGGTGCCTGAGTTGCCATGAGGGGGTTTTTAAACCATCAGGCAAAGCACCAAAATTTGCAGCATTGTTAATCAGCGTACCTGTCAAAAATGCAGGCAAATAATCCAAAAGCCTTAAGATTAACAGTATCAAGATGTTGCATCCGATTGTAATCAACGGTACTATAAGAGGGTATTAAAGTTATCCGAAGTGCCTGAAAAAGGCCTGTTTTGAATGTAATCCCACCATGCAAAAAATAATGAAAACAATAGCTATCCTTTCCTGCCTCCTTTTTGCAAGTTTTGCAGTTGCAGGCGAAGCGGAAGACTTCGCTTTTTTTGAAGCCAAGGTTCGGCCCCTTCTCATCGAACATTGCTATTCATGCCATGCCAAAGATGCAAAAAAGATCCGGGGTGAATTGCTTCTCGATTCCAAAGAAGGCTGGATGAAAGGTGGCGAAAGTGGGCAGGTAATCATCCCTGGTAATATTGAGAAAAGCCTTTTCGTTAAAGTGCTAAGCTACAACGATACGATTCAGATGCCACCCAAGGGAAAGTTGGCAGACAAAGATATTGCAATCCTTACCGAATGGGTAAAGCGGGGTGCAGCCGACCCACGCAAAGGAACTGCGCCCGCTATTGCTGTAAAGAAAATCGATTACGAAAGTGCGAAGAAGTATTGGGCTTGGCAACCCCTGAAGAATGTTGCGCCTCCCAAAGTTAAAGATGCTAGCTGGTGCAAGACCCCTATCGATCACTTCCTTAAATTCAACATGGAAGCCAAGGGCATCACCCCGAACCCTGTTGCAGAAAAAACAAAATTAGTTCGCAGGGCTTATCTGGATCTTTTGGGCATCCCCCCAACCCCAGATGAAGTTGAATCTTTCCTTAAAGATAAAGCTGATGATGCGTATGCTCGCCTGCTGGATCGCTTGTTGCAAAACCCGCATTATGGCGAACGCTGGGGCCGTCATTGGCTTGATGTCGCACGCTTTGCTGAAAGCCATGGCTACGAACAAGATTACGATAGGCCCAATGCCTACCATTATCGAGATTTCGTCATCAAGGCTTTAAATCAAGATCTGCCTTACACCACCTTCATCA
>JAPLNF010000122.1 GCA_026692965.1 Planctomycetota bacterium
GACTTTTGTCATCGGGGGCTTGATTCAAAATGAAACCCGTGGCATTGTAAATAAAGTGCCCGTGCTTGGTGATCTTCCCTTCTTGGGCGTTTTATTCAGCACCAAGGAATACACTGAAACAGAGCAAGAAGTTGTGATTTTGGTTACCCCATATTTGGTCGATCCTCAATCTTGTGATCAGTTGCCTAAGTTGCTTCCTGGTCAGGAGACCCGCAGCCCTGATGATTTCGAACTCTTTTTAGAGGGAATTTTGGAAGCACCCCGTGGCCCAAGAAAAGTGATTCAAGATCGCAGGTACATCCCAGCATTTAAAAATGCCAAGCCTTTAGATGCTGAATCGGGCGAATCCCGCGTACCAGGCAATTTGATTTTCCCTACTCGTAAACAAGAAAATGATAAGCCAAAAGAGCTTCCAAAAATCGAAACCGAGCCTTTGCCACTAATCTTGCCTGAGGTTTCAAATTCTGAAAAAGCAAGGGAAATACCGTTTGTTCCGATTAAAAACAGCAGAAGTTCATTACCAATCAAGGTGTTACCCGGGGTAGCCAACCCAAATAATTCCGAATCAAAAAATAAAACATCATCCTTGCAGATCGATTCTCCTGTAAAATAAAACATAAGCTTTTTAAATATTACCACGGGTAGTTGAATCATGGCTGAGTTTGACCAAAACAATACTGAAAAATCAGAAGACAATCTTCTTAGATTGGTCATTATGAATCCCCCAGACAAGGGGCATGAAGCATTGCGCAGTATGTTTACTCAAATACCCTATGTATGGCTGCAGGCGGAATGCACTAAGTACGAATTCCTACAAGAGGTGATTGCCAACCAAGCTACTCCTCATGTTGTTGTAATTGCAATCGATGCTGATTTAGAAAAAGCTTGCAAAGCAATCGAAAAACTTTCACAAGAAATGCCTGATGTTGCCATTCTTGCTATCAGCAAGCGCGATGATGGGCAGGCAATATTAAAGGCCTTAAGAGCGGGCGCTAAAGAATTTCTTACCATGCCATTTGGCGTGGACACCCTCTCGGATGCGCTTCGGAAACTTGAAAAAACAGGTAAAGCGCAATATTCTCTTAATCTTGGTGTTAATAAAAAAGAAAAGACATTGGTAATCTCTTTTCTTGGATCTCGAGGTGGTGTGGGATGCACTAGCCTAAGCGTAAATCTTGCTGCTACTCTTGCTGCGGATCCCCATAACAAAGTCGTGCTTGTGGATCTCGATCTTGCCTTGGGTGATGCAGACATTGCTCTCGACTTGATTGCAGATTACACCCTAAGCGATCTTGTTGAAAATATTGATAAGCTGGACATGACCTTTTTAAACCGCTCCTTGAGCAAGCATTTGACAGGCTTGGCGCTATTGCCACACCCGTTGAACGTTGGTGATGCAACCGCGATAACGGAGGAGCATTTAAAACGAATCATCTCATTGCTGGGCGCATGCCATACGCATTTGGTATTGGATTTGAGTAAGAGCCTTCGCCCGACAGATATTTGTGCGTTGGCAATGTCGGACTTTATTTTCTTAGTGGTTCAATTAGAAATCACCAGCATACGTAATACAATTCGTCTGCTTTCAACCTTGGATGCAGATGGCAAACTTGGGCCCAAGGTTAAATTGGTGCTTAATCGGGTTGGTATGGTGACCGACATCAGCAGAGAAAAAGCAGTTGAACTTTTGGGAAGGCCTTTTTTCTGGGAAGTGCCCAACGACCATAAAATCATGATGGAATCGCGAAACTCTGGTACTCCCATGGTAAAAAGCGCACCTGTGAGCAAGATCCAACATAACTTCAGCGAATTTGCTGATGCAATATGCAGCAAAACAAAAGCGAACAAAGGGGCCAAGTCTTTTTGGCACTCCTTTTTCACCAGTAAACCTTAATGAGAACTCACCATGTCTAGGCTACAACGGGGATTATCGGGAATCACAGCAGGCTTAGGCGGCTCAGGTGGAATCCTTAGTCAGGGTAAATCATTTGATGAATTGAAACAACTTATCCATGGAAGACTTGTAGACAAACTCGATCTTTCCAAGATAAGTGAACTTGCTGGCGACACACTTCGAAAAGAAATCCGCGTAGTTGTAGAACGACTTTGTGACACCGAAAACCCGCTGCTCAACAGGGTTGAAAAAGAGCGATTGGTTGATGAGGTTTTGGATGAAACTCTCGGCCTCGGGCCTCTCGAGCTTCTTTTAAAAGACCCAACCATCAGTGATATTCTTATCAATGGCCCGCATAAAATATTTGTCGAACGAAAAGGTAAGATGACTCTTTCCGAAGTTAAGTTTCGCGACAACGACCACCTTCTTCAAATCATCGATCGCATCGTTTCCAAAATGGGAAGGCGCGTTGATGAAACCTCCCCCATGGTGGATGCCCGCCTACCCGATGGCTCGCGCTTTAATGCAATCATTGCGCCTTTGGCACTCGATGGCGCAACCGTAAGTATCAGGCGCTTTGGCACCAAGCCCCTCATGATGACAGATTTATTAAGCTTTAATGCCCTTACTCCTGAGATGGCTGTATTTCTAGAAGCATGCATCAAGGCCCGCTTGAATGTGATTATTTCTGGTGGTACTGGTTCGGGTAAAACCACCCTCCTAAATTCACTTTCCAGCTTCATTGGCAATGAAGAACGCGTTATCACCATCGAAGATGCTGCTGAACTTCAACTTCAGCAAGAACATATTGTAAGGCTGGAAACCAGGCCACCAAACATTGAAGGCAAAGGCGCTATTACCGCCCGTGATCTTGTTCGTAATGCCCTTCGTATGCGACCCGAGCGAGTTATCATCGGCGAATGCAGAGGTGGCGAAACTCTCGATATGCTTCAAGCCATGAATACCGGCCATGCGGGCTCCATGACCACCATTCATGCTAATGCCCCAAGAGACGCCCAGGCTCGTATCGAAACTTTAGTGATGATGGCAGGGTTGGAATTACCCATTAAAGCGATGCGCCAGCAGATTTCCTCTGCAGTCGATTTGATCATCCAAGCAAACAGGTTGCAGGGTGGGCCCAGAAAAATCACCCACATAACCGAAGTAATGAACATGGAACAAGACATGATCATCATGCAGGATATTTTCCTTTACAAGCAACAGGGTTGCGATGCAAATGGCAGGGCATTTGGACAGTTCGAAGCGACGGGTGTACGGCCAAGTTTTGTACCCAGATTGGAAGCTGCAGGGGTAAAGTTCCCCCCCAATCTATTTCAAGAACGCGTTCTACTTAAGGATTAGGGATTCATACCTTGGAAATTTACTTTATCGCTGCTCTGGCCTTCTTCGCAGTCGCTGCATTAGTGATGGCAATATTCATGTTTTCTACCAACGAACCCAACAAGGTATTGGAAAGCAGACTGGATGTGCTTGCAGGAAAAGTCACACGCGAAGAAAGCAGGCAGACAGATCTCCTTCGTAAAACCTATACAGAAACCGACCGCAATTCCCTGATTCAAGCTTTTATGCCCAGAATGATTTCCGTCGAGAAAATATTCGAACAAGCCGATTGCAATATCCCGCCCTCTACCTTAATCAGTATTTCGATCATGCTAGGGCTATCCGGAATTGGCATCCAGATGGCTGCAGGCCTGCCCTTCTATGTTGCTTTTGTTTCCATCCCCTTAATGATAATACCTTGGGTTTGGCTGTATCAAAAACGCAGCGCAAGGTTGCAAAAATTCTCCGAACAGTTTCCCGAGGCTTTGGAATTACTGGCACGCGCGCTTCGATCTGGGCAAAGCTTGGCTGCAGGGTTGCAAGTGATTGGCCAAGAGATGCTTGAACCCATCGGCGTGGAGTTTGGCAAAGCGTATGAAAGACAAAAACTCGGTATGCCTGTTGAAGAAACCTTAAAGGAAATGTGCAACCGTGTTCCCAGCCTTGACCTCAAGTTTTTTGCAACTTCCGTTGCAATTCAAAAACAAACGGGTGGTGACCTTGCTGAAATCCTTGACAAAATTAGTTACATCGTTCGAGAAAGATTCAAAATTCTGGGTCAGGTAGCGGCTCTTACTGGGGAAGGCCGCATGAGCGGAGCCGTGCTATTAGCATTGCCCGTGGCCTTGTTTATTTATTTACGCATCAGCAATCCAGAATATATCCAGCCTCTTTGGACTACTGAAATAGGCCAAAAAATGCTGGCTGGTTTGGTTGTGGGGCAAATATTGGGTGCTATCACTATTAAAAAAATTGTCGACATCAAGGTTTAGAAAGGAGAGCGAAATGGCAATACCCGAAATCATGCAGGATTTAACTCCTTTAATTCTCGCTCTCCTTGTGGGTGTTAGTATTTGGAGTTTGCTCAGTTTGTTTTCTGCAACAAACAAAAGCGAGCAAACTGATCGCTTAAAAAAACTTTCCAGCAAAGATGCAGCCAACGAACCGGATTCCAATGATCCAAAAGGCGGCATCTTCAACATGCTATTGAAGACTGCCAAGGCTCTCGCATCGCCCATGATGCCTTCTACCGAAGGCGAGCAAACTGAAATTCGCAAAGAGCTTTCCGCTGCGGGGTTTCGTAGCGAAAATGCAGTCCCAATTTTTCAGGGCTTGCGCTTCATCACCCTGCTAATCTTCAGCCTGCCTTCCATTGCCTACTTTATTCCAGCTTATGGTCTGACTTATGATGGCCTTAAATATGTAGTTATTTTCAGCGCAATCGGCATGTACATTCCAAAAATCGGGCTATGGTATGTACGCACAACCAGGCAGCAAGAAATCTTCCTTACTCTTCCAGATATTATTGATCTTTTAGTTGTTTGTGTTGAAAGCGGCTTGGGCCTTGATGCTGCACTGCGCAAAGTTTGCGACGAAATGAAGGATCATGCCAAGGTAATGGCTTCGGAACTCAGCCTTTCCAACTTCCAGCTTCAGATTGGTCGTACTAGAAAAGAAGTGCTACGCGATTTGGGCGAAAGAAATGGCGTAGATGATTTGCGGGGCCTTACCACGATTATCATCCAAGCTGATCGCTTTGGCTCTTCCATTGCCAATGCTCTTAGGGTTCAATCCGATACCATGCGAACCAAGCGTAGGCAGATGGCGGAAGAAAAAGCTGCAAAGTGTGCGGTACAGTTGCTTTTCCCAATGTTATTTTTTATTTTTCCGGGTGTCTTCATTATTTTGGTTGGCCCTGCCGCAATCAAGATGATGATGTCCGGGGCGTTTTAATATTAATCATCAGGCCATGGATGGCCGATTGCTTATAAGTGGGATTCATACAAGGAGGTTAGTCATGATTCACTCGAAGTTTAACATTACCAAGAAGGTTTTCCTTTGCTTGGTTCCTTTGTCTTTAACTTTTACAGGTTGCTTTGGCTACCGTGATGTGGTCGATCCTTATTACCCAAAGCGTTACAATGTAGATGCCCGTAATTCTGTAAGGGCATCCCTCGCGCCCCAAGTTAGCAATGGCAATGTGCTGGATCAAACCGTTTGGGATTTTCATTTTGAAACCGGTAAGCCCGAGCTTAATGCAATGGGTAAAGATCATTTGAAGAGGCTTGCCCGCAGAAGGCCCGAAGCTCAAGAAGTTATTTTCCTGCAAGTTGCCCAAAACCCTAATGAAAATGTTAACAACAAAGAACTCAACAAGGCACGAAGCGAAAACATCAAGACTTACATGACCAAAATTTCTGAAGATAAGGTGCATCCTGAATTCCAAGTCGTGTTACATGACCCTGCAGAAGTTTCAGGCTCAGGTATCGAAGCTAATCGTATCATGGGTGGTAAAATATCTGGCGTTTCGGGCGTCTTTATCCCTGGGCAATCTGGGTCTTCTTCTGGGGGGGGTAATTCTGGTCAAAGCGCTAATGGAATCGGAAATACACAAGTTAATATAACAAGCGGGTATTAATAACCTAGTATTAAGCTGTCGCCCCTTTAATTTGGAAACTTCAGCGTGATGTATTTGAGCTTTGATTACTGGTGGAATTTTCTCTTTTCCGATAGGGCGATATTTACCCAACTTTCTTTGATAATACTCGCCCTCGGTATTTGGTTGCTACGCCGTAAATGATGTTAAAGGAGCAAAATTGAAAGTCCAAGACAAAGATCATTACATCCCCACTGCGCCTCAATGCCCTGATAATCTTAAGGAAACTGGCCTTAACTCGGGCATGCTTTCGGAAATGGTTTTGAAAGCGATTTATACCAAGGGCGCAATGATCGGTTTGGATATCTCTAAATCCTTGTGCCTACCTTTTAAAATCATTGAAGAGTCTTTGGTCTTCCTTAAAAACGAAAAGTGCCTTGACGTTTCAGGTGGCGATCTTATCGGCAGGGCCAGTTACAAATTCAACTTAACGGAACTAGGCAGACGAAGAGCACAAGATGCCATGAAGGTTTGTGGCTATGTTGGGCCCGCCCCCGTCAGCTTAGAAGATTATGTCGACCAAACCTACAAGCAAGCGGTGACCAACCTGCCCGTGGATCCTCAGGCTTTAAGAGAAGCTTTTAGCCACCTGGTAATTACCGATGAACTTTTCAATGCAGTTGGCCCTGCCATTCTTAGTGGCAAATCCATTTTCATTTACGGCCCGCCCGGTACAGGAAAAACCTCGATCGCC
>JAPLNF010000123.1 GCA_026692965.1 Planctomycetota bacterium
TCTCAGGGTGGGGCTTTGCTTTGGGATCAATCTGACTGGCGCGTGCCTTGATTTCATGTTTCTTAGGCGAAGCATCTTTGTATTTAAACGGAGCTTTAGGTTCCTGCGCCTGTAACAACATCAAAGGCGTAACCAACATCATCCCAATCATCATCGAAATCATTCTTCGCATGTACATTTCCAATTCTATAATTGATTACTTAAGCCAGCGTTCGAGCCAAGCCAAGGTTTCAACCTTGAACTCAGGCGTTACGGTATGAGGCACTCCCTCTGCTTCCACTATCTTTAATTTATCAGCTACATTTGCATTTTTATATGCTTCGGTGGCACTCGCAAAAGCAATGCGTGCACCTTCAATCGGGCAGTTTGGATCTTTCTCACCATTCAAAATCAACATGGGTCTAGGCGCACATAACTTCAACATATTCGGGCAATCAAACTCTTCCAAAATACCCGGGATGATTTTGTTCCAAAGTTCCTTGCAAACCTTGGCGTTGATTTCTTTCTCACCCATATCCGAAGCTGCAGCCTCATGAGCTTTGCGAATGGTGTTAGCCCTTGCCTGCCATTTGCCGTTCTCCAACGTCCATTTAAAACTTTGAACGCCAATAAGAGGAACCATGACGGAAACCCGCTCATCTACCGAAGCAGCAAGCCAAGTTTGAATTCCGCCCATGCTAATCCCAACCATCGCTATGCGGGCAGGATCAACATCATCGCGTTGCAAAAGATAATCAACGGTGCACCAAAGATCCCAACAGGTTTCAAAGTAAAAAGGCATAGGCTGCGGTTTATCCTTGGGTGTACGCCAAGCTTGCGTAATGGCTTCGTTATAAGCCTCTGCACCTTTTTTACCACCCGATCTTGCACCATGATACCTAGCATCGATTGCTACACCAATCCAACCACGCTTTGCGAACTCTTCAAGCCAAGATTTCTGGCTCTCTTTATTGCCCCCGGTGCCATGCAGCATGATCACTGCAGGAAGCTTGGATTTCTTTTCGGTAGGGGAAACAATGTACGTGGGCACCCGCTCAGAAGAACCATCAGCTTTTTTATCGCTGGTGAAATCCACTGTTTCGTAAGTGTAAGATCCAGAAGTCGTCTTCGATATCTGTTTGATATCAAGCGGAAGCTTAGGCCGATCCAAAAGTTTTTTGAATGCCTTGCGGGTTTCATCAACAGACTTGATAGTCGTTTGAGAAAAGACAAACAATACTTGCAACAACACTAAACTTATGGCTAACGCAGACCAACGGATGTTTCGCATGATGCTTCCCTAAATAAGTAAACTTTATTTCTTGATCGTGAATGTAATTCCGGGCGAGGTATGAGTTTCTTCCTTATCCTTACCTTTTGCCTTACCTGTTACTGTTATGGAAGGGGTTGCAGGTGCAGCCTTGTCAGTTGAGGTAATTTCGAACTTCACTTCATTCATGTTGGCGGGAATAGGACCAGCCTTCGCAGTGACATTAGCAGGCAATCCACCGACAGTGATCACAATTTCAGAAGTGAAATCCTTAGCACGACTAGCAGTTACTGTCGCAGATGCATTCTTACCAGGCGCAATGGTTGCTGGGTCAATCTTCAACGAAAGCATAAAAGCTGGTCTTTGCAAAACTCCCAGTGCAATTTCATTCCAATAAGTTCTTGGAGGAATTGGTAACCCTGCTAGCGAAGTACTCATCGCACTCCGAACACTTGCATAGCTCTTGTAAGGCTTACCATTAATGGTAGCAGTTCCCACAATACGAATAAGTTGAGGGCCAACAGCAACCGATTCATCGATTTCAAAGTTGAGGTTCCCAGCAGGTTGACCGGGTTGCGCTGGTTGCCCTTTTGGAATGCTAAGCTTCCCCGTAATACCTTTGGTTCCTTCGACAGAAACTTCTATCGTGTCTGCATAATCCCTTCGGGTTACATTAACAGGCACGGAAAATGGCGCACCAGCAGGGCCATCTGATCCCCACCGATAGTAATATCAAACCCTGGTTCATAATTGGTGATGCTAAGGCGGTAGATCTCTGCTGGCCCACCCCATAAATGCAGGTGCTCGACCGCAATAGTGTAATCACCATCTGCGGGGGCTTTAAAATCAAAACGACTCGCACCCGTAGGATTAGTCTCTGCAAGCTTTGCGCCCTTGGCATCTTTCAATGCCATGTACACTTCCGTGGGCGAATAAAGATCCTGACTAGTAGCTTCAATAATCAATCGTTGATCCTTCTTGGCAGTAAAAGAGAAATGATCGAGATCACCCTTTTCCAAAAGGCGCGCAGTGATTGCAGAAGGAATCGCAATTTTATTCGCCTTGGCAGGATCGTTGTTAGGTTCGAGTTCCATGGTTTCAGTAAGATCGGAAAGCAACACACAAACAGGCCAGCCTGTAAGTCCACTCTTTCCCTTAGGCGCAATCCAGATGCTATCAAGCAATGGATCTGCTGGAGCAACAACTTCTTGGGGCAACGCAGTTTCAACCGCAGGACCTGCAAAGTTTATATTGCCTTTGGTGCCACGCTTCATTGCCATCGGTATGGGTGAAGTTGCCATGGGAAAATCGCCCATGCGCAATCTATAGTGAAAATCATCTCCGCCACGATAACTAACATCACGCACTTCAACCAAGTAATCACCCTCTTTTTGAAAGACATAACGCAATCTTGGATCGGTCTGCGCCCCGGGGGAATCATTACTATGGCTCTTTGGCAACTCTCGCATGGTCTTAGGATCAATCAAGTTGATCTGTGGATCAATTGAACCGCCCAACCTTCTGCCCAACACTTCGAAGCTAACTTCCTGCCCAGCTTTAACACTGATTTTGTAATAGTCATTCGATTCTGCATCGATCTTGCCTGATACCACACAAGGCAATGTCACCACCTGAGGCGTCATCTTGTTTTTGTTCGTATCGACTTCCAAAACTTCAGGAAGATCATCAATGCAAAGGATGCGTGTGTTGGAAATACCCTTGGCAGTTCCGATTCGAATGGTGTGAAATCCCAAAGGTGCATTGGGATCAATTTCAAGTTTTACTGCAAGCTTGGCTGCATCTTTACCATTGTTGTTCTCGGTAGGGATCGTGGCTTTGCATGGGAAGGAAGAAAGAAACTTAATCGGGCCAGCAAGATTGGTGCCTGTAAGATTCAGCGTAATCGAGCTACCGCGCTTTGCACCAGCAGGGAAGATTGGCTTTAAAGTGGGAGCCCCCGCATTCGTTGGAAATGGCACCACCTTCTGAGCATTAGCACCCATCGGAGCCATCATCATGCAAGCGAAAATAAACAACACTAAAAATGGGATCTTACGCATTACTACCTCGGTTTGATTCTTTTCAATAGGCGGGAAGATGATTGATTCATCAATTCTTTACCACAAGCAAGATCCTAAAGGATTTCCTAAATAGGGGCAAAAGAAAAGCCATGATACTTACAATGAAAGTTGCCCGTAGCCCTATGTATTTTCCTGCAAATTTAAAAAATAGCCTGAATTTCACTTGAAAATGTTTTAACTGTTTGACAATAATAATATCACCTCTCCCACCTTCTTCATTTTATAGGGGTGGAACCATGTTAAAATTAAAAAATCGTTTTGCGTTTACTCTCATTGAATTACTTGTCGTTATTGCAATCATTGCGATTCTTATTGGGCTCTTGCTTCCCGCAGTGCAAAAAGTTCGTGAAGCTGCCAATAAATCCACGTGTGTTAATAATCTCAAGCAATTGGCCATGGCATGCCATGCCTACGAAAATATACAAAATAGCTTGCCCCCAGCTGGTAAAGGCTACGGCTGGAACAGCAGTCCTGTAGGTGGTTACGGTGATAAGATAATCCAGAACATGAGTGGTTGGGTTCTGATACTTTCCTTTCTCGAACAAAGCGGGCTCGAATCCCAATTAGACAAGACCGCTTGCTTTAGCAACTTAAACACAGCTTGGTGCTGTAGTTTTACAGGTAATTTGAATGGAACTGTTGCAGGAACAGTGACCACTAATGCCAAAGCTTCTGCCACGGTTATCAAATCCTTCATATGCCCTACAGATATAGGATCCAAAACAGTAAAATATGATTCCGGTGGCGGTGTGGGCTCCGCAATCAATTATGACTTTATTGCATCTCGAAGCGATTCAGCCTTGGGCACGAATACCAATAGTGCAAACTATTGGAGCAGGGCTGGTTCAGCTCGTTATATGTTTGGTGAAAATAGTAACACCCGCATAACCGATGTAACTGATGGCACATCCAATACCTTGATGATTGGTGAAACTTGTCGAAATGTTTACAATGGATCCAATCTTTCATGGGCTTATCGATCATGGGTTATGACCGGTGTAGACCCAAATGGAGGCCTCAATATTTGGTACACGCCTAGCGGTGGCGCTACTCAATTTGGAAATCTAAGTAGCTGGGGGCAGTCTGGCAGCTTGCATACAGGGGGCGCCAATTTTGCCATGGGCGATGCCTCGGTTCGATTTGTACGCGATTCCAATAGCTCAACCAACCTTTATAGATCCTGTACGATTGGTGAAGGAACCTTAACCAACATCGAATAGTAAATAATAAACATCTTTTTATTCTGATAAAATTACGGAGGTCATTTATGTCTCGATTATTAACGGGCTCAATTTTTACATTGATATTTATTTGGTCAATTGGTTGTGGCTCTGATAAGCCAGCCCAGGGGTTAGTGGCTGTTTCGGGCAATATTACATTTAACGGCATGCCGGTGGAGCAGGCCAAAGTTACTTTTTTCCCATTACTAGAAACCAAAGGAAATGGCGGCTGGGCCAGTACCAATGCAGCAGGTGAGTATGTAATTAAAACCCCCCAAGGGGCATTAGGTGTTCCAGAAGGGCAGTACAAAGTAACGGTAAGTAAGCGTCTAAATCCTGATGGTACTCCACCTAACCCTGATGAACCTCCGATTGAATCCAAGGCTAGGGAAGTATTTTCACCCAAATACAGTGATGAATCGAAGTCAACACTTACCGCTAAAGTTACGGCTTCCAGCAAAACCTTTGATTGGAAGATTGATAAAAGCAAATGAAATTGAGATTCAGAAAAGATAACATCCCGACAATGTGCAAGCAACAAAGTCGGGATGTCTAATTATTAAAACAGATTAGTAACTTTAATACTTTATCGCACCTGCGAATCACTCCGACTTTTGGTCCAAGCCTTCCCAAAGTATGCTGCCTAGGCGGATGAGTGTGGCCCCTTCTTCGATTGCAATTTCGAAATCGTTACTCATCCCCATCGAAAGTTCGGGCAGCTTTTTCCCTAAAAGGTCCGAAAGTTTATCCCGAGTATTTCTCAATAATTGAAACGCTGGCCTGCAACTCTCTTTTTCTGCAGCATAGGCAGCCATCCCCATCAAACCCTGACATTGCAAATGCTTTAAAGTAGTTAACTGATTCACTAAGCCTAGAACCTCAGAAGGATCAAACCCCTGTTTGTTTTCTTCGCCACTGATGTTCACCTCGAGCAGGAAGTTAAGTGTCTGGTTTTGTTTTTCGCATTCGCCCTCAAGCGCTTGCAATAAGCGCAAGCTATCCACCGAATGAAAGAGATGAATAAGGGGGAGGGTTTTATCGATTTTGTTTCGTTGCATATGCCCGATGAAGTGCCATTTTGCATTGGAAAGATGCGAGGCTTTGTTCCAAAGTTCCTGCGGCCTGCTTTCGCCCAGATGATCAATTCCTTTTTCCATTAAAAGTTTTGCGAGGGGCGGATCAACTGTTTTTGTAACACCTACCAAGGTCACTTCGGTTCTTTTCCTTGCAACTTTCAGGCAAGAAGATGCGATTCTTTCCTCGACTTTATCGAGGTTTTTCTGCAGAATTATTGATTGTTCTTCCCCGTTCATGCGCTTGTACCTTTCTATGTTACCTTTCACTTCCTATTTTATGTATTATGGCCTTATGATTACCAGTCACAGGGATATTTCATTCACCAGGGAGTTGGATTGATGGCAAACATTAGAGCTTTTCGGGCGCACCGCTATGACATGGGCAGAGTTGGAAATATGAGCGAGGTCGTTGCACCTCCCTACGATGTCATTGATGAAAAACTCCAGGAACATCTTTACAACAACAACCCCTACAATGTCATCAGGCTGGAATTAAACAAAGAGCTTCCCACCGATACCGAAACAAACAACCGCTACACCCGAAGCGCTGCAGTGCTTCGTGACTGGATTGCAGAAGATATTTTGATTCGCGATGGATCCCCCGCACTTTATGTTTACGAACAAGAATATGTTGTCGAAGGCAAAACCCATCTGCGTAAAGGATTCATGGCACGAGTCAGACTCGAACCTTTTGGTACAGGCAAAATCTTCCCCCATGAAGAAACTCTTGCAGGCCCTAAAGCTGATAGACTTAAACTCTACCAAGCTACCAACATGAACCTCAGCCCCGTCTTTGGACTTTACCCTGATGATAATTGCGAAGTGATGGCCAAGCTTGAAAAAGCCGTAGGGCAAGCACTTCCCATGGAAGCCACCGACCATCTGGGAACCATCAGCAGGCTTTGGACCATCCATGATCATTCTGTCGTTAGCGCAGTCACCGGCTTGATGGGCCCTAAACCTGTTTTCATCGCAGATGGCCATCATCGTTATGAAACAGGCTTGAAATATTTAGAAGAGAAGAAAGCTGCGGGCGAAGTGCTCGACTCCGAAGCCGCACCTAACTTCATCCTCATGATGCTGGTTAGCATGAGCGACCCAGGCCTTTTAATTCTTCCCACCCACCGCTTGGTTAGTGGCTTAAAAGGCATTACTTCTGCACAAGTGCAAAAAGCGCTTGAAGGGCATTTCAATTGGCACCCTTGCAGACAACACTTGGATTCTTGGCAGGCTAACGGATACTGCTGCCATGGATAAGCTTGCTGCTGCTCATAGCGGTGATTGGCGTGGATTGGGTGTGAGCATTCTTCATGTGCTGGTTCTCGATCACCTAATGAAGGAAAAAGCCGGGCATAATCCTTCTTGCAAGTATGTGCATTTACTGGGCGAAGTAGAGGATGCATTGGCCAAGAAAGAATGCGACTTGGCAGTATTGGTTGCACCTGCGGGAATGGATCATGTGGAAGAGATTGCAGGCAATCTGGAAAAGATGCCTCCGAAATCTACTTACTTCTACCCCAAGCTTTTAAGCGGCCTGCTGTTTAACTCGTTGAAAAACAGCTAACGCAAAAACAGGAGAAGACCCGCCCAGCGAAGTGGGTGCTCTTTTATTCCTACTGAGCGGCGGATGTTAATCCGCTGGTGCTGATATCTAAACAATGGTCAATATGTTTGTTTTAAGGCCCATGGACTGTGTTCCATGGGTCTTCTTTTCGTGTATATTATCTACTAAGTATTCATTAATAATGACATTATTTTATAAGATATGAAGAATGGCAACACACTACATTGAAACTACAATCCCAAGTTTTTACCATGAGGTACGGAGTGAACCTTCGATGGTTGCCCGGCGTGATTGGACTCAGCGGTGGTGGAACTCGATTCCTTGGCAAGATCGCATCGTATCAAGCATCGCAGTTCTTGACGAACTCAGCCAAGGTGATTTTCCAAGCCGAAAAGCCGCTATTAAAATGCTCGATTCCATAGAGCTACTTACCATCACAGATGCTATTTCTGAAATTGTTGAAGCATATATAAGTCATCAGTTAATGCCAGCAGACCCTTTTGGAGATGCTTTACACCTAGCGATTGCATCGTATCATCGTTGCGATTTTTTAGTTACCTGGAATTGCAAACATCTTGCCAACGCCAACAAATTTGGGCAAATCCGAAGAATCAATGGTATACTGGGTTTATATGTCCCGACCTTAGTAACGCCCCTGGAACTTCTCGGAGAAGATGCTTTACCATGACAACTCCTACCATTTTCGATGAACTCAGGCGGGTTCGTCATCAGATCTCGGGCCAATTAGGGCATGATCCCCGAAACATCGTGGCTTATTATGCCAAGCTTCAAAGTACCGTCGCTAATCGCATGATTGATTTAAGTGGCGAAGCTAAAACGAAAAAACCAGACGATACAAACAAACTTCAAAGTAATGATGATTAACTGAACTAGAATTGTATTTTCTAACAAGAGGCCCATGGACTGTGTTCCATGGGTCTTCTTTTTTTACTTCGCGGGATTAAACAGCTTATTAAACACTTCTGGGTCGAAGGGGTTTGCTTCCTTCTCGCCTTCTTTTTCCTTGGGGGTTGCTGTTGGTTTCATTGGCTTTGCGCCACCTTTATCTTCTGCAAATGCACTCGGACTATTATCAACTTGTGCAATCGCGTGCCTTACAGTAGTCATACGCACCCAATCTTCAAGCAACTTATAAGTTTCAGATTCCCGACCTTTGATCGGGGCTTTGTTGGCTCCGCCATGCAAGGTCAACGCCTTACCTAAAAACGGGCTGTTATCGGGCTGTTGTAAATTAACCTGACCCAATACTGCTGCAAGGTTTTGCTGTAAGTTTTTCTGATTAGGTTTTGATAACCCGTACACCCGTTGCAATTTAAAATTCCCACCCTTGCCAGTACTATGGCAGGTGGCGCAGGTGTTCATCAATATTGGTTGAATCCGAGTTGCAAACATACTTAAAGAATCATTGGCCACTTCTATGGGTAGAACCGTTGGAACTTCTTCCACTTGAACAACGGTGTTGATTTCCTTGCGGAATTGATCTTGTTCAATGCTAGCCTTCAAATGCGTAAGCAAGCGGACGCTTGGCGAATGTTCGGGCCTTAGTTGCACGGCTGCTGTTGCTTCCTCAAGGGCTCTTTCCTTCAATCCATAACGGACACACCATGAAACCAACTTTAATCTTTCGTCAGCATCCTCAAGATTGGTCCTGCTACGCAAAAACATATAAGCATCATCCATGCTTGGGCAAAGCTTTACTACATTATTGGTAGGCAACCAAGTTTCACCTATGGTTCGTTTGATTTTGTAACGATCTCCGATCAATTCGATATCACCCTCTAAAACTCGATCGTTTTCCAGAAGGAGTACCTTACCCTTTATGGCAGGTTTTACGGGTGCGGACGCTGGTGCGGGTTCTTCTGCTCCGAGCAGGGCCACCAGAGAGAACGATAATAAAAATAATGTGTTCATGGCGTGGGGTGATAAGCGGGAAAGTTACATCTGTCAAGAGGTTTGATGGAAGAATTGCTAATGAATTAAACCCTCTTTTCTTCCTATTTTAACAACTTGATAAAATTCCTTGTCTAATATGAAGAAATCTCACCAATAAGCCGATTACTCTTTTAGAACCTATTTTGACTATTCCTCCGAGGGATCTTTTCGTGAATCGCATAGTCTGGCTAAGTTGTTTACTTTCGTTAGGCCTTTCGATCTCCAGATCTTCAGGGTCGGATGATGGTATTGCGATGGATGCGAACCCAGACCACAGTTGGAAGCAAACTGGTTACGCGAACCTTGTTAAGAAACACGCCAAGCCTACAAACACACCCGCCTACGATGGTTATTGGGTTGGTGGCAGCAGCTTCAGCAGGAAGGCCAGTGCGCCTAGTGCGATGCAAGGAACATACGGCAGAGATTATTTCGGCAAATGCTTTGACAGAATAGTAGTGTTAGGTTGGAAAAACAAAGAACACGATAAAGTTGGTACCGGGAGTTACGCCACCGATGGTGGGCCCCGAGTACGCAACGTTTTAGGATTCAAGCTTCCTGAAAAGGAAGGCTTGGGCGATTTGAAATAAATCCCCGCTCCGATAAAGCCCGGCACCAAAAAGGCATGTCCCGTCTCAAAGCCCGCATGCTAATAAAGCCTGCGGGCTTTTTTGTTTTATCTTCAAACTTATCTTTTCACATTACACATATGTTCCATTGCAAGCATCAAGGCATGGGTACCCTTACGGCCATAGCCCTGCGCCCTTACCGCTTCATACAGTTGCTTGGCAAGAGCCAAGCCTGGAAGGCAAAGGTTCATACGCTCTGCCTCTGCGAGTGCGATGCCCATATCTTTGATGAAATGTTCGACAAAGAAGCCAGGTTCGAAATTGCGATCGATAATGCGAGGGCCAAGGTTTTGCAAAGACCAAGAACCTGCTGCGCCCACGCTAACGGATTGCAGTACCGTTTTAGCATCGAGGCCGGATTTAAATGCATAGAGCATCGCTTCGCATACCGCAATCATCCCCGAAGCGATAAGAATCTGATTTACCATTTTGGTATGCTGGCCTGAACCTGCAGCACCTTGATGCACGATGGTTTTTCCCATGCAATCGAACAAAGGCCTAACTGCCTGCTCTGCTTCTGCATCGCCGCCAACCATAATAGAAAGGGCAGCATTTTTTGCACCGATATCGCCACCAGATACTGGAGCATCTAAGGAATGAACGCCCTTGGCCTTTGCTGCGTTGTAGATTTCCACTGCAAGGGAAGGTTCGCTGGTGGTCATATCAACCAGAATATTCCCTGGCTTAGAGCCCGCAAGAATTCCATGGTCGCCTAGAAACACTTCGCGCACATCCTTGGGAAAACCAACGATTGCAAATATTACATCGGTCTCTTGCGCCACTGCCTTGGGCGAATCAACCCACTTGGCCCCTAGGGCAATAAGATCTGCGGCTTTATCCTTGCTGCGGGTGTAGATCGTTGCATGGTAGCCTGCTTTAATAAGATGGCCACACATGGAACGGCCCATAACGCCTGTGCCTATCCAGCCGATTTTTGTTTTGCCCGCTTCTGCTTTTACAACGCTCATCATCATCTCCTTGCTTGTAACTAGATCAGTATTACTAATTAGATTAACAGTGTTGGGAGCGGTTTGGCAAACAAAACCTGATCAGGAATGAACACGCTTCGGAATCTACCAGCTATAACGCCTCGAGAGGCTAAAGTTTTCATTACTAAAACTTCAATTTTTTTTCACTCTTAAATTCTTGAGGCTATAATTGGGCGCAAGGATGGAAAAGTTCCCTTGGTTTAAGGTACTGCAAACCCCAAGCTACTTTCTCCCCGCTTGCTCCGGAGACGCTTATGCGTTTTCTAGTTTTCTTGGCTGCACCACAAGTGCCCTTTTGGCAAGATGGCAGATTCAGCCTGGCTTTGACCGGGATGCTTCTTGCAGGAGTTTTACTTTTGG
>JAPLNF010000124.1 GCA_026692965.1 Planctomycetota bacterium
TACGAGGTGGGGAAGAAAGAGTATCTTTGCCCTATTCAAGGTGCGAAAGATTTCTTGGGCGGAAGGATTTCCCCTGCAGCGCCACCCTCCAGTTATCCACGGGGTACGATTGCAACTAATTTGGAATCGATTTTGCCCACGCAGGTGGTCGAAGCCTTGCATCATGGCCTGCCCATTATGGACAAGAAATGGCAAGGTAGATTTTTAAAAGAAGCAAGTATTGTTGGCCCAGAATCGCGGGGCAGTGCCCCCGTAAGAGTGGTTCGCGATGCACTCTCCAGGCAAAGCCCCTCTGCAATTGGGCTTTATCCCGTTGGCGAAGGCGCAGGCTACGCAGGTGGGATTGTCAGTGCTGCTCTCGATGGGCTTCGTAGCGCAATGAGCATTATCTCCACCTACGCTCCTGTTTCCTGAAAACCAAGTTACGCAACACCAGCAAGTTGATAAACCAAAGGTGCTTCCAAACCTAAAACCAAGTTACGCAACACCAGCAAGTTGATAAACCAAAGGTGCTTCCAAAGCTGGCATCGCTTTTACTGCATCCATGGGGTGCCAAAGGCACTGGCCATTTCTCGCGCGTTCCATCAGCACAAGGATTTTATCTTCACTACCGGGTGAGGCTGCAGTGGGTTCATTCGAAAGTGGAGGCAGATACACATCTATGCCTGAACCCTTTCGGGCGAACTTACTTGTCGAGGGGAATAGCGCTCTTACTTCAGGTTTGTAGTAACAGGAATAGCAAAGGCCTCGGGGACGATTAGAACGAACTTTATTGCAATTACGGCACAACATGATGAAGGTCTCCTTGAAAAGAATGGAATAGTTATTGGTTGGTACTGGAAGTTATTCGTTGTGAGAGAGATTGTTTTTCACGAATTCTGGATGCTGTTTTTCTTTTGCGTAATTCGAGGTGTGTTTCTTGAAGCAAGTTTTTGCGCATTATGTCTCGAGGGGTTTTATCAAACCAATCAAGGAATAACGTTGCGGCTTCCATCTGCCCCAACTTTTGCGCTGCAGCTTCTTTTAGTCTTTCGTGAAATTCTGAAACTTCAAAGACCGAGAACAAGCCTTCGCCTTCCCGGCCTACATACGCAAGCAACCCAACAGCAGCAGCAGGTAATTCCCAGAAGCCAGGCATTGGTTTTGGGAAAACCACACAGCCTTGAACCAAGGCTGGATCATCTTGCTTCAATCCATCCTGCAACGCGTTTAATGCACTGTTTGAAAGTAGCGGGGCGAAACCTCTTCGAAATATATAGCGCCATGGTTCCATTTCTTTTTCCTCCAACTTTTATAATTAAGTTCTTCAGAAGGCAGCAAACACCTCCTATACCTATAGTGTAAATAAGTACACTTATTAAGCAAGCGACTGAGGGCGTTTCTAACACTAATTAAGGCTTTTATTGCATAAAAATATACAATAGTTGGTTGACTTGATAATTAAAAGTGTACTTTAATATACACTTTAAGGGTGGCTAAGCCTGTTTAAGGGATAGTTCCCGCTTTTTGGTTCTCTTTTAATAAGTGTTGATGGGGCTAGAATTGTGTGCGCTGCTGCTTATGATTGCGCAAGTGGTTATCCTTCATTACCATTAGGAAGTGGCGCTGCTCTTTTAAAACCTGCATTACGAGGCCTTCCATGCACAAATACTTTCCCGCACTTTTATCTTTGTTGATTCTTTTTTTTCCACTTTTTGCGCAGGAAATCGGTGAGCCTAAAAACATCCAGTTGCAAGTGGATAAAATCGATCGCGATGCATTGGTTTTCTTTCCTCCCAAATCGAATACCAGCGCCCCGGTGGTGTTTGTTTTTCATGGACATGGTGGTACTGCAAAAGGTGCTTCGAAGTCTTTTGCAATCGAAAAACACTGGCCTAGTGCAATCGTGGTTTATATGCAGGGGTTGAACACGCCTGGAATATTGACCGATCCGGAGGGGAAAAAAACAGGCTGGCAGCATAAGTTAGGCGAGCAAAATGATCGCGATCTTAAATTCTTTGATGCCCTGTTAAGCCATCTCCGTAAAGAATTCAAAATCGATGATAATAAAATCTACTGTACCGGACATTCCAACGGGGGTGGGTTCACCTACACTCTTTGGCAAACCCGGGGTGATGTTTTTGCTGCTGTTGCGCCCTGTGCAAGTTTTGCTGTGAAGTTCGATGCAATGCCCAAGCCTTGCATTCACTTTGCAGGAGAGAACGATATGTTGGTAAAGTTTGTATGGCAAGAAAAGACGATCGAAAGAGTAAAAGAAATCAATGGGTGTGAATCTGCGGGTAAAGATTGGGCCAAGTATTGCACTCTTTACCCATCATCCAAAAGTGCACCGTTGGTCGTATGCATTCATCCGGGTACCCATCAGTTTCCTGACTTTGCACCGGAACTGATGGTGAAGTTTTTCCAATCGCACACGAAGCCTGCTGCAGTAAAGTAAGCTTAAATGTTAATCGATGTGTGGCAGGAAGCCACGATGTACCTGGCCTGCCCTTACGATGAAAAACCGGACTGGTTGAAAAGTAGGAAGTTCAGGGTGATTCAGCACGAACGAAATATTATCGATGCTGATCATCTCCCATTGGTGCAAGCCCACCAAGATATCGCCTTTTTGAAATCCTGCACGGGCAGCAACACTCTCAGGCCTTATTTCAGTAATCAATAATCCGCCATGTAGTTGATTGTTTGCCTTCGCAACAGCATCAGAGCCAATGGTTTGAACCTTTAAACCAATTCTGCGCCAAACCACTTCAGCAACTACAATCACAGGTTTACCTGGTTCTAGTGTGACTTCGACTTTCTGTTCAGAGCCATCCCTGCGGAAGTGAAAAACTACTTTGTCGCCTGGGGATTTATCAACCAAAGCACGTTCCACATCAAGGCTCGATTTAACTTGGAAATCTTCAATCGCAAGAAGTTCATCACCTTTGTTGATACCAGCGCGTGAACCCGGGCTACCACCTTCTACCGCATCAACCATGGCTGCCCTGTGGATACCATCGGTTTGTTCTAACTTCACTTCATTGCGAAGGCCAACGCCATGTTTTACATTGCCCCGCTTGCTGCCCATTAATTCAGCGGAAACCCGAACCATCGTATCCACGGGAATCGCAAACCCAATCCCTTGGGCGCCCGCACGAATCGCAACATTCACGCCAATCAACTCGCCATGAATATTCACCAACGGCCCGCCACTATTCCCGGGATTGATACTTGCATCGGTTTGAATCAGCCCTTTGTAGGAGATTTCTTTGTTCAGGCTGACATCTCTTCGGGTTGCGCTAACAACGCCAACCGTCACCGTATGTTCATAACCATAGGCATTACCGATAGCCACTACCGTTTCGCCCACCATCAGGTCGGATGCGGTGCCAAGCGTGATTACGGGAAGAGTTTTCTTAGCATCGATTTTCAAAAGAGCGAGATCGTGTTC
Organism: Planctomycetota bacterium; assembly: GCA_026692965.1. Classification (GTDB taxonomy): domain Bacteria; phylum Planctomycetota; class Planctomycetia; order Gemmatales; family Gemmataceae; genus UBA969. Next base: position 3,431 of record JAPLNF010000124.1, read on the forward strand.
TGGGTCGCGTGCAATAACCTGTGCTGGGAGTTGGGTGTTATCGGAAAGCCTGACACGCAAAATTGAAACATCTTCAACCACATGGTTGTTGGTGATAATGTACCCGCGCGAATCAATGATGATACCCGTGCCCATGCCATTGATGTTGCTCTTAGCTGAACCTATCATGGAAAAGTCATCAGTGCTTGCAGGCTTTTCGCTTTGGATGTTAACCACTGCGCCACGAACTTTTCGCACCACATCGGTGATCGGGGTTTGTCTAAGATTCCAATATCGGTTGGCAGGTTGTGCTGCAAAAGGTGCTGGGGCCTGGGTGGTTGCAATGGGCAGGGTTTCTGCCTTGGCTGCCCATCCACCAACCAAGGTGGATGCAAAAATAGATGCAAAAAATAAAGATCGAATTTTTAGCATGGGTTATCTCGTTTGAAACATCATCATCATTATTCCCCCCAAGGAATCTTCTCGATGCCCGTGGGCACAAGTAATGATGCTTTCAAGAGATAACTTCGGAACAACCAAAGCATACCCTGCAATGTCAATTGGTTGAATTACTTATAACGCCTAGGAGAAGGTGGTGAAGAGTATGGTGAAGAGTATTTTGCTTAAAACAGTAATCTTGATGGATTTTCCATTATTTCATGCTGAATCAATTGCAGGAGGTAAGTGCTAAAATAAATCGAACAATCTTTTTTTTTCATTAAAGTTCATCATCGGGCATGTTTTACCCATGAATTAAGAAGACATTCAGATCCGTGTGATTACTTCCTCACTTTTTCGAGCAAGCCCATCAAAGTGCTAGTGATTTTTACTGAGGCTTCTGTTTCTAGATAACTCGAACGAGCCCGCCAGGTTTCATAACCACCCAGTTTGTGATGTTCAGGCGTCGGCAGATACCCGTTGTATCCATTTGCCAAGCTGATGGTGAAGGTTTGTTTTAGTGGGCTTTTCTTTTTGAGTTCCAATCCTATTTCCGTGAACACTTCGCAAGGGATCGCACAGATACCCAGATCGCCTATGCGCATCACTTGGATGATTGCAGGAACCTGTGAAGGGTACTTGGAGAGTAACACGGTTTCTCGGGCATAGATTTCTGTCATAGTATCTAAAACAGTTTTATTCGCTTTGGTTAATATCTCGTTTGCCTTTTCCAACTCGATTTTAGAAGGCTGCCTTACGCCTAGCATAAGTTCTTTATGTTCAGAAGCGAGGGAAACATGATTCTTATACTTGATGTTGGCAACTGCTTTTTGTGCAGCTTTTGCAACACTATTTGCAACTACGCGGATTTGCTCGCCTGGTTCTCGCTTACCGGGAGTCATGGCTGCGAAGTTGGCATTGTTCACATCACCGCTGGTGCCATTGCTCATGATGCCAACAAAAAAGCGATCCGCATCTAAAAGAACGCCAATAGATTCAGCGAATGCGCCGAAGTAATCAGCACTGATAGCTGGAAACCCACCGACATAATGAAGGCTATAGTTTGCAAGAAGGGCGATGTGTTTGCCCTCTTTTGTTTTTAGGGAAAGGACGGAAACTTCGGGGTCGGTAGGGCCTGCGGATTTATCAACGCGGCCATTTTGATAACCTGGGTTCATAATGACTTTGTCCGTTGTTTCGCCAAAGGGATTGGTATTCATCTGCCCGGGTTTGATAAACCATCTGCGGTTGAAAACTTGGGTGGGGTCGGAGGCAGCACCCCAGCCAATTTGCGCGGGCACCATTCTTTTATGAGCTTCGAGGATTCCCTGAGCGATTTTTTTCGAAAGAAACGCAGGGTAATCTTTCTCGGGTTCGCTTTGAAAAACCCCTGTTGCAGTGGGTGCTGAATGGGTATGGGTTGCCGAGCAAAGTATGTTGGTTGCAGGGATACCGATTTTATCAGCGACTGCTTTCTTTGCAGCATCAAAAACTTCGCGTGGGATCATGCACGAATCACACACCACCAAGGCCAATTTGGTTATGCCATCATCTAAAACGATGCAGCGGGCATGAATGCGATCATGCACCATGTTTGCTTTTCCATCTTTCATATTGCCATTAATGGAGATGGGCAATTCTTCAGGCGAGATATCTTGGGCAAATGCGCCAGCTTTGAATATTCCAGTTTGGGCAAAAGCCAACGTGTTTAAAAGCAAAAATGTAATCAAAGAGAAGATGAACTTTTTCATGGGGAAGTATCCTAAAACAACTTCGGGTAGGTTGGCTTTAATCGTATTAGTAAAAGCCTGAACTCAATATGACTGTAATTGCTTTGAATTGCAATCAAAACCGAGTGGAATGTTATTGTACATTGCCCTAGGTGGATCGAGTCAAAGGCTTGCTACTATTAAGGTTTGAATGGCAATACGCAATAGATTTCTAATCTGCCTTCAGCATGGGCACTTGACTCTGTAATCAAAGAGACTTGAGTGTATGGAGACCAAAGGCAAAATGATTTTTACTTTCGATCGATGATGATGTTGAGGGTGTTATCTTTTTTATCGATATCAAATTTTAAGCCGCTGGTTTCATAGTTCTTATATTTCTCAAGAACTTTATCATGCAAAATTTTAACCTCTTCAGTTTCAGATTCGGATTTGGGAGCTGGCTCGCTGATTACTGCGGTTACGGGGCCTGCGTACGCTCCCTTGCCTCGGGCAAAAGTTTCCATCTCAAAATTACCATCTTTGTCGATCTTGCTATTGGAATTCCGTCCTTTGGTTTCGCCGGCTTGGGAAGTGAACTCGATCCAGCAATCGGTCAGGGGTTTGCCATCATCATACTTCACAGTGCCCTTGACGGGGTAAACTGGAAATACCGGCTTTTCATTGGTATCACAACCAATCAAGCCCGATAAGAGTACGAGCAAACAAAGAAAGTTCCTATTCATGGTATTTAACCTTTGTAATTTCAAGTAATGCATCTCAATGTGAATATAATGACTGATTATTCAAGCTTTGAAAAGAAATATTCATCCATTTAATGATTCTCATTAATTTAATCTGAAGTGTTAAAGTATTGTGAGCGAGTGAACTTGTTCTAAAAAGCTAACTAAGAACAGTTTTATCAGGATTCTAAGTTCATTATTATCTTTGAATGGTTGAAATAATGAAGTCTGAAACTTTGATAGTTTGTTTTATGTATGTAACGGTCTGTTTGGCCAGAATTTACCTAGCCGGAAGTGTATGTGACGGCTTGTAAACAATTTATTGCAAAAGGCCCCAGAGTAATCTCCGGAGCCTTTTATTTTGTGGTTTCAAAAATTACTTAAGCCATCTTAAAGTGCAATACCTTTTGATGACCAACTGCCAGTAGCGACTTCATACCATCGGCGCTTGCAAGGGCATGAATGTTCATTGCAGCTTTTTCCTGATGAGCCACCTTCTTTTCCTTGAGATCGATGAAGGCTAGGAATCCTTCGCCCGCGCCCCCCGCCCCCAGAAGGATATTTGACCCGTTCGCTCTTTTCCCAATTGAAAACTTCAATGCGACCATTAGCTTCCAAGTGATCGATGTTGCCGATTTTTCCTGTGCCACCCACTGCGAGCAGTTTGGAATCAGGCGAGAAAGCAACGGATCTAGGTCCGCCGATGGAATGCCTGCGGGCATTGGGATCCCAGGTGTACATAATGGGTGCTTCCATACTTGCAACTTTTTTGCCTGTATGGGTTTCCCAAACGACGATATGTCCGGTTTTATCAGCGGTCGCAACGAGTTTGCCATCGCTGTTGAAGGCGCACGCGTAAAGCATGGATTGAAAATCGTTGGGGGTGAGTGGCTTATGTTCGCCCGTCATTTCGCGGACCATTTTAGCGTCTTTGATATCCCAGATTCTGAGTGCCATGTCGTCTGCGACCGATGCGAAGAGTTTGCCATCGGGGCTAACCGCAGCTTGCCTGATCCATTTTTTATGAGCATCCAAAGTTTTGATCTTTTCGCCTGTAGATGCTTTCCACCACGAAAGCTTGCCATCGTAAGCGCCTGAAACCAAGGTGTCATCCTTGAGAATCAACGCGGTGATGTAGCTTGAGTGCGCTGGGAAGGAGCGAACATCAGGCTTGGCGTTGGCAAAATCGATTTCATGGATTTTTAAATCCGAGCCTGCAACATAGGCTTTGGTGGAGTTTGGAATACGGGCGACTGCGAAAAGAATTTCCTGCCTGCCCAGATTCTTATCAACCTTGTAACTTGTGTAATTCATGATTGCCTCGATTAAGGGTTATGCCAATACTTCCTTGACAGGTTCGGTGCCTGGGTCGGTAAGTGGAACAGGTCGCGAGCCA
>JAPLNF010000125.1 GCA_026692965.1 Planctomycetota bacterium
CGGGTTTCATTTTGAATCAAGCCCCCGATGACAAAAGTCTGTCCAGTTTCCATTTCTACCGTTGCATTAACTTGCTTATCATCAAACCCAGTTACGAATCCAAAGGAGGTTTGAATCCCAAACGCAGAGTTTGGTGTTCGAACTCTAGGATTAACCGTAAGTTGGATTTTACCATTGCCTAAAACGATAGGCAGGAAACTAAGGGTGGTACCAATGGTTTGAAAAGCTGCACCAGGGCCGTTGACACCTGAAGCACCGCTTAGAACAGCTTGTTCACCACCCACTTGGAAGAAGGCTTGCTTGCCACTGGAGGTGGTAAGTTTGGGTTCTGCCAAAAGTTTAGAAGCACTTTCATTGCGCAAGGCCTGAAGGAATCCGAGGAATCCACTATTGGAGTTTAAAACACCGAACGGAATGTTAGGGCTTGTTGCGCTTGCAATAAAGCCATTAGCAGCCAAAATGGAGCCTTGAGCAGTCCCGCCTGAAGCAATTCTTCCAATTTGTGTTGGTTGGGCTGCGAGTCCATTTAAGGTGCTGCCGATAAAAGAACTATTTTGGGAGCTAAGAAAGTTGAACCCTAGTTGTCTGAATTCTGTACGGGAAACTTGCGCTACGACAACATCTAATTGAACTTGTTGCACGCCTGCAACCCGAAGTGCATTGATAACTTTTGCGGAAGTTCTGGGTGTTGCTTGCGCAGGTTGTGTAGTCGCAGCAGCATTGGGATCTGTGGGCATATTGCCCGCGGGGGGTGTAGTGGGATTGGTTTGTCCAGGATTATTTGTTGGCGTTGAACTACTTTGCGATAGGGCATCAAATAAAGTAGGGTCAACAATATTTCCAGCAATGGAAAGAATCATGCCGATATCTTCTGCACGGGAAACATAACCAGAAAGTATAACCGCATCTTTGGTGACAGGAATGACTTGGATATTGGAATTGGGTACAGCATTGCTTATAACCTTTTTGAGGTAATCGAGATCAAAGGTGGTTTTTGGCGGTGCACCTGTTTTCAAACCCTGATTTTCAGCTTCGCTATTAAACCTAAGTTTTAATCCGTTTACTACTTTAGAGGAAACAGAAACAATCTTTTTTCCTGCTGCATCATTAAGATCATAGGTAGGACCTTCTTTTTCTTTATCCTGATAATTTGGATCAACCACTTTACTGGCAAGATGAAGAATTGTACGAAGGTCATCTGTTGAATTGACTACACCGTTTACAAAAACCGAGTCACTTGTTATTAGGCTAACTTCGATTGTTGTGTTGGACACTGCTTGTGCAAGCATTTTTTTCAAATACGCAATATCAATTGTGGTTTCTTTCAAAAACTTAATATTATTTACTGGTGTTTGTTGGCGAAGTACATAAATGCTAAGTTCTTCTCTTTCTTCATCCATTGAAATCAATTCTAAGGTTGCGACGCCTTCAGCCAAACCCTTTAGATAAACAGATTTAGGATCATTCAGTACATCTTTTACTTCTAAAATTTTGTTGTTAAAAGTGCGGGCGTTCTTGATGAGCTTTTTGCTCTTCATCTGAATCTTGATGGTGAAATCAATGGGAATTGCGTAATCAGGGCCCTTTACCAAAGGCGGTGCATCCTGGGCCAATAGCGATGCTATACTGCAAACCATGATGATCATGGCTATGCAGGCTTGCAAGCTTTTAGCTAGGTAGTAATTTTTGTATGGCATCCTTGCAACCTCTTCTAACAAACTGGCGATTCCCTTCGCCAAAATTATAAAACTCCGCAACCATCCCTGGCTATTGCTTTACTTTATCAGGCGCATCACTCGGAACCTCATCTGGCTGTTCGACAGCAGTTGAATTCCGACTGTTTTTAATCACCGTACGCCATTTGCCTTTTTCGTATTCTTCAAACTCTACAGCATCATTGCTGGCAATATTTTCCTTAGAATCTTTAGTATTAAAGATGACAAGGGTGTGTTTATTATCGTTCCCACCAAAAATACCGGGTTTGATTTTCTTTTTCTCAGGATCCTTCTTTAACACATCATTAGGTTTCAATTCTTCATTAAGCTTGGTGGTTTTGGTGTTAGCTTTATCGTTATCATCCTTGGCCCTTGCGGAAAGCTTGATTTCGCCAACAGATTTCCACATTGCTAAGATCTGTGCTTCTTCAGGGCTAACCTCAAGAGTCACAGTATTTTCAACAATGGAATGGCGTACATCGCCGGGCTTTTCATTAATGGTCGATTTATCGCCTACAGCCATCACTCGAATGTTTTCCAAAACGGTTTGAGTTTCGATGTTGTTATTGGCCAGTCGTTTGGTGCCAATCAGATCTACCGTGGAGCCCGGGAGAATAAACCCGCCAGCAAGGGATTCAGCATTAACAGTGAGGCCAAACAGCCTTTTACCCTTATTGAGTTGGTCGGTAAGGTAGTGTTGATTGGGGTCAAGAAGATCATCTTTGGTAATAAAGGATTGCTCGGCAAGACCCTTATTAAGGGTTTTATCTTTTATTAGATCAAACGAAATCAAAATATTTGATGGAAGATTAAGTTCCGGAACAGCAACAACCTCAAAGTACTTCTGAGGATCAGAAATCTTCTCGCGGAAAGGTACCTTGCCTTTAGTTCTAAGAACTTCAACCATTTTTGGACCTTGATTTCCTTTATTGTAAGTCATCGCCAAGTAGGCTGCAGCTAAGCCGCAAAAAACCGCCATCCCAAGTGCCAACATTCTAGGATTCATCGTTCTAGGCCTCTCGTCGCTGAGGCACCGGATATATCCTGAGTTCTAATCCCTACAAGCGGACTATCCCTCATATATTTCATCGGCACAAAAGCGTGACCAGCTTTAAGATTTATCGATTATAACGAAGATATCGATAATTCATGCTGATCTTGGGGTAACAAGCAAAGATAGGAAGTCTTGTTTGCTATAAATTAGCATCTTGCGAAAGGAACCGCAGCGCAATCGTTGGCTGCACATAGATACTTTAGCTTATTTTTTAAGAAAAGCTAATTATTGAATTGGATAAACAGGTAAAGGAAAGTGTAAGTAGAGGTGCAGGTAAGCCAGATAGCCCAGAAACCCAAGGCAAAGTGGGATACCATAAGGTAGCAAATGCATCCTTGGTTTGCGAGCAGCAGCTTTTTGTTCAGTTTCGTCCACGCTTTTGGTTGCAAGGTCGGAAAGGATTTCACGGGTATTTAATATATTGGTTGATATTTGCCTACGGAAGAGAATCATGAAGAAAGCAATGATGCCCCCGATGATTGCGCCCCAGCAAAAAGCAATCAATACGATGTACTGGGCCTGACCAAAAGAGTAGTAAGCACCAACCCAGGCGCCAAACCCCATTTGCATTTTGACATCTCCCGCCCCCATGCCCCCAATAGCATAAACAGGGAAGATAAGAGCGAAACCTAAAACGGTGGCAGTGAGGCTACCACCGATTCCACCAATTCCGGAATCAGGAAGGATTTGAAAAGTATTGAACAATCCTAAAATCCAACCCGAGATGATTAGCGGGAAGGTGAGTGCGTTAGGAACTTTAAGTTTCCAGCCATCGATGATTGCAGCAACGATCATTGCAAGGCTAACCAACGCGATAGGCCAGATATTCAATGTAAAATCCATCACGCACCCCAATTAAAAGACATTAACTCTCAATGAACTTACTGAATAGCCGAGGTTGTGGCTGAAAAAACACCACTAGTTTTTTGCCCAAGCACGGTGATAGCGCTTATTGCAACCACAATGATAAGTGCCACCATAACGGCATATTCTACCGCAGTGGGGCCGTCTTCGCTTTTGAAAAACTTGACCAACTTTTCGTGTAAAGTGCGCATGAGAGACTCCTTTGGGAAGTGGAAAGGGAGAGAGAACAAAAAGGGAAACATAAATAACACTTAATGATCTTTAAGTATTATTACTCGGCTTTAAAAAGCGCCCCTAAATGTAAGGGGCGCTTTTTATTACGCCCTAGTTGTAAAAAACATTCCCGCAAAGGGGGACATTTAAACTAACTTGCTGTTGTCGCACTAGGAATTGCAGTTGCGGTATTAGTGAAGGTAGTGCTTACCTTGGAACCAAGGGCGGTGATCGCAGCGATCGATACCACGATAATCAGAGCCACCATAACAGCATATTCAACTGCAGTGGGGCCATCTTCGCTCTTCAAAAACTTAACCAACTTTTCGCGTAGAGTATTCATCGTAAACTCCTTAAAATGGAATAAAACCAAATACAAAAAAAACCTTTATCGATTAGTCAGGTGTTACAAAACCCTGTAAAATCAGGTTATCAGTGCCCCAAGGATCGTGCTTGATCATTTTCTGATATTTAAGCGTAGGTTTTTATTTAAGCCTAGTCAAATAATTATAAATATTATTATGTGGATTTTTTGAAATTTGCCAATATGCACTACTTTCTAAAACTCTTTTTGTTAAAAATAGGCTTATTCTAAGCAATAAATTAAGTTAACTTGCTGTAGTGGTGGTGCTGATTTTTGTTGAAGTATTGGTGAAAGTAGTACTTACTTTGCTCCCTAGGGCGGTGATTGCAGCGAGCGATACCACAATGATAAGGGCAACCATAACGGCATATTCTACTGCAGTGGGGACATTCTCATCCTGCAGGAACGAATAGAGTTTATTTTGAATAAAGTTCATTTTAGACTCATTTTTAAGGTGTTCAGGCAAATCTAGATGTAGTCAACGAATATTGCCCTTAAATTAATCTTATTTGAAAAACATCGATCAATCAACTAATAAAAATTTATTAATACAATTTTAACTGATTCAGGGAAGTTGCCAGATAGCGTGAGTTTTGCCTGAAAAAATAGGTTTTATAGGTAGATTAGTGCTTTGTAATAATTTTCCCAAAGGGGAATCTTTAGGTGCGATTGCGAGTTTGATATCTCGGTTTTGTAATTCTAAAAGAAGTTGGTCAGGAGCTTTCATTTCCAATTTCATGGTTTCGGTAATCCAAGAACCATCATCCTTCCCATCGCGAAACGCATGAATTTCACAGCGATCATCTTGAAACACCCGCCATTTGGGAGCATAGAAAATAAGAAAGCCGCCATCATTTACTGCATTGTAAATTTTGGTATCTGGGCCGTAATCTTGTGCCAACTGTTGCATGGGTTCAATAAGATCGACTGGCCATTTTTTAGGATCGACCGGAATTTGATACCAGCCGAAAACAGATGAAATTAAAAGGCTCATCACAATAAGGGATAAAGTTACGATCATTTTTAGGCTGGGCTTTTTAGGCTGCCTGATAATCCAGTCTTCTCTTATTTTTTTTGAACTGACAAGATTAAGCCAGATTTCTTCAAACATAACTGCTGCAATGCTTATAAAGATGGGGGCATTGCGGGCGCGCTTTAGTGCCAAGAAAAACCAGGCCCAAATACTTGCAGTAATCCCTAGATATTGTGCGCCTTTGCCAGACAAGAAAAAAAAGATTGTAACCGCAGCAAATGCTGCAAAAGCCCCCAGCATGTAAAAATCTAATAATTTGGGCGCAGCGTGCTCAATAATGTAGCTTGGAAGATCGAGTTTAAACCAGATTTTTAGCCATGTTTCATACATCCCTATTCCGAAAGGCGAGATGCAAGGTGCGAGCAGCCACATTAAATTACTGCACCACATTATTAAAAGATTGCGAAAGTCTTTGATTGGCCCTTGTGAAAACAAAAACTGTGTGGTCCATATTAATGTGGAAAAGCCGAGGATTGAAAGGCCCCCCAGATATCCACCATGGCAGTTGGCCCAAAAAACTGCGAGAGGGAAGGACAATAATAGCCAGTAAGGCTTTGAGCGACCGTTGCTGAAATCGAGAATAAAATAAGAGAGCAGGGTGATGCCGAGATAATTGATTAGCAAAGGCCTTGCGAGAAAATGGACTGCCCCAATCTTTAATACTAATATTGCCAGAAACCAAACGAGAATTGGGTGCATGCCGGCTAAAAACCATCTGCGTGCCAGAATAGAGATCCAGACCGCAATGATGAATGATGAAAGTGTAGTCAGTGTTGCAAAGCCTCCCATTCGGTAGGAGTAAGCCATTAAAATTTCAGCAAGCCATTGGGTGGGAACCCAGTTTGATTCAGATTGCGAGAAGGGATCGGTGCGAAGAATTTCGAGATGATCGATCATCCATTCGCCGGTGCGAATATGCCAGAAGGTGCCGGGATCGCTTAAAAACCATGAGGGGATAATCAGCGCCAAGATGGTGAATGTAAAGAGAAAGATTCCAGGCCAGGTGGTAAGCCATCGTTGTAGAAGGGGTATCATGTGGGTAGTGACCTGAAATAAAAGAAATATGCAGGTGCCATAAAATTACCAAATCAATTCATTGTTCCACACAGATTTATACCTTATAACTAATATTAATTAATTATATTCTTATTTTAGCGCGGATCCATCAATGAAACCAGAAGTAGACCTAGCGATTGGTGAACTAGTAAAGCATGGCGTACTCCACAAGGATGAAATTGATTCTGCGTTTGAGAAATACCCCGAAGCTGTAAGCATAGATGATCGCGATGCCTTGGGTGATTTTTTAGAACAAATAGGGCTGATCACTGCATTTCAAGCCGGTGAACTTCGTAATAAGCGAATTGCTGATTTGGCCATGGCCAATTATCTCATTCTTGATCGCCTTGGTGAAGGTGGCATGGGAACGGTTTTTCGTGCCAGGCACAAACGCATGCGCAGGATAGTTGCGCTTAAGGTGCTTAACCCTGAAATTCAAGAAAATCCAGATCATTTGCAACGCTTTCAACGCGAAATAGAAACCCTTGCGCGCCTTAATCACCCCGGAGTAATACAAGCTTATGATGCAGATTTCGGGCCCTCCGGATTCTTTTTAGTTCTCGAACTTGTTGAAGGCAGCGATCTTGATGGGATTGTTCGCAAGAATGGCCCTCTTCCCGTAAGCGAAGCCATCGATGCCATGATTCAATCTGCTAAAGCTTTGCAGTATGTACACGATCAGGGGATGGTGCATCGCGATATCAAACCGCAAAACTTGATGAGAAACAGGCAGGGTGATATTAAAGTTGCAGACCTTGGCCTTGTTCGCCTAACCGAAGCAGAATCTGCGGATGATCACAATAAGCAGGGCCTTACCCAGCAATTCACCATCGCAGGCACATTGGAATTCATGGCTCCTGAACAAGCCGAAAACACCAGTGGTGTTGATAATCGCGCAGACATTTACAGCCTTGGTTGTTCCTTATATTACATCCTAGCTGGTAAAAATGTTTACACGGGTAAATCTGTGATGGATAAGTTGATGGCTCATATGACCCATCCCATTCCAAGCATCAGAGAATTAAGGACCGATGTTTCTGAAAAACTAGATAATGTCTTTAAGAAGATGGTTGCAAAGACAGTTGATCAGCGATACCAGACAATGAATGAAGTAGTTGTCGATCTTGAAAATATCAAGATGATGGAGAAAGTTTCTAATGTCGCCCCAACTAATATCATAATTGCTCCGGAGACTGCCCAAGCAGATACAGGTACTGCCTTTTTTGAAAGCCCGATGGTAAAGCCTGCTCCCGTTGAACCAGAAGGCACGTTGATTTTCAACCCAGGCCAAAAGACTTCCATTCAGAATAATTTGAATAACGCTGCAACTGCATTTATCGAACGCCCCAGCCAATCCACTGTAGAACCATCCCAAATCGATAGCGCCAAGGTTCTGCTGGTTGAACCTTCTAAACTTCAAGGCATGATGATTGGCAATCAGCTTAAATCGCTTGGTATTGCTGATGTAAAATTTGCGCTTTCGGGAGCGGATGCATTCGAACAGTTTAGCAAAGGGGGATTTAAGGCAATTGTTTGCTCGCAAAATCTACCCGATTGCAGTGGTATTGAACTTGCTCAAAAGATAAAAGCAACCCCTTCGGGCAAAGGCATTTCTTTTATCTTGATTACCTCGAACATTGATAATGAAATGGAATCCCTGGCTGCAAAAGTCGATTTCAAAATTCTTAGAAAGCCCTTCACTCCAGAACAACTTAAATCAACTTTACCTGTAAATGCGCCTAGCGTTTCCCAACCTACGGTTGTACAGCCCACCACCAAAACCGTACTTTTGGTTGATGATAGTTCCTTTGCTAGGAAAAGAATGCTGGGGATTTTAAAATCCTTGGGATTCGATGATGTTGTAGAAGCTGTGGATGGTGCGAAAGGTTTGGCCATGGCTCAGGGCCGGCCTTTTCTTTTTATCGTCTCTGATTTTCACATGCCTATCTTAGATGGTAAGGGCTTTGTCGAGAGCCTTAGCCAAGATCCTAAACTGAAAAATATCCCCGTTTTGCTGATCACCAGCGAACCGGATTCTTTCCTGCTCGATCCTATTCGAAACTTGAAGTCATGCAGAATTCTTTCGAAATCCGCAGAGGCCTCTACTCTTAAGATGGAAATCTCTAAGTTTATTGCTCTTTAAGTTTAAAAGAGTGCACTTATTTAGTACAGTTTTAACGGTTATGCGAATAAAAGCCCTTCCTTGGGCTATTTTGTACTAAAAATCACGCTTTCCCTTAAAGTTTACGCACACTTCCCATGCTATCCTAGCTGTTAACATTAACTTTTATTTCTTACTAATTAAGTTACTTATGAGCGAAATGGACGAGGCATTAGTAGAATTTCTCATCGAGTGTCAGGAAAACCTGTCTCGTATGGATCTTGAACTTCTCGAACTCGAGAAGTCTACCGATCCTGAATTGGTAAAAAGTATCTTCCGAGTGATGCACACCATCAAGGGTAGTGCAGGGTTTCTTGGATTATCGAAACTCGAAAAGCTGACCCATGCAGCAGAAAATCTGCTGAGCAAAATACGCGATGGTTCGCTTCAACCCACTACTGCAATTACTTCTGCGTTGTTAGCTGCAATCGATGGAACCCGAGCCATTCTTTCCAGCCTTGAATCGAATCAGAACGAAGGTAATTCAGATTCAGAAGCCATTATTAAAGTGCTTAACGATTGCACCAAGGCGCCAGCAGCCTCTGTTGGTAAAGCGCCTGCCATCGTTGAGGAAACCGCCGTCCCGGTTGCAAGCTCTGCAAATGTTGAAATGGACGAAGCCCTGAAAGAATTTCTCATCGAGTGTCAAGAAAACCTTTCTCGAATGGATCTTGAACTTCTCCAACTTGAGAAGTCTACTCATCCCGAATTGGTAAAAAGTATCTTTCGTGTAATGCACACCATTAAGGGTAGTGCAGGGTTTCTTGGATTAGCGAAACTCGAAAAGCTGACCCATGCGGCAGAAAATCTGCTGAGCAAAATACGCGATGGTTCGCTTCAGCCTACCGCACTTATTACTTCCGCACTCTTAGCTGCAATCGATGGCACCCGAGCCATCCTTTCTAGCCTTGAATCGAATCAGAACGAAGGCACTTCAGATTCAGAAGCCATTATTAAAGCGCTTAACGATTGCACCAAGGCGCCAGCAGTATCTGTTGGCAATGCACCTGCTGCCAAAACGTCTGCCCCAGAGATCAAACCGAATCCTGCACCAGTTATTGCGCCAACTATGGTGTTTCCAAAGGATGCTGGAAATTCGTTTTCAGATGCATTAAAGCCAGCAACTCCAGTAACATCAGTGATGGAAAAGGCCCCAGATACGGTTTCTGCAATGAAGGAAAAAATTGAAGAACCACAGCGAGAGATGGCTTCTGCGCTTTCCGATTCCTCGGTTCGTATCCCGGTAGATGTTCTTGATAAATTAATGTCGCTTGCAAGTGAGTTGGTTTTATCGCGCAATCAATTATTGCAATGTTCTACAAGGTTGAACGATTCTTTGTTGCAGGTGGCATCAAGGCAATTCAATCTGGTGACTTCCGAATTGCAGGAAGCACTGATGAAGACCAGGATGCAACCCATATCGAATGTATGGAACAAATTCCCGCGAATGGTGCGTGAAGTTGCATTCAAACTGGGCAAACAAATCAATCTGCAGATGCAGGGCGCAGAAACTGAACTTGATAAAACCTTAATCGAAGCTATTAAAGATCCCTTGACACATCTCGTGCGTAATTCAATCGATCATGGGATTGAATCTCCCGATGGCAGGGCCCGGGCCAATAAAAAACCTGAAGGTACTCTTCTGCTTCGGGCGTATCACGAAAGCGGCCGTGTTAATGTTGTGATTTCTGATGATGGTAAAGGAATCGACCTTAACCGAGTCAAAGCAAAGGCGCTTGAAAAGCAGTTGCTTTCTTCAGATCAGCTTTCGCAAATGGGTGATAACTCGGTATTACAGTTGATATTCCTTCCCGGCTTTTCGACTGCCGAAAAAATCACCAGCGTTTCAGGCAGAGGCGTTGGCATGGATGTTGTAAAAAACAACATCGAAAAAATTGGTGGCATGATTGATATTCAAAGCGAAGTGAATAAAGGCACAACGATCCATCTGCGTATTCCGCTTACCCTTGCAATTATCAAAGCTCTTAGCATTACCGCTGCAGGCCAAAGTTTTACCATCCCACAAACCCATATCACCGAATTACTCCGGATTAAGGATGATAGTAAAATTGGTGGCATTGAGTTTGTGCATGAGACTCCCGTATTCAGATTTCGTGGCAAACTAATTCCCTTGATCAATCTTGCTGAACTTTTACAAATCAAAGGAAAGTCTGAAACTCAATCGCAACCGAATCATCTGGTGATTTTGCAGGCTGAAGATCGGCAGTTTGGTCTCTTGGTGGATTCCGTCAAGGATACCAATGAAATCGTTGTTAAGCCGCTTCCTTCGAGGTTGAAAGGTGTGGGTTGTTTTGCTGGGGTGACCATCATGGGCGATGGGTTGGTACAACTTATCCTTGATGTTTCCGGGGTTGCTAGGTTGGGCAGAGTTCTGCCAAAAATCCGCGATCTTGGCATCAAAGATCTTTCAGCACAAGATGAAATTAAAGCTGATAATCAAAGTGCAGGTGAGGGCCTTCTTTTGGTTAGTGCAGGTGGTGAAAGCCAGATTGCAATTCCTTTGGAGCAGGTGGTCAGGTTGGAAGAATTCAGACCTCATCAATTGGAAAAGACAGGCGAAATGCATTTGGTTCAATATCGCGAAGGCATCATGCCAATCTACAATCTAGGAAATATTTTGGGTATCAAAGGTAGCGTAGAGACTCGGGATAAAACCAAAAAAATACAGGTTGTCGTTCATAAGTATGCTGGCAAGTATGTGGGCCTAGTAGTTGAGAAAATTCTCGATACTGTTTATGAATCGATAAAAATCAATGGTGATAGTACGGGCCAGGGAATAAAGAAAACTGGTGTTGTTAGCGGGAAAATCACCGAATTTGTTGACCTTGGCGTCCTTTTAGCCCTGACAGTTAAAAAACTGGAGGTCGTTTCTTGAGCAAGGAACTTTCTTACGCCACCTTTACCATTGATGGTAAACTATTTGGAATTCTCATTGAGGATGTGCAGGAAATACTGCGCCCTCTTGAAGTAACGGAAGTGCCTTTGGCTTCCTTGGCGTTTAACGGGCTTATTAATCTTCGAGGCAATATTGTCCTTGCGGTTAGGATGCGTCAACAACTTAGTTTGCCTCCCATGGAGGCCAAGTTTTGCATGAATATAATTCTTAAGCTTCGAGATGAATTTTACAGTTTGCAAGTTGATTCGGTGGCAGATGTGGTTGTGGTGCAAAAGGATGATTTTGAAATCCCGCCTGAAACTCTCCCAGTAGAAATTAGGCGATTCATCACTGGCACTTACAAGGTTGATAATAAGTTACTACATATTTTGGACATTGAGCAAATCCTTGAGGATAAATCTTTGTCTCTTAAAGAAAAACAAAGTGAGATTTTAGTATGAGTATTCTGCAAAGGCTTCTTCTTATTTCTGCAAGTTTCCTTCTGCCGATTTCTGTGTTACTCTATTTCACAGTCGATGGCATTCAGGATCGTATTGATTTTGCAGTCCTTGAAAAACACGGGAATAGCTTTCAGAGACCGCTGGAGAAAATTCTTCGCTCCCTGCTGGTTCATAAGAGTGCAGCCCTTTCAGTTCTTGGGGGTGACCCTACTGCCTTAACAACTGCAACCAAGGAAGAGGTAAGTTTGGATTCTGCGATTCGAAATCTTGAAGTGCTTGAAAAATCTTTTGGTACCATTTTGCAATTCACTCAGGATGGCCTTGCTAAGAGAAAACGAGAAGAAGCTAAAATTGATAATTTCTCGAGGAAGTGGGATCAGTGTAGGAAATTTTGGCAGACTATGACCCCCGATGCTTGCAAAAGCGAGCATGATAATCTGATTATGATTGTTCGTATGATGATTACTCATTTGGGCGATACCTCCAATCTTATTCTTGATCCGGATCTGGATTCCTTTTACTTGATGGATGTAAGCGTTGTTGCGTTGCCTAGTGCCCAAGAACGAATTTCAACTTTGATTACAATCTATAATTCGCTGATTAAAAAGGGCCCAAATGATCAGGAAGACAAGTTAGCTCTTGCGATCCAAAACGCTCTCTTTCAACAAAGTGATTTGGATAGGATTTTCTCTAGCATCGATACTGCCCTTAATGAAGACAATAATTTTTATGGTAAATCGGAGTCTTTGCAAAAGAATATCAGTGCTCCTTTGGAGAAATTTAAGAAGTCTACGGGGAATTTTACCAAGCTGCTTTTATCTCTTAAGGCTGAACAACTTACTAAAGCTGACCCAAAAATTCTAGAAGCTGGTAATGAGGCTCTGGAAGATTCTTTTAGCCTTTGGGATACCTGCTCTGCTGAACTTCAAGTGTTGTTGGAATTGAGAATTCTCAAGTTTCAGAATGACAGGCTTTCTTCTTTAATGCTTTCAGCATTAGCATTAGTTATTTCTTTCTTCCTTGTTTGGTACATAGGACGGGGATTAAACAATTCGTTTATTCACATATCAGGCAATTCTAAAAAATTGATCGTGTCTTCTAATAACCAGAAATTGGTTAGCAAGAGTATGGTAGCCAACGCAACCGAAACTTCTGCCCAAGCTAATGCCATTGCAAGTGCCGCAGAAGAAGTCAGCGTGAATATTCAATCAGTTGCAAGCGCAGCAGAGGAAATAGGCGCAACAATCCGAGAAATAGCGAGACAATCGCAGCAAGCAGCCCAGGTTGCAAATGAAGCAGTTAGCATTGCAGAAACTGGAAATAAGGCAGTACTTAGGTTGGGCGAGAATAGTAATATCATTGGCAATGTGATAAAGGTAATCACCTCGATTGCAGAGCAGACGAACCTGCTGGCATTAAACGCGAGCATCGAAGCCGCCCGAGCTGGCGAGTTTGGCAAAGGTTTTGCAGTGGTAGCTAGCGAGGTAAAAGAGCTTGCCAAGGAAACCGCCAAGGCGACTGAAGATATTCGAACGAAAATAGAGGGGATTCAATCAGATACCCGGGAAGCGGTAAGTTCCAACGAGAAGACCCGAAATATCATCAGTAAAATTCATGAGATTCAAAGTACGATTGCGGGAGCAGTGGAAGAGCAAGCTGCTACTACGCGAGAGATCACCAGAAATGCAGCGGATGCAGCCACGGGTAGTTCGGAAATCGCCAAGAATATCTCGGGGCTAGCAGAAGCTGCCCGAAGCACTTCCAAGGGCGCGACTGAATTGGAAACAGCAGCATTGGGATTGGATACCATGGCTTCTGAGTTGGAAAAGATTGTAAAAACTTTCCAGATAAAATCGTAGGATTTCAACAGAAAACAAACGTAGGGTCCGACCTAGAAAATAACGAAAGATAAAGCGAGGGATTATTCATGAGTATTCTGCAAAGGCTTCTTCTAATTTCTGTCAGTTTTTTACTTCCAATTTCTGTACTTTTGTATTTTGCAATCGATGGAATACAAGATCGGATTGATTTTGCAGAACTCGAAAAGCAAGGAAACATCTACCAGAGGCCACTGGAAAAAATCTTGAAAGCGCTTTTGATTCACAAAAATGCAGCATCTGCAGTCCTTGCAGGGGATAATGCTTCTAGCATCATTATTGCAAAAGAACAATCTGCTTTGGATTCTGCTCTTCGCACTTTGGAAAGTTTGGATAAAGAACTCGGACCGATTTTGCAATTCACCCAAGATGGCCTAGCCAAGAGAAAAAGAGATGAAGCAAAGGCTGATAACTTATCTAAAAAATGGGACCAATTACGAAAGTCTTGGCAGACATTATCTGTGGATGTTTGCAAGGCTGAACATGATAACCTAATTAAAATTATCCGCACCATGATCACCCATTTGGGCGATACCTCGAATCTTATTCTTGATCCTGATTTGGATTCCTTTTACTTGGTGGATGTAAGCCTTGTTGCGTTGCCTCAAGCTCAGGAACGAATCTCAACATTGATTTCACTTTATAACGCAGTCGTAAAAAACGGTTCTAAGAAAGATGAAAATAGTATTGAAATGAGTGCTCAGTTGACTCTTTTTTCGCAGAGTGATATCGATAGGATTTTTGCAAGTATTGAAACCTCAATGAATGAAGATAATAATTTTTATGGGAAGTCAGAATCCCTGCACAAAAATCTACCTGCCCCTACCGAAAAGCTTAAGAAAAACACGGACAACTTTGTGAAATTGCTACTTAACCTCAAACCCGAGCAACTCAACAAAGCCGACCCAAAAATTGTCGAGGCGGGTAATGAATGCCTTGAAGATTCCTTCAGCCTTTGGGATACCTGCTCTGCTGAACTTGAAGAATTGCTTAATAAAAGAATAACGAAGTTTAAGTACGATAGGTTTTACTCGATATTGCTTTCCGCACTTGCACTTTCAGTATCATTTGGTCTTGTTTGGTATATTGGCAAGGGGATTACCGTGCCTATACGCACCAGTAGTGCAAGGCTTGATAAACTTGCCAAGGGCGATCTTGCATCAGTGGTTGATGTCCTCGGGCAGGGGGAATTGGGAGCAATGTCGCAATCCCTGTCCAAAGCTGTTTCAGGTATGAATAATGCCATCGTTTTAATTTCAGTCAATGCCCAAAAATTGATCCATTCTTCCACCAACCAAAGGCAGGTTAGTCGGAGTATGGTTTCCAATGCTACCGAAACTTCTGCCCAAGCTAATGCAATTGCTACTGCCGCCGAGGAAGTTAGTGTAAATATTCAATCAGTTGCGGGGGCAGCCGAAGAAATGGGCGCAACCATCAGGGAAATCGCCAAGCAGGCGCAGCAAGCAGCCCAGGTTGCAAACGAAGCGGTTACCATCGCAGAAAGTGGGAATAAAGCGGTGCTTAGGTTGGGCGAAAATAGTGCTATCATTGGTAATGTAATCAAGGTGATTACCTCGATCGCAGAGCAGACGAATCTGCTGGCATTAAATGCGAGTATCGAAGCTGCCCGAGCAGGAGAGTTTGGCAAAGGTTTTGCAGTGGTAGCTAGCGAGGTAAAAGAACTTGCCAAGGAAACAGCCAAGGCGACAGAAGATATTCGAACGAAAATAGAGGGGATTCAATCGGATACCCGGGAAGCGGTAAGCGCCAACGAGAAGACCCGAAATATCATCAGCAAAATTCATGAGATTCAAAATACGATTGCTGGAGCGGTGGAAGAGCAGGCGGCTACTACCCGAGAGATAACCAGAAATGTTGCGGATGCTGCAACCGGCAGCACCGAAATTGCCAAGAATATTACAGGGCTTGCTGAAGCTGCCCAGAGCACTTCCAAGGGTGCAACGGAGTTAGAGAAAGCTGCAATGGGCTTAGATTCAATGGCCACTGAGTTGGAGCAATTGGTAAAAACATTTCAAACCAAGGCGTCGTAATCGTTGATGAATAGAGATTGATAAAGCTTTGATGAATTTTTTTGGTAATGGCTGTTATTATACCTATAATGTTAGTTGCGATCATTTATATGTTTGGCAATTAACATTTTTTTATTAGTGGAATAATTTATGCCTTTAATTCGTGTGCTTATTGTTGATGATTCTTCAGTAGTACGCAGAACATTAAAAACAGTACTATTATCTGATCCAGATTTTTCCGTAGTGGGTGCAGGGTCTGATGGTAAAGAAGGAATAGAACTGGCTTTAAAATTAAAACCAGACTTGGTGATTCTTGATGTTGATATGCCGAGGATGAATGGGCTTGAGGTTCTCGCTGAACTTAAAAAGAAAAATCCCGAATTAGCAATCATCATGTTTAGTTCCTTGGTGCAAAAAGGAAGCGTTATTACCCTTGATGCAATTTCCCTAGGCGCGGATGATTATTTTTGCAAACCTTCCACAGGGTCAGCAGAAGAAACCATTGAATTGTTGAAAAAAGATTTGTTGCCTCGCCTGAAAGCTATTCTTAAAAAGAATCAGTCTAGCAGTGGGGTAATTAACTTGCCCCAAGCTGCAAAAAAAGTATTCAAAGAAACTATAAAATCCATCACCCCTAAAATCTTAGCAATTGGGGTGTCTGCGGGCGGCCCAGAAGCCCTTAAAGTATTGCTGACGGCACTGCCACCTTTACCAGTTCCTGCCGTAATAACCCAACATATGCCAGCAGGTTTTACCAAAAGCTTGGCAGATCATTTAAACACCCAAACCAAGCATGCTGTTACCGAAGCGGTAGATGGGGATACCCTTGTTGTTGGGAAGTTTTTGCTTGCCCCAGGGGATTATCACATGGTGATTGAGCCGTGCTTAGCTGGAAATAAAGTGCGGTTAAATCAGGACGCTCCAGAAAATTATTGCAGGCCAGCAGTTGATCCGATGTTACGTTCGGTTGCTAAAATATATGGGGCCTCTGTTCTTACGGTTATTTTAACAGGCATGGGGCAGGATGGCCTAGAGGGGTGCAAGGCAATTCATAAAGCGGGTGGGAAAATTCTGGTTCAAGATCAGGCCACCAGCGTTGTTTGGGGAATGCCAGGCAGTGTTTATAAGGAAGGATTGGCAGAAGAATCCCTTTCCATTCATGATCTTTCGTCAGCAATCATGGGTCGACTGAATCAAAAATAAACTATTTTAAATTTGAACATCTGGATCATTAAATGCTATTTGACAGCGCAGGTATAACCCAAGAAAACTATCGTATTTTTGTTGATTTTCTCAAAATCAAACTTGGCCATGATTTGGGCGAGGGTAAGGAATATTTGATTGAAAACAGGCTAAATCCTGTTTGTGAAGCCCAGAAAATTGCGAATGTAAATGAGCTTGCAAGGGAAATAAAAATCAACCCTTACTCCGCCTTGGGGAATCTGGTTGTAGAGAACATGACCATCCAGGAAACGAGTTTTTTCAGAGGCCCCAGAGTCTTTGACAATTTGAAGAAATACATCATTCCAAAATTGATCAACGAAAATGTTTATTCCCACACCATTAAAATTTGGTGCGCATGTTGTTCCACAGGTCAGGAACCTTATTCAATCATGATGCTGCTGATGCAGAATTTTCCACAACTGGAAAATTGGAACATCAACCTTCTTGCGACTGATGTTTCTGAAAACGCACTTACCAAGGCGCGATCTGGAATTTACTCCAGATTTGAAGTCATTCGCGGGCTTTCCACTGACCTTAAAGAAAAATATTTACTCGAAACCCCGGACAGTCAGTATCAAATTCGTTACGACTTGCGCCAAAAAATCAAGTTTCAGCAGGTCAATCTGCTGGAAGGATTCTATGCACTTGGTGGCCCATTCGATATTATTCTTCTTCGAAATGCTCTTATTTATTTCGCCCCTGAAGTCATCACTGGGATTTTTCAAAAACTTCGTGGCGCAATCAAGGACAATGGTTTTCTTATTCTAGGTGAATCTGAATCTATCATGGGAAAAACCACCATGTTCAACCTTCCAATTGAAGGAACGGATTACTTTACACCCACTCCACTTCCCTAATTCTTTTGGTATTTGAAATGGAAATGCCCATCGGATTTTGGAAGCCTTCTAAGGAGCAAATCGCCCTTGCTGCCAACAAGCAGATTTCTGATGTCATAGCGTCAGGAATCAAGCTGCTGTTTTGTGGCATCAATCCGGGTTTGTATACCGCAGCAATTGAAAAACATTTTGGCAGGCCAGGAAACAGGTTTTGGCCCGCATTATTTGCAGGAGGCTTTACCCCTCGACTTTATTCCCCCTTTGAGCAACACCTTCTTTTGCTTGAAAATCTCGGTATTACGAATCTGGTGAACCGGGCAACTGCCCGAGCTGATGAAGTCGGGGATAATGAACTTGAAAAAGGGGCAGAGATACTTTCAGAAAAAATAGCAAGGTATAAGCCGGAAGCAGTTGCATTTCTTGGCATCACCACTTATCGTACTGCATTCAAGAGACCGCGAGCTAAATTGGGGCTTCAAGAAGATAAAATTTCAGGTGTCAAGATTTGGGTGCTGCCCAATCCAAGCGGATTAAATGCACATTTTCAAATCAAGGAACTGGGATTGTTATTCTCCCAATTAAAAACTGGTGTTTTTGGTCTGTAGATGTGAAGATAACTAAAAGGAGATTTTGATGAACGATAGTAAAATTGTTGATGAATTGATTGCATTGAACCAGAAGCTTTTGGATAGCATTGCTAACGCTGACTGGAAAACCTATAAAAATTTGTGTGATGCAAAAATCACAGCGATCGAACCTGAAGCACCAGGTCAGGTAGTTGAAGGCCTCGATTTCCACAAATATTATTTTGATCTTGGGTCTTCTAAAACCAAAGTGCAAACCACGATGTGCCACCCTGTTGTGCATCATAACGGCGATATGGCTGTGATTGCTTATGTACGATTGGTACAAAAATTAAATGCAAATGGATCGCCCATAACTGCAGCATCTGCGGAAACCAGAGTTTGGGAATGCAAAGACGGGAAATGGTTGCATGTGCATTTTCATCGTACTCCGCTTGTTTGATAACAACCGTGGTTATCAAATTTTAAAAGGTGTTCTGTTATGTTTAAAATCCAGATAAAAAACTCCACTCAAGATGCTTCATTCGAGCATTTTGAGGGTAAATTATTTGGAGGCAGAGCACCTTCAGGAGCGGGAAACGCTCTGATTATAATAGATCCTTCTGTTTCCCGCACGCATTTTTGTATTGAAGCTGGGCAGGATGGTAGTTTCCTGCTCAGTAATATCAGTTCGGGAAATACCATTGTTTTTGAAGATGGCAAAAGCTTGGATCCAGGGTCTACTGCTGAGTTTTCAACCCCCAATCATTTTGTTATTGGCGGTACCAGTATCTTTATCCAGTCTGGAATACATGGTAATCCTTCCGACTTTTTCAGCAGGGAAAAAAAAGCCAGCACTGTCTTTTATTCCCCTATCAAACCAGAAATTCAGAAATCTCCCCCTGTCATCAATTTTGAATTCCCATCTAACTCGCGTTTCCTTGATGATCAATCCAACCCCATAATTTTAGAAAATCAATCTGCCCCCGCAGTCATTGGGAAAATTCTCAAGGCACTCGAAAATATTAATAAATTGCAAGCTGAATTATCTGTGGGAGAGCATTACAACAATCAGATAGCTAGGCAGCTTGTAGAAATGGCTGACCTTGATATTGGCATGGTTCTGTTGCTTACAAATGATAAGTGGGTTATTTCGGGTTGTTATACCGCTAATGAAAATGTTTCTGTTCGATACAGTACAACGCTGGTTAAAAATGTTGTGGAGCAGAAGAAAACCTTCTTTCAGGATTTATCAAACCTTGAAGAAAAAGGCCAGTCTTTGGTAAACCTTGAGGCTGCAGTCATTTCGCCTATCTTGGATTTTCATGACAATATCATTGGCGCACTGTATGGCGCACGCAGCAAAAATATTATTGCAAAAGGTGGGATCACAAGCCTCGATGCGCAATTGGTGCAAATGCTTGCAAGTACTGTAGGAGCAGGGATTATTCGGGATAGGGCTAATAAATCCAAGGCTCAATTTGAACAATTCTTTTCCTCTGAGTTAGCAAAAGAATTGGATAGAAACCCAAACTTGCTCGCAGGAAGAGAACAGGAAATAACTGCAATGTTTTCTGATTTGCGAGGGTTTACCGCTCTTTCCAACATTCTAAAGCCCGCTGATATTTGCATGCTCCTTCAAGACATCATGGAACATCTTAGCGAACAAATTCAAATTGAAGGTGGCGTTATTGTTGATTATGCAGGAGATGGAATTCTTGCAATGTGGAATGCCCCGGTTGAACAACCAGATCATGTAGAGAGGGCTTGTAAAGCTGCACTTGCGATGCACAAGGGGTTCCCTGATGTCTGTAAAAGGTGGAGCCATCTGCTGGGTGATTTCCCTATCGGATTGGGAATTGGTATTAATACCGGTGTTGCATTAGTCGGAAATACGGGGAGCAAAAGAAAATTTAAATACGGGCCCATGGGCCTTACCGTAAATCTAGCAAGTCGATTGGAAGCCTCGACTAAATTACTTGGTTTGCCTCTGGTTATCAGTGCAGCTTCTAAAGCAAAACTTTCGACAAATTATCCCACACGAAGATTAGGGCAGGCTATGTTCCCGGGCATCTCTTTGCCTGTGGAAATTTTTGAATGTAAGGATTCATCCGCAACCAGCGAATGGCAAGAAAATAAAATTCTATATGAAACAGCATTGCAGCATTTTGAAGCTAAATTGTTTGGGCACGCAATTAAAACTCTGACCCCTTTGATCGAAAAACATGGTCAAGGTAAGCTGATTGATAGCCCCTCGCTGAAATTGATCCGAAAATCCTTAGAAGGTCTGGAATCCACCTCGGGAGAGTTTTCGTCCATACTTTGGTCTATGACCAAGTAACTTTGCTTCTCTATTTTCTCTAAACTCAAACCCAGACTGCCCATCTTTATCCAATTTATTTAGTTTTCCAAAGCATTCAGTTCTTATGCCCTTTTAACCGATATATCCTGTGTATATTTTGGTTTGGATTATTTCTGTTTAGGTTTTTTATGCTGAAGGCTTTTACGATATTTCGAAGTCTCTTCCTTTGCTTGTTTATTCTAGCGGGCTCGGGTTGTCTTTATAATGTACATGAATTGATGGATCATTCGATTTGCGAACGCTCGAAAGAAGTGATCGATTTAGAACCGTTGACTCATTTCGAGAAAAAATCTGAGCTGCCTAAAGCGAATCCAGAAAATAAGTCTTACAAAGAAAAAGCAGTTGATAATAAAATTGATGGGAGTCTAGAATTTGCAAGATACGAAGCAGGTCCGAACTCCTCAAAAAATCGTTTAGTTGTACCTGCCGACCTTCCGGGTGCTCAAGAACCCCCTATAAAACTTCCTAAATTTACCAAAGAAAACATGGAACAGAGAAAAGAAATTCTCGCCAAGTTGTATCCACCACTGCCTGTAATGTTACCAGAACCAGAGTTGGCATTAGGGCCAGATGGCAAACCTTACTCCCTTTCAGATCTGCAAAAAATTGCACTTACATCAAGTCCGAAAATTAAACAGGCAGTTGCAGCAGTTGCTGCAGCAAGAGGTGCTGCTATTCAAGCGGGACTTTATCCTAACCCAGATTTTGGTTACGAAGGTGATACCATGCAAACCATGGGCACTGCAGGATACCAGGGCGGTTACATTCAGCAAACCATTGTGACTGCAAGCAAGTTGCCTACCGCAAGGCAGGCGGCTTTGATGGATGTTCGAATCACTGAACTTTCGCTTCGAAAAGCTGAAACAGATCTTTCGCGAGAAGTACGCAATGGCTACTTTGCGGTATTAGTTGCGGATCAGAATATTCGAGTATCGAAAGCCTTGGCGAATCTTTCTGGTGAGGTGTACGAAACAATCATCGAGCAGGTTAATAAAGGTGGGTTTGCAGCACCTTATGAACCATTTCAAATTCGAGTGCTTGCATTGCAAGCGTATGGACAGCTTGTTCAAGCTAGAAATCGGTATACCAGTGCTTGGAAACAGTTGACCGCAGCCATGGGCGTACCAGGGCTTCCGCTTTCTCAACTTGCAGGCAATATTAATATTCCCATTCCTGTTTATAAATATGATGAGTGTGTCAAGCGAGTTACTTTGTTGCATACCAGTGTAGCGACAGCAGAATTTGATTTGTTAAAGGCTCAGTCATTATTAAAGCTTGCTCAGATAACTCCAATTCCAGATGTAACAGTGCGAGTACTGATGCAAAAAGATTTTACCGCACCACCTTATCCATTGTCGCCTACTGTGCAGGTTGGCATGCCTGTGCCCATCTGGAATCGTAATCAAGGAAATATATTGCAGGCGGAAAGCCAGATGATCTCAGCTTCCGAAAACAAACATAAAGCCCGGAACCAACTTACTGCGGATCTTGCAGAAGCATTTGAACGCTATGAAAATAGCCGAGTCTTGCTTGGATATTATCGTGATCAAATACTCCCTGATCAGATTCGAACCTATCGTGGTTTGTTTGAAAGATTTCATGCGGATGTTAAAGTGGGTGATAGCGATACCCTTACTTTTGCAGATGTTGTTAACGCCCAGAACATTCTTTCAGCAAGCGTTGTGCAGTATCTTCAAGTCTTGGGGGTCATGTGGATATCTGTGGTGGATATCGCAAATTTATTGCAAACAGATGATCTTTTTCAGATCGCAGGAGAAAAAGTTTCTACTGAATGGATCAATAGTTCCGAAGCTTTGGAACAATTGATTAATCTGCCATGCAAACACCAATGTTCGCCACTCGGTGACCCTAAATACTTTGGGGTGGATGGAAAATGGGCACCAGCAACCAAGTCTGAAAAAGAAACAGGAGGCAAGCCTTTACAAGAGAAATCAATCCCAGTATTAAATACTAAGCCCTTGCCTGCACCAAAGCCTGTAGATTCAAAACCTGATCAACTTTTAAAGTAACGATTAAAACAATCGATGGTGTGATTCGCAGCCTTGGAAGAATCAGGCAAGGGCAGAGCCTCTGCTGAAACAAATCCTTGGTAGTTAATTTCTTTTAAGGCTGCTGCGATAGGTTTAAAATCAGTATGCCCCAACCCAGCAGGTTTTCTATTGGAATCTGCAAGGTGCACATGCCCGACCATTGCCCCACATTTTCTGAGCGAGTCAGCAATGTTTGTTTCTTCAATGTTCATGTGAAACAAATCACATAAAAGCTTAAGTGAGTTACTTTGACCCATCTTAGAAATTAATGAAATTCCTTCTTCAACTGTGCGAATCAGGTTGGATTCATAACGGTTGAGGGGTTCAAAAAGTAAGATAGTTCCTACACTTTTTGCTTTTTGCGAAAGGTGTACCAATGCTTCCTCTAGATAAGCGTGCGCCTGAATCTGATCCACTGATTCGCAATGCCTGCCTTGAAGCGAACCAATAATTGCTGGTGCGCCATGGGGTGCGCCTGATTCTATCATCCGTGCTATAAAATCTTTGGCATTGTTGCGGATTTTTTCATCTGGAGAAGTTAAAGTCCATTTATGGAGGACCCATCCGCCACCGGTTCCCAATGCTGCAATTTTCAAGCCATGATCGGTAGCAATTTTCGTAGCTTCAGATTTAGCCAAGGCTTCTGGCCCTGGTGCGAATATTTCGATGCCTGTAAATCCAAGAGCTTTGGCTTCTTTGCAAGCTTCTTGAACATCTGCCCAATAAACAAATGGCCCACCCCGCGCTTCATTTACAAGGCTTATTGTTACGCTAGATTTCATCACTTTTAATAATCCTTAAATTGGGCTACAAGTAAAGGTACGATTTATGCTAAGTTTTCAACACGATGATGCGGTTCAGAATACTCGATTGAAAGAAAGAAACCATGGCTAATTTAAAGATTGCAACAACTGTTCTATTTAGCGCAACACTGTTTTTAAACTCCGTAGCTCTAGCACAACAAGATGCACAGGAAACCATCAAGAAAGCTGTTGAAGCCCATGGGGGAAAAGAAGCGCTTACCAAGGCCCAGCAATACAAGCGCACCAGTGCAGGCACTATATTTTTTGGCCAAACTCAAAAATTTACCGATGAATTGATTGTTGCTTTGCCCGCAAAAATCAAACTAGATATAAAGCTTGATACCAAGGAAAATCTTCTTATGTGTTTGGAAGGCGATACCGGTTGGAGCATTGCAAGTGGATTCCCTATCGATCTATCGAAGGAAAAAATCGTGGAGCTCAAGGAAGAATCCTACTTCCTTCAAGTGACTAATCTTGTATCTCTTTTGGAACCCAGTTCGAAGCTGACCTCGCTGGGGGAATCTAAACTTATGAATAAACCGGTCTTGGGAATTAAGGTTTCGCTTGCAGGTGGGCCCGAAGTCTCGTTGTATTTCGACAAGGAAACCAATCTTTTAACCAAGGCAGAAAGAAAAGGAAAGCAATCCGGGGTCGAGATACTCAAAGGGGTACAATATTCAGATTTTGAGACTTTTGGGTCTGCCAAGTTTGCAACAAAAGAAACGCACTTTCTCGGGGGCAATAAATTCGTGGAAAATAAAAACATCACCTACACTATCCTAGAGAAGGTTGATGCTTCGGTTTTCAAAAAACCAGGGAAGTAGTTTATCTGTTGGGCGAAAGAATTAAGGGGTTGGCACTAGGGGAGTTATCTTTCAACCCACTACCAGGCCTGACCACACCACCCAACCCGATTGATTCTGGATGCCTTGCAATCTTATCTGTGAAAATTTCAACATCCTTTAAAACGCGTTCAATCTTTGGTGTCATGCGAGTCACTGCGCCGATAGCGTTATCAAGATTGTTGTAAATCCCTGGGTCGGTTAGAAACCTTTTGATTGTGCCATCTGCTTGGCCAATAACTCTTACAAGTTCTCTTATATCTGAAATAGTGAAAACGCTTTTCTCAAAAATTTCGTCAATGTTCTTCGCCAGCGATTCGCTTCTATTTGCAAAAGGCTTGATCAAAACAGAAATATCGTTGATCATTTCTTCAACCACGGAGAATTGATCGTTCACTTTTTTCACCAACGTTTTCAATTCCTTCATCATTTCGTCTGTATTCTTGGCAAGTTGGTCGATGTCTTCGGTGCCTTTGCGTACATTCTTAAGGATTGAACTTACTTGTTTTTGATTCTCATCATTTAAGATGTTTCCCAGTTTGTTTAAATCATCTGCAGCTACTTCAATAATTTTCACAACTTTGTCTTGGTTCGCTTGAATCAATAAGTCGATTCGCTCGCCAATGCGGTTATACTGCCTGGCAACAGCACTGTATTCGTCCAGAGTTTTTTTGACTTCGGGAACCACATCTTGAATTTTCTTAGCAGTGTTGGTGAATTCCTTTAGGGCTTCCTCGACTTTAGGGGCGATTTTTTCGAGCTTTTGTATCGACTTGCTCATCTCATTAAGTGTTTCTTGCGTACTAGGAACGATATCGGAAGCTCGGTTTAAAAGGCTTGCAACATTCGCAGCACGAACCCCTTCAATCGTTGTTCCAAGTGCGACTTCCTCGCGATTAGGATCTATCATGTCATCATCTTTGGGAATTAAATCGATGCTACTATCGTTACCCAATAACCCTGTAACCAAAGTAGGTTGTTCATATTTACGGATTTTATACGATCGTTCGATGGTGAGATTAACAATAACTTGGCCGTTTTTATCATCGAGTGTGATGTGTGAGACTTGCCCAATGCGGACCCCGGATCTTCTTACGGGCGCTCCTGCAGAAATACCGGGCGCATCATTGAAACTAACCTGATATTGATTTACCGATTTAAATAATCCAGGGATACTGCCAAACATAATGACGAGTGTTCCCAGCAAAAGGAATCCCCCCAGTACCAAAAGCCCAATCTGTACTTTCATTGTCTGATTGCTCATGATGCTTCATCCCTATTCGCATGGTTTTCAGATTCTAGCGTGCGTTCCTTAGCTTCGCCATGAATGAACTGTTGCACGCGGAGATCAGGGGTCTTAAACAGTTCATCAGTCGTGCCATCAAAAATCAATTGTGGTTCATTAGGTTTCAATCTGGATAGCGGATAAAACATGATTACCCGGTCTGCAACTTTGTGGACGGTACGCATTTCATGAGTAACCACAATGCTAGTAACAGGCATATTTTTGCGTGTTTGCAGAATCAGATCATTGATAACATCGGTCATGATGGGATCTAGCCCGCTCGTAGGCTCATCATAAAGCATGACTTCTGGTTTAAGGATCAGGGCCCTTGCAAGGCCTATTCTTTTTTTCATACCGCCTGAAAGTTCTGCAGGTTTTTTTCCTAGAACACTTTCCTTCATCCCAACTTCCTTGACACGCATCAGCACAAGTTTTTCGATTTCTTTTTCATCACATTTGGAATGAGCCCTTAAACCAAATGCAACATTATCAAAGACAGTAAGGCTATCGAAAAGGGCAGCGCCTTGGAATAAAAAACCGAATCGAAGCCGTTGTTCATTTGTGCGTTGTTCATCAAGGGCACACCAATCCTGGCCGTCAAAAAGAACTTTTCCCGTTGAAGCCTGAAGCAGTGAAATTAAAAGTTTGAGGAGGACTGTTTTGCCACAACCGCTTTCCCCAATCACCACAAGAGTCTGTCCTTTGGGAATATTAAAGTTGATGTTGCGAAGAATATCCACGCCATTAAATGCCATGCCTGCATTTTGCAAGGAGAGGAAATTCGGATTAGAGGAGGAAGAATCCATTCGTAGCATGATCCTTATTTGGGTCCAAAGGTTTTAATGGAATTATCAGGCCAAATGGCTTGATGTAAGTTATTGAAGAAAAGCGCCAAGAAAAAGTCGAGCACCAATATCGACATAAACGACCAGACGAAAGCGGAGGTTGCAGCCTTGCCCACGCCTTCAGCGCCGGCTCGCGAATTCATGCCACGATGGCAAGAAATAAGAGAGATTGCTGCCCCGAAGAAAATAGGTTTGATCAAGCCAACCGAGAGATCCCAAATTTGAATGTGCCCGCGCGAGTTTTGCCAGTAGTGGTAAGGGTCTACCTTGAATATTTCAGTGCAGACCATGCTGCCACCAAATACACCCATGAAATTTGCTAATACCGTCAATATGGGAATCAATAATACACATGCAAGAACCCTGGGTAAAACCAGATAATGCAATGGATTAACGCCCAGACAAATCAAAGCATCCACTTGTTCAGTGACCCGCATGGTCGCCAACTCCGCAGCCATCGAACTGCCAATTCTTCCTGCAAGCATCGTAGCAGCAAGCACCGGGCCAAGTTCTTTGATCACGGAAACATTGATGATCTGTCCGATTTGGGTAGCCATGCCTAATGATTGAAACTGGGAATAAACTTGGATAGCCATCACCATGCCAATGAACATCCCGGTAATAGCAACGACGGGAACGCTTTGCACGCCAACTCGGAAGCAAATGGGAATCATGGTACCGGCTGAGGGTTTTTTAATAATCGTTGCAAGGGAAAGAGCAGAAAAGGTAGTAAAATCTCCCAGTGCATCAAAGGCCTGTGAGACTTTATTTAGAGCAGATTTAAATTCTTTTCTTAAAGCTTCAGACATCCTGCCTCCCAAAAGCCCCGGCAATCCATGCCGAAATACTATCGTATCTAGAAGATCGGCACAGTCAGGCCTTGTATAAGCGTAGAAAAAGAGGGAGAGGAAAAAGCAGGACGAAGAAGGTAAAGGTTGTAGGGGTTATGCTGGTTATTCTGGATTGTTAGAAAAAGGGGGTGTGTTGCCAGCGCCAAACTGGACCCAGATTTTTCGTTGGGGATCCCATGCCAATCCGGAGAAGTTAGCGGGGTTGGAGGCTCCGGAAGGAGTGGAAGTAAAGTTTCCATTGAGGTTGCGCTTGTTGTTTAACATCATAAGTTCTTGCCTGCCTGCAATAAAGACAAAGAATGCGAGTAAAATAAGAATGTAGTTCGAGGAAAAAAGCCCAAGGAAGACGAGAAAGATGGCGCCCAAATTACCCAGGGTTACAGAAATCACCGTAGCATTGGAAAAGCCTACCGCAAGGTTAAGCAAAGCCCTGAGCACACGCCCGCCATCCATAGGGAAAATGGGAAGTAGATTAAAAACTAAGAGCCCTAAGTTAGAAAACATGAGCATTTTCAAGTAATGATTCAAGCTGCCTGAAAGAGAGTTTGGGGGAGTAAGATTTTCGAAATCAAAAGGAGCCGCGGAAAAATAAAAGCAGATGGGTAAAAGTAGAAGAAAGATTAGCAAATTAACTGCAGGCCCTGCGAGAGAGATTACAAGTTCTTCAAAAGGATCTTCGCTCATTCTTTCGAGGCGTGCGACTCCTCCCATTGGATAAATAGTTATATCACGGGTTTGGATTCCAAAAATTCGGGCAGCAAAAGCATGTCCAAATTCATGAAGAATGACACAGAAGAAAACCGCAAAAAGTAGGAAAACCTCTAAAACACTATGAAATAAAGATGCCTCTTTAAGATTCGAAAAGAGATAAAAAACAGGTAGCAACCAGAAGGCTGGATGGATGTAAACACTTATGCCAAATGGTGATCCGAGTTTGATAGAGGTAAACATGATATTATTATTGCAAAACTACAGCGTACAGGCGGAATAATTTTTAAAAAAACCATCAGAAATATCGTTTTTATGTGAACTTTTTCCCCTCTCAGACTAATAAGATTATGTGTAAGCAAAGATGCAAAGCTTGTGCAGGTCCGGAACCCTGCCGAGTTCTATTTCTGGTAAATCACCTTACTTAGGTGGCTATCAGGGGTACATCAATAGCTTAAAGCTTAAAATCTAGGAGGCGGTACCCAAAAGGGAAGTTCTGGCCGTTCTCTCTTCCTTTAACATTAGGGAGGGCCTAGTCATGAAGCGCAATCCAGGAAAAAAACGGAAGCAGCAGCTAATTCAAGTTTGGTCTTATGATCAAACTATAAAAGCTCTGCCTTACCTTCTTGAAGTAATACGCTCGTTGCGAGAAAACTACTTGGCAATGCAGTTTGCTAACCACCGTTTAGGCAAGATTGGTCAGCGCCTAGGGCGTCTAGATCGATCTGCGTTTATTGCAAAGCAAGAAGCTCAGACGGATTCTGAAACTGCGAGCTCAAAATACAATCAGGATGTTGCGGAGCTCGAGAGCATGGGAATGTTTGTGGCTTCGCCTGCAAATGGAGTTGTTGCGATCCCTTTCATCGAGGAGGAACAACTTGCTTGGTTTGTCTTGGAACTTTATCATGAAGATCATGTGGTAGGATGGCGCTATCAATCCGATCCATTGGATACCCGCAGGGCCATATTGCCTAAGCATAAAGGCACTACTTGACTCTGCCTGAGATTTAAACAAAAAGCCTTTGCAGGGTGATCCTTGCAAAGGCTTTTTTTATATTTATGAGGTTAATGTAACAAGTCGCCTAGGAAGATTCCAGCGATGGAAAAGTAAATAACGATTCCTGTAACATCGACAAAAGTTGCAACAAAAGGACTTGATGCAATGCCCGGATCAACACCAAACCGGTCAAATACGAGTGGGAGCATGGAACCTACCACGGTGCCCCATAAGCAAATTCCTGCAACTGAAAAACCAATCACTGCTGCAAGTTTCCAGCGATCAACGGCGGGCGTGATCAACGAGCAACCCTTGGGGAATTCGTAAACAAGTTGCCCATCATGGAGGGTAGGCTCCTTTAATTTTGAAGATTCAGGCAGGCGGATTTTTTCGGACTTAGGGCTATGGATGACCTGTTCGGTATCTGGGATGATCTCATAGACGCCATCTTGATTGGGAACCAGGGGGGTACTTTGTGCAACTTTTACCTTGAAGGATTCATGCCTAGGGTGTGAACTTCCGCGGATATGGTCGGGGGTTAGTGCGGCCCTGATGAAACCAATGCCCCCAAGGGTCAGGCCCAATGCTAGGCCCATTAGAAGTTCATGTTTGAAAATGCGAAACCAGTTTTTACGGTTCACTTCATTAAGCGCCATGGCTCGGGTGATCAAAGTCGCTGCCTGCGAGCCAGAGTTTCCTCCCGTGGAAATGCAAAGGGGAACAAATAAACTCAACACCACCACTTGGGCAATGGCATCTTCAAAATAAGCCAAAGCTGTAAAGGTGAATAACTCTGCAAGGAACAAGCAAGAAAGCCAGACGGATCTTTTTCGCCAAACAAGAGTGAAGCTTGCATCAAGGTAGCTATCTTTCATGGGTTCCATACCACCCATGCGATGCACATCTTCAGTTGCAGCAGAAACCACAGCGTCCATTGCATCATCATGCGTCACAATACCTACAAGCTTGGCATCCTTGTCGATGACAGGGATGGCAAGAAGATCATAACGCGCCATCGATTGGGCAACCCTGTCTTTGGGATCGGTAACTTTGACCGTAACGATCTGAGTTTCCATGATATCTGCAAGAATATCTTTTCTGGGGGCGAGGATGAGGGTTCTTAAAGAAACCACACCTTGCAGCCTGCGATTTTCATCAACGAGATAAACATAATAAATCGTCTCGCGATCAGGGGCCTGCAATCTTAAGCGCTCTAAAGCTTCATCCACAGTAATGTTGGCGGGAAGCCAAGCATAATCTGTGGTCATGATAGCGCCCGCGGTATCTTCGGGGAAATTTACCAGCGAAGCAATATCCCTGCGTTCTGCATCATCGATCAGCCGTAAAATCGCCTCGGTTACAGTGGGATCTAAGTGCCTAAGAAGAGCAGCGCGATCATCATGCGACATGCGTTCGATAAGTTTTGCCATATGAGGCCTGCCCACACCCTTCACCAGTCGAACTTGTTCTTCGGTGGGAAGGTAGGAAAAGATCTCGGCTTGATTGTCGATCGGGGTTTCTTGAAGGAAGCGCCAGGTATCTTCAACCTTGAAGTTTCCATCTAAAGCCTCTGCGATGGTTGCAGGGTGCAATGCTTCTGAAAATTCCCGCATGGTTTCGGGATCATTGCTTCTGATGCAATGCTCTATTTCAGGAGTAAAAAGGGGGTGAGGCATATTCTATTCCCGTTTATTATGGCGACCTTTTCAGGCGGAGGTATTTATAATTATGTTATCAATCAATCTGGTATTACCCAACTTTAATGCAAAGGCAACCAAAACTATACCGTTCATTTTTTCCAGAACTTCCAGCGAATCTGCATTCACTATTTCTACATAATCGACCACGCCATTTGGTATGGCTTCGAGTCGTTTTAACAAATCCACTCGATATTGTGCACTTGATTCATGTTTTCTTAAAGCTACATCTTCCTTTAATGAACACAAAGCTTTGTAGATCAAAGGTGCAACAGATCTTTGCTCGTTTGAAAGATAGCGGTTGCGCGAACTCATCGCTAAAGCGGTTGCGCGAACTCATCGCTAATCCATCTTGCTCCCTAAGTGTTGGGCAAATCACCACATCGAGGGGTAAATCAAGATCACGAGCCATCCTTTTAATCACCAATGCCTGCTGGGCATCTTTTTGGCCCAGATAGGCAGCATCGGGTTGTACCTGGCCGAATAATTTCATTACCACCGTGGTAACACCTTTAAAATGGCCCGGTCTACTTTTGCCACACAAGTTGTTCGTAAGCCCATTCACCTCTACTACCGTTGCAAAACCTGTGGGATACATTTCTTCGACAGAAGGATTAAAGACAAGATTCACGCCGGCATCGGTGCATAGTTTGAGGTCATCCTGCAAAGGCCGTGGATAGCGGTGAAAATCTTCGTTAGGGCCGAATTGCATCGGGTTGACAAAGATTGAAACCACAACAAAATCACAGTGCTTTCGAGCTTCGTGGACCAAGCTGATATGCCCTTCATGCAGGGCACCCATGGTAGGGACAAATCCAATTTTGCTACCCGATTTCTTGGCGCAAGATACGAGCGTTCTTAATTGTTCAATCGTAGTCGCAGTTTGCATCTCAGCCATTCATTTTCTCCAGAACCAACCTCAGGTAAGATTTGGGTTGTACTTGATTCAATCCCAATTCATCTGAGAGTTTTTGCACTACTGCAATCGCTCGTGCAGAGTCTTGTTCTTCCGCCACAATTTCAACTTCCACATGTAGCCCGAGGGTTTCCACTTCATCAAGGCTCAAGGCGATATCAAAGCCCTCAATATTTAAACTATAGGTTCTTCTTCTTTTGCTTACCCTTGCAACAAATTTGTAGCCCAAAGCTAGGAACACTTTAAGGTGATCCTGAAACCCGAGATCTCCCGCAGGGATGGGCACTTCGATTTCTTCACGCATTTTAACTTTGGAATTTAGCTTCGGCCCCTTGTAGGTAAGAAAGTTCGAATCACCTATTCTTCGGATTCGAAACGCTTCGCCAGTCATTGCAAAATCTCGATCAGGAGCATTTAGATAATGATCCACTTCGTACTCTTCTTTTGCCAATTGCACATTTCTTGAAGCCAATTTCTTCTCAAGTTCTTGAAACGATGCCACTTCAAATTTTTGTTCAATTTCAAGCATGGGTTTATTTTCCTTAATGCTGACTTATTTCACTCTTCCCTTTGTACAATAAAAGTGTATTTTTATGCAACCGGGTAACTCATAAGGGGTCCTAGTTATGTCGAAACTTCACAAGGTGTGCAAAGTCAGCGAACTTCCCGAAGGTCAGGTTCATACCATCGAAGTTGAAGAAAAGTATGTCGGCGTCTATCATCAGCAAGGAAAATACTTTGCAATCGATGATTTTTGCCCACACATGGGCGCTTCCCTTAGTGGTGGTCATGTAGAAGATGGTACGGTTACCTGCCCTTGGCATGCTTGGCGTTTCCGCTTATGCGATGGTGCTTGGGCCGATAATCCAAGATTAAAAGTTGGTTGCTACAATGTGTCTGTGGTGGATGATGAGATTTTTCTAGAGACCCCCGCAAACAACCAGCCTAAAAAGTAAGCAATTAGTTGGAAGCAGCTCTAGATAACGGCCTATAGTAAATATAAGGAGAAAATCATGACTGTAAAAATCGCTTGGCAGTACCATCGCAAAGGGTGAACAACCTGCAAAAAAGCTCAGGAGTTTCTTGAGCCAATCAGCCATACCATTACTGAAACTATTGATGCTTCTAAAACCAAAATAGGTTTGAAAGAAGCCTTGGCCCTCGCCCAAAAAGCCAGCACAATCATAGCTGCTAAGGGCAGTAAAATTACCGCTCTGGATTTGAAAAAAGATAAGCCAAGCAATGAAGATATTGCAGCGGTAATGATGGGCCCGACAGGTAACCTTCGAGCGCCCACCCTTTTGGTAGGTAGCACCCTTTACATTGGGTTTAATGAAGAAGCGTACAAGAAGATGGGTTCTTAGGTCGCAATTTTCGTCATGTCGAAAAGGTTGGTAGCTTGGGGCCCTAGGAATCCTTCGTAGCGCAATAGTTTTCCCGATCCTAAATCCTTGAATGTATCCCGTTGTGCTAACTCGAAGTAAGCATACGTCCAAGGTATTGAGGTTAACTTACCGTTTTCTAATACAGGCACATCGATTACAACCGCTTCGGTGGCTGTCTGTCTAAGCTTGCTGCCCCTTGCACCTTCAATTTCTTTTTTCATGGGCACGCCCGAATTCAACAAGGCCATTGATGTTTTTTCGATGTCATCCAAGGCGGGTACCTTATGCGAGTTGATCAGCGAGGTAAAGTGATTCACATTGTAGCCATGAACTAAAACCCAGGCAGCATACTGGGAATCGAGATTAAGTTCGAGTAGGTCGGATTTTTCGGGTAGATGCCAGGGAAGTTCGTGGAAGAATTCAATCGCCTCATCCAGAAGCGATTCTCGTGAGGATTCTGATTTTGTTTCAAGGTGATGAAGGTCTGCGAGGAAAGATTCAGGAAGATTGGTGCGGTGCGTTTTAAGTGCGCCATGAATGATGTGCTTGGAAGATGGTTTTAATTCCCATGTACGCAATTCGGAGATGAAAACTTTGGGGAAGGTGGGTTGCGGGTGTTGGAAATAAATAGCGCTTAGGTGTTTGTCTTCAAAGTTGTAACAATCAGCAGAACGATAGCCCAAAGCTTCAAAAATCAATCAGCAGCACGATAGCCTAAAGCTTCAAAAATGCGCGAGATAGAAGAGATTCCAGCTAGGGGGTTTTGGCTGCAGAAGGTTCGTAGGGCAATATGATCGTTAAAGAACGATGCGCCAGCTTCTTGAATTAATGTTTCGTAGTTATTCACATAGCTGACCCGGGATCGATATTTTTCCCACAACCGATCGAACAGGTTTAGAACAAATCGTTCTGATGCATTTTTAGAATTCAAAGCGTGGTGTGGACCAAGGTTGGTGGTATGCATGTGATGCTCCTGAAATCTTAGGAATTGATCAAGTCGCTGTGGTGCTCTAATTTATTTTATACCTTTGAAGGCTCAAAAGGTGCAATGAAGTATAGAATTAATCAGACAAATTAATGCTTGATGTAAGTCCCCCTTAAGGAGCCACGCCATGACTTACCAAGAGTTGATTTAAATCCCGATGATAAAAACCATGCTTCCGGGGCCTAATGCAAGCCGGATTATTGCTCAGGATGAGGAATACACCTCGCCTTCGTACACAAGATTTTATCCGCTTGTAGTTAGGCGCGGAAAGGGCGCAATCATAGAAGATGTGGATGGGAACTTGTTTCTTGACTTCACTTCTGGTATTGCGGTTTGCTCTACGGGCCATTGTCATCCACGAATTGTGGATGCTATAAAAAAGCA
This sequence comes from Planctomycetota bacterium, assembly GCA_026692965.1. GTDB lineage: Bacteria > Planctomycetota > Planctomycetia > Gemmatales > Gemmataceae > UBA969. Next base: position 34,459 of record JAPLNF010000125.1, read on the forward strand.
ATCAGAACTTCTTTTGCATATGTCGGGGACAGATTTTTATTACGCCCCCCAAGCAGACCTTGCTAAAAAGCTCGCTCTTTTAGCTCCCGGAACTTCCCCTAAAAAAGTATTCTTCGCAAACTCAGGGACCGAAAGTGTCGAAGCAGCTTTTAAGCTTGCACGCTATCACACCAAACGAAAACAAATCATTTCGTTCTTTGGTGGATTCCATGGCAGAACCATGGGCTCGCTTTCGCTGACAGCTAGCAAGACCATTCAGCGGAAAGGGTTTGATCCCCTGATACCCGGTGTAAGCCATGCACCTTTTGGAAATTGCTACCGGTGCCCGGTAAACAAGACCTTTGGAACTTGCGGAATTGCTTGTGTTGAGAGCATTGAAAAACAATTGTTCAGGCACACGGTGTCACCTGATGAAGTAGCTGCAATTATTGTGGAACCCATCCAGGGTGAGGGTGGTTATGTGGTGCCTCCGTTGGAGTTTCATCGTGATTTGAAGGCCCTTGCAGAGAAACATGGCATACTTTACATCGCTGATGAGGTGCAATCTGGGATGGGTCGAACGGGAAAAATATTTGCCATAGAGCATTACGGAATCGAGCCAGACATCATCTGCCTGGCGAAGGGGATAGCCTCGGGATTGCCCTTGGGTGCGATGATTGCAAAAGCTGAAATTATGGATTGGCCCAAAGGTTCGCATGCCAGCACTTTTGGAGGCAACCCAGTGGCATGTGTTGCTGCCTTGGAAACCATTGCGTTATTGGAAGAGGGGTTGATGGATAACGCCCAACACGTGGGAGAATTCTTGTTTGAATTGTTGCTTGCCCTTAAAGATAAACATGCGTTGATAGGAGATGTAAGGGGCAAAGGCTTGATGCTTGCGATTGATCTGGTCAAGAACCGTGAAAGCAAAGAACCAGCAGGCGTGGAAAGAGATTCTATTGTTCAGGCCTGTTTTAAAAAAGGGTTGTTGTTATTAGGATGCGGGTTGAGTGGTATTCGCTTCTGTCCGCCTTTGATAATCAAAGATCATGAAGCAGCTACTGCGGTTAAAATTATCGATGAAGTTTTGTCTGAATTAAAAAGGTAGATTAATGATCACAGAGTTACTTGAAAAATTTGGCATCCATCACACTCATTCTGGTGTTTATGCAGGAGATTGGATCACCAAGCCTGAAGGGGTGGAATTTGATTCGGTAAATCCTTCAGATGGGAAATGTATTGCAACTATTATGAGTGGCACGAAAAATAATTATGAACAAGTGATGGCGACGGCGGAGGAAGGATTTAAGAAATGGCGTGGAGTTCCTGCCCCAAAGAGAGGAGAGATCATTAGGCAGATTGGAATAGCACTGCGAAAAAATAAGAAAGATCTAGGTTTCCTCATTACTTTAGAAACCGGAAAAATCCTAAGCGAGGGGCAGGGCGAAGTTCAGGAAATGATCGATATGTGCGACTTTGCAACCGGCCTTTCCAGACAACTGCATGGACTTACCATTGCAAGTGAAAGAGAGGATCATAGGCTTTTTGAACAATGGCACCCACTTGGGGTTGTTGGAATTATTAGCGCATTTAATTTCCCCGCTGCTGTATGGGCTTGGAATGCAATTCTTGCAGCAATATGTGGCGATACATCTGTTTGGAAACCCTCGAATCACACACCAATTACTTCCATTGCTGTTATTAACATTGTTGCATCAGTCATGAAATCAAACGGTTATGAGAATGTTTTTTCGTTGTGCATAAGTGAAGGGCATCATGCAGCAGAATGGATTGCGGACGATAAAAGAATCCCGCTGGTGAGCGCGACAGGAAGTTGTGAGATGGGTAAGGTTATTGGTGTGAAAGTGGCTCAGAGACTAGGACGAAGCCTACTGGAGTTGGGCGGGAACAATGCCGCAATTATTTCGCCTAGTGCGAATGTTGATCTCGCACTTAGAGGCGTTGTATTTGCTGCGGTGGGTACTGCAGGGCAGAGATGCACCACGCTACGAAGGTTATTTGTACATGATTCCATCGAAAACATGTTTATGGAAAAGCTATGCAATGCCTATGGCAATGTAACAATTGGGAACCCATGGGAAGAAGGGGTGTTGATGGGCCCGCTGATTTCGGCAGATGCAGTTGAAAAAATGATGCATGCCATTGAAGAAGCAAAGAAGCAGGGCGGGAAAGTCTTGGCGGGAGGCAACAGAATTCATGGCATTGGAAACTTTGTTGAACCGACGATCATACTTGCCAACTCTGAAATGCCAATCATCCAGCAGGAAACCTTTGCTCCGATTCTTTATGTGATGCCATACCGTCATCTGGGGGATGCCATCCGGTTTAACAATGAAGTCCCACAGGGGCTATCTTCTGCAATTTTCACTGATAGCGTTAGTGAGGCTGAGCAGTTCTTAAGTACTCGGGGCAGTGATTGCGGAATTGCGAATGTCAATATAGGAACCTCTGGTGCAGAAATTGGAGGCGCCTTTGGGGGCGAGAAAGAAACAGGCGGTGGCAGAGAGTCTGGCAGTGATTGCTGGAAAGCTTATATGCGTAGGCAGACTTGCACCATTAATGGTGGCGACCAACTTCCCTTAGCACAGGGGATCCACTTTGATTTATAAAAGCTTTCAGAGCCAGAGTTGCACCATTCCTATTAGATAAGGACCGTTTTGTGCTCATTTCTTTTTAAACTCTTTGCAAATAATTCGGGATTTAGGAACTTCCATAGGGTTGCAAAACTGCTATAGTTGGGTACGAGTTCTATTAGGGGAACTTTAATGTTTTTTAAGAAAACAAGAAAAGTTTTACTAAAAGAAGTTAAAAAGAGGCCCCCTATTCCTCCAAGGCTTCCTATACTTCTATAAATTTGGAAATGTTCGTCTGTATTTTGTGAATATTATAAGGTATGGTTCCGCCCCATCAAGGTGCAGGAAGCTCCTTGTTAAATGGTAAATAAAGCCAAGCGCTAGTGAACGGAAGGGAATCTGTATGGTTGTTGGAAACAAATGGCAAATCGCTTCTGCAATGCTCGGTATTTTATTCATCAATGGTTGCGGCCAGATGATGGCACAGCGCAATGGCACAGGCAGCAATGTTGCAATGCAACGGCCTGCAGTGCGTATGAGAGCAGTAAGCGCAGAACCCGGCCCTGAATTACGCATTCCTGCAGCATCCAATCAAAACACAGGGGCACCTGCTCCAGCCGACGTTGCTTTAGTTCCCCTTCCTCCGATTCCAAAGTATAATCAAAATACTACAGATGTGGTACGAACCAATAATACTGTGGCCAATAACATTCCTGAAAACCCCACTATAAACTCCACTAATCAAGTGGCGCTTGGCTCTTCTAATATTGCTAAGGCCAATAACTTGGTATCACCTTTTGGTGTTTTGGCCGTATCTGAAAACAATAATACCACTCCAAAACCAACCGAGATGTCTACGGATCCAACCCGCAATCTTTACCATAAAACCATGGCAAGGCTTGCAACTTTGGACTCTTATGTTGTTAGGCTGGTGCGTAAGGAAGTAATCAATAACAAAAAGAAGCCACAAGAAACTTTGCTGCTTAAATATCGTAAAGCGCCTTTAAGTATTTACTTTAAATGGCTCGATAGCGAAGGCATTGGCCGAGAAGTTGTTTATGTTGAAGGCATGTACGAAAATAAAATTCATACACTTTTGGCCGGTGGGGATGTGCCTTTCATGCCCGCAGGAAAACGGATGGCATTTGCACCCGATAGCATTTTGGTAAGGAGTGCCAGCAGGCACAATATTAAAGAGGCAGGATTTGTACCTTTAGTTGAAGGTTTGGGTCGTGCAATCATTGGCCAATCCAAAGGCGATATGCGTTTTGGTACGGTCAAATACACTGCAGCGAACAAAAGGCCAGAGTTTGGCTTTCCTGTTGAATCTTTAGAACACTTCATCCCAATTGGT
>JAPLNF010000126.1 GCA_026692965.1 Planctomycetota bacterium
CGAAAGTCGCTGGCCTTAAGCTTGCCGCAATTCCAAAGCGGGGCTCTACAGGCGATGCCTTTGTTTCTAACACCATTAATTCTTTTGCTGAACTGCCCCAGAATGCGACTATTGGCACCACCAGTTTAAGGCGCAGATCGCAAGCCATTTATCGCAGGCCCGATTTAAATCTGGTTCACCTTCGTGGCAATGTTGAAACCAGGCTCAACAAGATTGAATCGGAAAAACTCGATGGCATCATACTGGCAGAAGCAGGCTTGATTCGACTGGGGTTTGAAAGCCGGATCAAAGAAATTCTTGACCCCGAGTGGATGCTGCCTGCAGTGGGCCAGGGTGCGCTTGGCCTTGAATGCAGAGCCGATGACACCCACACTTTGCAACTCTTAAGCAAACTTGATGACCCGATTACCCATGCTGAAACTATAGCAGAGCGATCGCTGCTTAGAAATCTTGGGGGTGGCTGTTTAGTGCCGGTTGGTATTCGCACGAAGATTACTGGCGATGTTGTTTCTCTAACAGCCGTGGTTTTGTCGGAAGATGGCAAACAGCGGATAATCGCAGATGAAACCGGATCAATCAATGATGTTGAAATGATAGGATTAAGGCTGGCAGAGAAAATGAAAAAGGGCGGAGCAGAAAAGATACTTGCAGATATCCGCCCTGCCCTACCCTCATAGACCTTATTTAGTCTGATTTGGAATAATCGTTTCAAGTTTTTCGCATTAAATTTTCCAATAAATGGGATAAGATGTAACCTTCTCATAGTTTTAAAAAAGTGACGAGAAAAAGAAAATGCCAGTCGCCCTGGAAACATTTCTGTCGCAGTTATTAGAATCTGGTATTTTATCAGATCAGAAGTTGCGGGCGGCTGAATATAAAAAATCTGAACATCAAGATGGTGAATCTCTTGCAAAAGATATGGTCAAATCGGGTCATTTAACCAAGTACCAAGCGGAACAGATATTAAGTGGCAAAGGCAAAAACCTATGCATGGGCCAGTATGTGTTGCAGGAAAAGTTGGGTGCAGGTGGTATGGGGCAGGTTTATAAGGCATACCATTCCGGTATGGAAAGATTGGTAGCTATCAAGGTAATACTTGGCAAAGGAAATACTGACACAGAAACCGTGAAGAGATTTGAAAGAGAAATAAAAGCTGCTGCGAAGTTGGCACATCCAAACATCATCACAGTTTATGATGCAGGAAACGCCGATGGAAGGCACTTCATGGTGATGGAACTGGTGAAAGGGCAAGATTTATCAGAAATAATTAGTCAAAAGGGCGTATTCGGCACAAGAGACACTGTCGATTACATCACTCAGGCAGCTAAAGGCCTTAAGTTTGCGCATGCTAATGGCGTGATTCATCGAGATATCAAACCTGGAAATTTAATTTTAGATAGTGATGGGGTATTAAAAATTGTTGATATGGGATTGGCTAAGATTCATTCAAAAGAGAATGATGAGACACTATCCATGCTCACAGGTAATGCTGCAATCATGGGTACGGTGGATTTTATGTCGCCTGAACAAAGTTTATCGACCAAGAATGTTGATGGACGAGCAGATATTTATAGTCTAGGCGCAACTCTCTATTACATGCTGACCGGGAATGTCATGTACCCGGGCAAAACGGCAATGGTCAAATTGATGGCCCATCGGAAATCGCTTATCCCATCATTGCGAGCATCACGCCCGGATATATCTGAAAATCTTGACGCTGTTTACTCCAAGATGGTAGCCAAAGATTTAAACGATCGTTATCAAAATATGTCGGAGTTAATAAGTGACTTAGAATTAGTAGCTAATGGTTTTGCCCCAATTGTAAAACCCAAAGAAATGGTGACCATCAATTCATTGCAAAATGATTTTGGAGGGTTTCAGATAAAAGTAAAGGGAACAAATCTAAAGCTAGGCAAAAGCACCATTAACTTTAAGGGGTTTCTGTCCAATAAAAAATTACTGGGAATAATAGGCGGTACGCTTACTGGTGCATTTTTGATGATTTTCTTTTTTATGATTGGCATTTTTGGAGGAGGCAAAAAAGAAGAATTTAAAAAAACGGATCAAATTTCTTCAATTAATAAAACACCCGATACCAAATCTGATGTTGCCACTATTCCTAAAGGGAATAATGCCCCCTCGATAAATACTGAAAAGAAATCAGCACAAAGTGTTTTTCTAACTTCGCCTTTTTCAGAATCAATGGCCAAGGAAGCCCAATCAACTTTGGCTAAAAGTTTAAATCTGCCTGCCGAAGAGAAAGTGAATTTAGGTAATGGCGTGAGTCTTGATATGGTTCTAATCCCTGCGGGAAAATTTATGATGGGGTCACCTGCATCTGAAGTTAATCGGTACCCTAATGAAACGCAGCATGAAGTAACACTTACAACGCCATTTTATGTAGGCAAGTACGAAGTGACTCAAGATCAATGGCAAACGGTAATGGGGAGTAACCCAAGTATTAGGACCAAGGGAGCAAAGTTACCAGTAACAGATGTATCGTGGAATGATTGTCAGGATTTCATTAAGAATTTAAATGCTAAAACAAATGATGGTTATAGGTTACCAAGTGAGGCGGAGTGGGAATATGCATGCAGGGCAGGGACAAGTACTGCGTATTCGGTTGGAGGTAGCCTAACAAATAGTGATGCGAATATTGCAGGTTCAAGCATAAAGACAGTAGGGAGTTATATGCCGAATGCGTTCGGATTATACGATATGCATGGAAATGTTTGGGAATTATGTGAAGATTGGTATCGCAACTACCCAGCGGGAGAAGCAACAGACCCGAAAGGACCGGAAATAGGAACTAACCGTGTTTTGCGTGGGGGATCTTTCGTCTTCGATGGATCGATTGCTCGTTCTTCCTTCCGAGCCGACCAAACACCGCCGAACCGTAGTTACCCCAGCAATGGGTTCCGCTTGGCAAGAACCGTAGATTTTAAAACTGCAGTTGCGCATAAAGAACCCAAACCCGATATTGCAGCGGTAATGCCAACATCGGGAAATTTATTGGTTTCCCCTTTTAGAGAAGCCAATGCCAAAGAAGTTCAAAAAGCAGTTGCGAAGAGTTTGCAAAAGGAGGTAGAAGAAAAAGTAAATTTAGGCTATGGCGTTAGTCTTGATATGGTATTAATCCCAGCGGGGAAGTTTATAATGGGATCACCAACAACAGAAGTTGGGCGAAATAATGATGAAACCCAACATGAAGTAATAATAACCAAGGCTTTTTATATAGGGAAGTATGAATTAACACAGGAACAGTGGGAAGTGATAATGGAGAGTAACCCTAGTATTCGTACAAAGGGTGCAAAGTTGCCAGTAACGGATGTATCGTGGAATGATTGCCAGAATTTCCTTAAGAAGTTAAATACAAAAACGAATGGTGGATATAGATTGCCTACAGAGGTTGAATGGGAATATACATGCAGGGCGGGAACAAATACAGTGTATTCTTTTGGGGATAACCTTTTGAAGAGTGATGCGAATTATGGTGTGAATTTTACAGGTAGCATAAAGACGATAGGGAGTTACAATGCAAATGCGTTTGGGTTGTATGACATGCATGGTAATGTGTGGGAGTGGTGTGAAGACAGGTATGGCGACTATCTAACTAGCGCAGTAATAGACCCGAAGGTACTAGCGACGGGAGACCGCCGTGTTTTGCGTGGCGGGTGTTACGCAAGCGATGTATCGGGCGCACGTTCTTCTGTTAGGGGCAGCAGCAAGCCGACAAACTCGCCGAACGGTGGTGGGTTCCACAACTGTGGAGTTCGTTTTGTGAGAACTACTTATCCTTAGCCATCAATTTTTTATTACCAACATCCCTTTAATTTTTTTGGTTTTTGTAGTCAGATTTGTTCGATATTTTGTTTTATGAAATAATCATTGCACTATCTTAAACTACATTATTTTCGTTGCATGAAGATTTTTATTGGTTAAAAAAACAAATTAGAGAATACTGATGTAGCATCGCCGCATAAAAGCATAAAAAATATCAGAGCTAACAATATTTTGAAAACTTAAAAGTAATGATATATTATTAAAGTTATTTAGAATATATTTTAAAGTTGGTAAGGAATCAGAAAATGCATGTTGACGTAGATACATTCCTGTCGCAGTTATCGGATTCTGGCATTTTATCAGAACAGAAATTGCGGGCAGTTGAACATAAAAAATCTGAACATCAAGATGGTGAATCCCTCGCCCGAGAGATGATCAAATCGGGTCAATTGACTAAATACCAAGCAGAGCAAATATTAGGTGGCAAAGGTAAAAACCTTTGCATGGGCCAGTATGTATTGCTGGAAAAATTGGGTGCAGGTGGTATGGGGCAGGTTTTTAAGGCTTACCATCCCGGCATGGAAAGAGTGGTGGCAATCAAGGTAATACTAGCCAAGGGAAAAATTGATGAGGAATCAGTAAGGCGATTCGAACGGGAAGTGAAAGCAGCGGCAAAACTTTCGCATCCAAATATCATTACGGTTTATGATGCGGGTAATGCCAATGGCAGACACTTTATGGTGATGGAGTTGGTCAAGGGAAAAGATCTTAATGTAATCGTTCAACAAAGAGGGGGATTAGGAGTTAGTGAAACAATCAATTACATCAAGCAGGTTGCTCAGGGTTTAGCATTTGCACATGAAAACGGAGTCATACACCGGGACATCAAACCTGCAAATTTGTTATTGGATACAAAAGGAAATATAAAAATACTAGACATGGGATTGGCGAAGATTAGCAACAAGGAGAATGAAGAAACACTATCGATGTTGACTGGGACAACTGCGATCATGGGTACGGTAGATTTTATGTCTCCCGAACAGGGCACATCTTCCCGAGATGTGGATAGTAGGTCAGACATTTACAGTTTGGGTGCAACTCTTTTTTACCTTTTGACTAAAAAAGTTATGTATGAAGGTGATACAGCATTTGCAAAGGTGATAGCTCATAGTGAATCGCCAATTCCATCGCTTAAGGCAATTCGACCTGATGTTTCCGACAAAATGGAATCCATTTACACCAAGATGGTGGCTAAGCAGGTTGAAGATCGTTATCAAAGTATGCTAGAATTGATTAATGAGTTAGATGCAACTGAAAAAGGATCTGCAAGTACAGGAAACCTTACGGACTTAAGCACAATTAATTCATTGCGTGATGAATTTGGCGAAATGGATGTTAACAGAGTATCAAGTAAAAAAGTTGTTCAGTCCTCCAAATCAATTAAAACTTTTAAGAAAAAAGATTATAAGTTCGCATTAATTGCAACTGGCATAAGCGTTGTGCTAATTGGAATAGTGGCATTAGCATTTATACTCGGTCGATCAAGTAATTCGAAGAATGAGGTAGCGTCAAAAAGCAATATTGAGAATGGAAAAGCGGAAGTAAAAAAGAGCGGAATGTCTGTAGAAAATATAAAACCAATTGCAGTTATGAAAGATAATTCGGACAAAAAAACATCGCCAGTTACAGAGGTAAAATTAATAGCACCCAAACCAGATCCAGCGGTGGTAATGCCAGCAACTGGAAACTTATTAATAGCTCCATTTAGTGAAGCTAAAGCCAAAGATAATCAATCTGTCTTGGCCAAAGCTTTGAATAGGCTTGTTGAGGAAAAAGTTGATTTAGGTAATGGCATTAGTCTTGATATGATATTAATTCCATCAGGAAGATTCTTCATGGGATCACCTAAGTCCGAAATTAACCGCCGTGTTGAAGAATCGCAACATGAAGTAACGATTACAAAACCATTTTTCATGGGGAAGTATGAAGTAACGCAGGAACAGTGGAAAGAAATTATGGCGAATAACCCTAGTAGAAACATAACGACGGGGGCTTTCGGAGGAGAAATATTAAATACAGCAAACTTTCCAGTAACGAATGTGTCGTGGGAAGATTGCCAAGAATTTATCAAAAAATTAAATACCAAGACAAACGGTGGCTATCGTCTTCCAACCGAAGCAGAATGGGAATATGCATGCAGGGCGGGCACTGAAACTGCTTACTACTTCGGTAAACAAATCGAGGCAAGGGTTGATGCAAATGTTGACTTAAGTCATAACCAAGCAGTAGGGAGTTACAAGCCTAATAAGTTTGGCTTGTACGATATGCATGGCAATGTGTTGGAGTGGTGTAATGATTGGGAAGCAAATTATCCACTAGGGTCGATGACGGACCCGATGGGGCCAGTGAATGGCGAAGACCGTGTGTTGCGCGGCGGGTCTTTTATCCATGATAAAACGTTAAGCCGTTCAGCCTTCCGCATGCAATTTCAACCGACTTACCGGGGATATATGGTTGGGTTTCGTTTGGCGAGGACAGCGGATATTAAAACTGGTGTTGCCCCAACAGTACCTAAGTCCGATCCAGTGGGTAATGACAGCAACTAGAGACTTATTGATAGTGCCATTTATTGAAGCCAAAGCCAAGGAAGCTCAAAAAACGGTAGCCAAGAGTTTGCAGAAGGAAGTGGAAGAAAAGGAAGATCTAGGCAAAGGGATAAAGTTAGATTTGGTATTAATCCCTGCGGGGAAGTTTATAATGGGATCACCAATTACAGAAGTTGGCCGAAAGAATAATGAAACGCAGCATGAAGTAACGCTTACGAAGCCATATTATTTGGGTAAGTATGAGGTAACGCAGGAGCAGTGGGAATCGGTGATGGGAAATAACCCTAGTACCACTAAAGGAGTAAATTTACCCGTAACGGATGTATCATGGGAAGATTGTCATGAGTTTATCAAGAAGTTGAATGCAAAAACGAGTGGTACATATAGGTTACCAACAGAGGCAGAATGGGAGTATGCGTGCAGAGCGGGAACAATTACGGCGTATTCGTATGGAGATAGCCTAACGAAGCGTGATTTAAATGTTCTTGGTGACAGTATAAAAGCAGTGGGGAGTTATAAACCCAATGTATTTGGTCTATACGATCTGCATGGTAATGTGTTTGAGTGGTGTGAGGATTGGTTCGGAGCCTATCCATCAGGATTAGTTACAGATCCCAAGGGGCCAGCAACGGGAGATCCCCGTGTGTTGCAGGGCGGGTCTTTCAACTTCAATGGATCGTTAGCTCGCTCTTCCTTCCGAGACTTCGGCACGCCGGAATATCGCTACAACTACAATGGGCTCCGTTTGGCGAGGACTCCGTAATTACGGATTAGCCAATTTCCTACTTGCTGCCTCTATATTTTTGTGGCAAACCCGAAAGAAAATTTCCTAAACTTTGAGATTAGCATATTTGTTTAGTAAATTGTCACATAACAGTACGATGAAAAAACATTCTTATCGAAAAACTAGATCTAATCTTTTAAATCAACTTCTAACGTCCTAGCAGCCAGAAAAAGGCACTTGCCCTTCCCGCTTAAACTTTATTTACCTTTGGCTTTCACACCGTAAACTTTTACGTCGGCCCAGTCGCCTGTATCATCAAAAGTACCAACACCAACTTGGCCCCAAAGAAAGTTTTTATTGGTTGCAGTCATCACGGGTTCATTCATATCATCAAAGAAAACTTCGATGGATCCAGTGGAGACATCGCGTTTAATGCGGGCCTTATGCCAAGCATCAGTCCAATTGGTACCCGGAGTTGTCTTGGTTGAAATTTTCTTCCGATCGCTACCATCGACGATAAAAATTTGATTGGCATGATCATCGGTTTTCTTGCCTAGATGAACATAATAAAAATGCGCAGGATCTTGATAACCAAAGAAAAGACAAAGATCGCGGTGGTTATAATCCTTGATGGTGCTGAGCATTTTGGTTTCTAAAACAAAATCCCCAACGCTGAGATCTTTCACAAGTGCAAAATGGTACGGGCTGCGGTGCGGGGGCTTAAAGGCACTGGTTTTTTTAAACTGGCTCAAGGCTTTGCCCCCATCCTTGGCATCGACTATTTTCCAGCATGAACTATCGCTAAAAGCCCAACGATCCGAGCCCTTGGCGAAGTTATCTTCAAAAAGAAGCGGTAAATTATCTGCACCATGCGAATAACCGAACATCGAAAGGGCCAAAACACTAAGAAAAAGCACTCGAAACATGGAATACCTCATGTAAATTCCGGTAAGATGATCTTTAAGAATGTAACTTGTACTTTTTCTTATTCAAAGAAAGTTTCCATGCAGGAAGTCGAATCGCAAAGAAAACCCGAACTACTGGCTCCTGCGGGGGACTGGGATTGCCTGAAGGCAGCAGCGGCCAACGGGGCAGATGCGGTCTATTTTGGCCTTGACCAATTTAATGCCAGGCACAGGGCAACCAACTTTACTCTTGCTGAACTTCCCAAGGTCGTTGCTTTTCTCCACGGTCATAACATTCGAGCATTCGTGGCGTTCAACATCCTGATTTTTTCTGAAGAACTAAAAGAAGCTGAAAGATATCTTCAGGAAATCGCACGGGCAGGAGTGGATGCTGTCATTATTCAAGATCTGGGATTAGCAAAGCTTGCAAGGCTGGCAGTTCCGGAATTAGAAATTCATGCAAGCACCCAAATGACGATTTCAGATTCTCGCGGTGCCAACTTTGCTGAAGAACTCGGGGCAACTCAAGCGGTGCTTGCACGCGAGATGTCCATCGAACAGATTGCCATAATCTCTGAAGAAAGCAACATCCCCCTAGAAGTTTTTGTCCATGGTGCATTATGCGTTGCTTACAGCGGCCAATGCCTAACCAGCGAAGCGTTGGGCGGTCGCAGCGCTAACCGGGGCCAATGTGCACAAGCTTGCAGAATGCCCTACGAGATGATCGTGGATGGGAAGCAAATCAATCTAGGCGACAAGGCATATTTATTAAGCCCGCAGGATCTTGCAGGGCATGATCAAATTGCGGAGCTCATCAAAGCGGGGGTCACCTGTTTCAAAATTGAAGGGCGCTTAAAAGGCGCAGCCTATGTTGCAGCAACTACAAGGCTTTATCGCGAGGCGATCGATTGCGCAATGGAAGGCAGGCCTTTCGAACCTGATAAAATTCAACTTAATGACTTAACGATGGCTTTTTCGCGGGGCTTTACCCCAGGCTTTTTTCACGGGAACAATCATCAAAAACTGGTGCGCGGGCGATTCCCTAAAAGTCGTGGCTTATTACTCGGGCACATTATCGACCTCAAAGCAGGCACCCTCTTTTTAAAAATTGATAAAGAACATCTGGGTCACCCTTTACCATTACAAATAGGTGATGGGATTGTAATCGACTTGGCCAAGCCGGAAGAAAAAGAGCCGGGCGGGCGCGTTGTGGAAATTCAAAAAACCAGAATTAGCGATGTGGTTGAAATACGCGTGCATGGCGGAATCGAAGTAAACAAGCAAGAGGTTCTGGATGCCCCCGTTTGGAAAACAGACGATCCAGATTTCCGCAAGCGCATGGAATCTAGCTTCGCTCGGGATCTTGTGGTTCATCGCGCTGCTTTAGATTTTAAGCTAGATTGTAAAATCAATGCCCCGCTGCATGTTGAAGCCCTTTGCAAAGATGGCACTTCTGCAAAAGCAACTTGGGAAGGCCCAGTTCAAGAGGCTAATCAGCGCCCCTTCGAATTAAATGATGCAAAAGAATATCTGGGCAGACTTGGCAGCACCCCGTTTTCTCTGGGCACAATCGAACTTAATATCGAGGGAAATGCCATGATTCCCCCTACGATCTTAAACAAGCTTAGGCGCGAATTAGTGGAGCAATTGATTGATGCCAGAAAAACCAGCCAGATCAGGCCAATTGTCAGCACGAATGCGCTGGAACAATTGCGTGAGCAAATTAAAGTTCCTAAACCTTTGCAACACGAATCGCCTTCACTTATACCCTTGGTACGAAATCATGGGCAACTCGATGCGGTAATAGATTGGGCGAAAAACCCTCAATCCACAAAAATATCCATGATTCATTGCGATTTTGAAGACACGAAACTTTACAAAGAAGCAGTAACCAAAGCCAACTTGGCTGGGATTCCGATTTCTTTGGCAACCTTGCGTGTTATCAAGCCGGGCGAAGATGGCTTTCTTACCCAGGCAATAAAATACCAACCTGATGCATTGTTGATTCGAAGTATAAGTGCCCTTAGGTATGCAAAGCAACATGCGCCCTCTCTTAGACTTATTGGTGATTGGTCACTTAATTGCGTCAATGAAATCAGCACTCGCATGATGCTGGATGAAGGTTTAGAGCGCGTAGCCCCCGGTAACGATCTTAACTGGGAACAACTCAAGCAACTTGTAACGAGGTCTGAACCGCGGGCTTTAGAGATAGGTGCGCATCTGCATATGCCGATGTTTCATATGGAGCATTGTGTATATGCTGCATTTCTTTCTGAAGGCAAGGATCACCGCGATTGTGGCAGGCCCTGCGAAACCCACAAAGTTTCTTTGCGAGATCGCAGTACTGGTGCGGAATTCCCCGTTGGTGTTGATTCGGGCTGTAGAAATACGGTTTACAATTCCATGCCCCAATCTGCTGCAGAGTATTTGAAGCGGCTTATTGAAATGCATGTGACTAACTTCAGGATAGAATTCCTTAGGGAATCAAACTTGGAAGTACAGAAGATTCTAGATGGGTATGGTTCGGTCCTTTCGGGTAAAAATGATGGTAAAAACCTTTGGCAAAACTTGAAAGCCAGCAATCAGGTAGGTTTGACCCGCGGCACTTTCAATCTGCTTTAAGCTGGTACTTTATCCAAGTGTTTCCACTTTCTTGATTCCCGGGTTGCATTAACCCGTTGATCAAGGATAATCATTGCAGGAATTCTTTGCCGCCCTTTAAAGTTGATAGTTGGCATTGGAATGGAACCCTTGTTCGATGAATAACGAATCTTCGAATCCAGAATTACCAAAGGAAGTGTTGCTGGGAACACCAGGGCCACTGCCTAAACTCCACATCGATTTAGACCCTTCCGACCCCGCTGCTTTATTATTTGCATCGGGTATTGAATCAACAGATGAAGTCCCCACCCAAGTTTCCAAAACCGCGCCACAGTTGGTAAAGACTTCAGAAGATGCACCTTTGCCAAATGTTTTTAAAGGCAAACAACTCGGACATTATGAATTGATTGGCGCCATTGGAAAAGGCGGGATGGCTACCGTCTTAAAAGCTAGGGATATCTTGCTGGACAGAACCGTGGCAGTGAAAGTATTGCCCCCGGATATGGCAAAAGAAAACGAGAATGTTTTACGATTTCATCAAGAGGCAAGAAGCGCTGCAAGGCTCGATCACGAAAACATCGCCAGGGTATTTTATTGCGGTGAGGATCAAAATCTAAGTTTCATCGCATTCGAATTCATCGAAGGGAAAAACCTCCGCGAAATTTTAACTGCACGCAAGACTATCCCCTGCGAAGAAGCTTTGCTTTACATGATTCAAGTTGCACGTGGGCTTATTCATGCCGCAAGCCGTAATGTTGTGCACCGCGATATCAAGCCTTCAAACATTATCATAACACCAACAGGTTTGGTAAAATTGGTGGACATGGGGCTAGCAAGATCGCTTGGGCCCAATGAAGGCGGGTTGACACAATCCGGAATGACATTAGGCACCTTTGATTATATTTCACCTGAGCAGGCATTAGAGCCACGCGATGCTGATCATCGCAGCGACATTTATTCGCTGGGCTGTACTTTTTATCATTTGATTACAGGCCATGCAGTGGTTCCAGAAGGTACTGCAGCGAGAAAGCTTTATCATCACCAGCATGTTAAGCCCACTGATCCAAGAGTGTTAATTCCAGATTTGCCTGATGGCATCGCAATGCTTCTAGACAAAATGATGGCAAAGCTACCGATCGACAGGTACCAGACTCCCCAAGAAATGCTTGCAGATATGGAGAATGTTGCAATAAGCCTTGGGATTGCTCCCCGCGATTCACAGATCAGGGCCTTGGGCAACCACATTATCAGCCCGACTGGAAGACAACAAAGCCTGACTTACCCCATGGCATTAGCTGGAATATTTATAATTCTTGCACTTGTATTCATGGATTCGCTGCCAAGCAAAACCCCAAGTACGGAGGGAAATTGGCCCTTCAAAAACCAGCGTTCAGCTTCCAACGATTCCCCTTTGTTTCCGGATTCCGGAAATAATAAACCCAGAGAAAACACACCGATCAACAACCCTGCGATGGAAGCAAAAGCAGGATTGATTCCCAAATATGAATCGGAAGAACCAACTTTAAAAGAACTAAGAGAATGGCTCCAAAAAAACAAGGACGCCAAGCAAATCGAGATCGTCCTAGCTAAAGATCTCGACCTTACGCCTGAAAACGACAAACAAGAACCGGGCTTGATCATCAATCATGCGCAAGTAAAAATCCGAGGCAAGGACTCGGTTAAAAGGCCCACTCTTAAATTAGGATACGATGCCCGCTCGGTTACCAACCCTGTTGCATGGTCTGCACTCACCATTGATTCAGATGATGCAATCATTCAGGATGTCAACATCACGATCGATGCGCGATCCACAGACACCGAAATGCATGGGATAACCTTCAGGGGTAAAAAAACGCTGGTATTAAGACGATGCGAATTCATCCAGGCACAAGCGGTTCAAAGCGAAAATAGGCAACTGGCGTCCCTCCTGCTTGATTCTCCCGAAAATACGAAGCCCACGATTAATATTGAGGACTGCTGCTTTCTGGGTTTCGAGCAGATTGTCTCGCCCCTTAATGAGACCGGGAAACCCGAACCTGTCTCTTACCGGCAACCAGATGGTGGGGGTTGTGATGCGATAATTAAAAAAGGAAATTCGCGCATCAGGCTAACTGATTGCGTCTTTGGGCCTCATTACTCCATCATTCATTTTCTTGGGAAAACCGACACCGACAATCCCGTGGTGATTCAGCATTGCTCGATCATTCAAGGATCAAAATCGAGTTTGATTTATGCAGGTTCGCAATCCAATCCTCAGGTTGAAATGAACCATTCCTTAATTGCAAAATCCCCTGATCTTCTATTCCAAACGGATTCGGATAATGCTGTTCTTATTCGAAATACCATGGGGCCTAACCAAACAAAGTTCAAAGGTGAAGAGAATCGTTATTACAAAGTTGATAGCTTTTTGATTCAAACTTCGCCCCCGTTTTCATTCCATGAATTCCTCTCGTTTCAAAACCAGTTACGCGATAACAAACTAGGTATTGATGAAACCTCAAAGTTGCTGGAAACCAGCCCTTGGAAAAATGATCAGCCTCTCAAATTACTTGAAGAGTTTCACTTGGGGCAGGCTTTCATGCTTAAAGACACAGCATTGGAACTTCGTAGCCCTGACAATATTTCCGACAGGCTTATCGGTGCAGAAAAATTCCTCGACTTCTCTTATATCTCTAAGCCTCTTCCCACTATCACAAACATCAAGCCTGAAGCTTCTAGCAAACCCAGAATAGTTGACTCTGCTGAAACCGATGATCCTTCAAAATTTGTTTTCAAAACTCTTGAAACTGCGCTCGCATCTTGCAAGGGAGGCGAAACAATTCTCATCAGGCATGATGGCGATCTTATTATCAAGCCCTTGAGGCTCGACAAGACTGCGGGAGAAATCACCATCAAGCCTTTTCCGGGTAGCAAGCCCATTCTTGTTTCTGGAGATACGCGCGAGGGAATAATTGTTGCAATGTTTCTTATCAATGAAAGCTCTTTAAAGCTGGAAGATTTAGAAATTGTATCCAGACCAATATTGGCAGGGTTGCGTACACCATCTTTGGCAACTCTCGGGAAGGCCGGTTCTATCAACCTGAAAAATTGCAGTGTTACTTTCGAAAAAAGTGAAGCACTACAACTCCCAACCATCATTGGCTTAGGGGTGGATACCAACCTCATGATGGATTCCATGCCAGGAAAACCTCCTGTACCGGCTAATTCCATCCTGATTGATCAATGCAGGTTGCGTGGTGAATGCAACATATTCAGAAATCGAACCACAAGAAATTGCGAATTACAAATCACCCAAAGTTTTATTGCAATCGCAGGAGGGATCATCAAGGTGGAATCTTCGGGCACCGGTACGGTGGGGATTGCAGGATTACAAGCAAGGATTTATAAAGTATCTGCTTTTTGCGAGGGAATCCCATTCCAAATAACACAAGGGAAACCTTCCACAATTCCAATCTTGGTAAAGCTCAGTGAAAGCCTGATAGTTCAAATTGGGGCGAAGGAATTCGTTCAGTTGGAAGACCCCGAAATATCACAGGAGCGGCTTAAAGAATCGGTGCAGTTTGATGGAGGCAGGAATATTTTTGGGAGCGGAGACAAATTGCTTTTGGCAAAATCTCCCCTCGATATTAATAAAGATTTCTCGTTGAACCTTGAAGGTTGGAATGCGCTTTTCCCAGACTCGCAGGGCATTAAGTTAACAACATCCATACCGGCTCTGGCAACAAAGTCTGGGGTATTTTGGAAAGCCCCCCTAAATCAATTTCGGACCGACGAAACAACAGGGGTTGGATATAGCCCCCCATAAATAAATAAGGCTTACCCGAAAAATCAGGCAAGCCTTATTTACAGTGTGCTTAAAGGGCAAGTCGCTTTACTTTTTCCCGCTTTTTTTCTTTACTGTTACCTTGGCTTTCGCCTTTGCTACTGGGGCCTTGGCTTTTGCCTTTGCTACTGGGGCCTTTGCTTTCACAGCAGGCGTGGCTTTCTTTTTGCCAAATATCGCGTCATAACCTTCTGAAAAATTCTTCGTCTCTGCGAGTCCAATCCTAATAATGCTCACTTCTTATTTCTCCTTGGTGAAAATAAATCGTACGACTTTCTTTATAACACAATTCAAACCCATTGGCATTAACATTGTAATCTTTGATAATTTTCACAAAGTCTAAGTCTACACGGACTGGGAAATTACAAAATCAAAAAGAATCTCCTCCGCCATCTTTAATTGTTCAATTTCTATCCATTCATCTTTAGTATGGGCCTGGGCAATGCTTCCCGGACCAAAAACAACTGCTGGAATAAATGCATCGCACAAACTTGCGGCATCCGTTCCATAGGGTTCTGCATCGATTTCCAATGTCCCAATTCTTGATTTAATACTCTTACCCAAAGCTTGCACCAGTTTCGGGGAATATTCATCGCCCAAGGCAGGCGCTGCAAGCCATGGTTCCGTTACTTCAAATGTAATGTCCTTACATTTTTGCCCCAGCCATTCGCGGAATTGATTAACCGCACCCTCGGGAGTTTCCCCTGGAAGCAACCTTCGATCAACCTGCACTGCACAAAAATCTGGCACCGCACCGCGAATTGTTCCGCAACTTAGGGTTGCACTTCCAATCCTTGGATGCCCGGGCAATGCCGCAAGATGTTTTGCATATTCTTCGACATAAGGCAGAAGCTTAGCCATGCTGTAAATGGCATTTTTTCCTTTTTCAGGGGTGGAACTATGGCAGGATACACCTCTGCATTGCAAATCCCATCGAACCGCACCCTTATGGGCGTTTACAATATGAAGGCGGGTCGGTTCTGCTACGATTGCCCAAATAGATTTGGGATCTTTTGCTTTTAACCAAGGCTGGTTAACTACACTTTGAATTCCTTGAAACCCATGCTCTTCATCAATGGTACATGCCATTACCACTTGGGGCATCCCTGCTTTTTTTTGCTTAAAAAGTCGGGCAAAAGCAGTCGCCATGGATGCCATCCCCCCTTTAACATCGCACGCCCCTCTACCATAAAGTTTGCCTGCTTCTATTTTAGCACCAAAGGGATCGATGGTCATTCCATCAATGGGAACTGTATCTTGATGCGCTTCAAAGAGGATGGTTTGAGAAGGGTTACCTGGGGGATCCATGAAGGCTACTAAATTATCTCGGCCCGGCTGAATATTGGTTCGCTCGGTTCGTGCCCCCATATTTTTAAAGAAAGTTTCCATGTATTGGGTTACACGGCTTTCAAATATGAGTTCTTCTGGCAGCACCCTGCCCATCGGATTTATACTTGGTAAACGAACTAAATCAGCGAGAAGGCTGGTAACATCCATTTGCAGAATCCTCATAAAAAAGGAAATCTCTGGGATTGATCATGGAAAAAGCTGGTATCCCGACCTATTCATCCTATAAATACTTAACAGCATATGCTGTAAAGTTATAAACTTTCATCATACCTTATTCCTTGAAGAGTAGATGGGTTGGTCCATGAAAATTCACGAATATCAAGCTAAAGATTTACTTGCTGCTGAAGGGGCCAAAATCCCTGCAGGCATTATTGCAAATTCCCCTGAGGAAGCTGTTAAAGCTTTTGATCATCTGGGTGGCAACCCCGTTGTTCTTAAGGCACAGGTTCATGCGGGTGGCCGAGGCAAAGGTCGCTTTAAAGATAGCGGCAAAGATTTCGGCGGGGTTAAATTCATTACCAAACGCGAAGACATCATTCCGATTGCTGAAGTGATGTTTAAGTTTCCTCTGGTTACCCTGCAAACTGGGCCAGAAGGACAAAAGGTTTCCAAGATTTTGGTTCAAAGCGCAGCTGATATCTCCCGTGAAATCTATCTTGGCATGGTTTTAGATCGCTCTGAAGGCATGCCCATCATGATGGCTTGCGCTGATGGTGGCGTTGATATCGAAGAAGTTGCCCATAAGAATCCCGAAAAACTTTTGAAGATGGCAGTTTCTCCTGAAACCGGACTTCTTCCCTACCAAGCTCGTAAACTAGCTTTTGCTCTTGGCTTTACGCCCGAACAGGTTCCACAAGCCGAAGCCATCATGATGGCATTATCCAAGGTTTTCCTTGCTCAAGATGCTAGCCTTGCTGAAATTAATCCTTTAGTTGTTACTCCCACGGGTGAGGTTTTGGCCTTGGATGCCAAAATCACATTTGATGACAACGCACTTTTCCGACATCTCCACATTGAACACTTACGTGATCTTTCTGAAGAAAACCCTTCTGAAGTACGTGCTGCTAAATCCGGTTTGAGTTTTGTGCAAATGAGTGGCAACATAGGATGCCTAGTTAATGGTGCTGGCCTTGCAATGAGCACCATGGACATCATTAAATATCATGGTGGCGAACCTGCCAACTTCTTGGATGTTGGGGGTGGTGCCAATAAGGATCAGGTAACCGAAGCTTTTCGAATTTTGCTTTCCGATCCTAATGTAAAAGCTGTGCTGGTCAATATTTTTGGTGGCATTATGAAGTGCGACACCATTGCCAATGCAATTCTTGCTGCCTACAAGGAAGTCGGTTTCCATGTTCCATTGGTGGTAAGGTTGGAAGGTACAAATGTAGCTGAAGGCAAGAAAATCCTGCAGGAAAGCGGACTTAAGATCATTGCTGCTGAAGGATTAACCGATGCTGCTAAAAAAGTTGTAGCTGCTGCCAAATAAATCATAAACCAAGTTCAAAAGAATCTGCGGAGTTGTTTTCATGAGCATTCTTATTGATAAAAACACCAAGGTATTGTGCCAAGGTTTGGGTAAAGCCGGAACTTTTCATGCAATCCAATGCAGGGAATATGGAACCCAGGTAGTGGGTGGTGTGGTTCCCGGAAAAGGTGGCACAACCAAAGAAGGTTTTCCTATTTTCAATACGGTTGCAGAAGCCGTTGCTAAAACTGGCGCCAACGCCACCATGATATTCGTTCCGCCTTCAGGCGCTGCTGATGCCATCATGGAAGCAGCAGATGCAGGCATACAAGTTATCGTTGCGATTACCGAAGGCATTCCAGTTTTGGATATGTCGAGGGCTAAACGATTTCTTGCAACTAAGCCGAATATTCGACTTATCGGGCCTAACTGCCCTGGTCTTATTACTCCTGGGCAATGCAAAATTGGCATTATGCCAGGTTACATTCACAAGCCAGGAACCATTGGCGTCATTTCGCGCAGTGGAACCCTCACCTATGAAGCTGTTTGGCAGCTCACTAATTTAGGGCTTGGTCAATCGACTTGCGTTGGCATTGGGGGTGACCCAATCATAGGCACCAATCAAATTGATGTACTCAAAATGTTTCAGGATGATGCTGGCACAGAAGCAATTCTAATGATGGGTGAAATCGGTGGTACTGCTGAAGAAGAAGCTGCTGCTTACATTCAAAAGTATGTCACAAAGCCAGTCGCAGCCTTTATTGCGGGCCAAACAGCGCCCCCTGGAAAACGTATGGGGCATGCAGGCGCAATCATTAGCGGTGGCATGGGTTCTGCACAAGATAAAATGGTAGCCTTGCGAAAAGCTGGAATCCTTGTTGCAGAAAGTCCTGCTGATCTTGGTGTTACCTTGCAGGAAGCCCTGAAAAGGAAGAAATCCTAAAGCTTCGATTCGTGCTTTTCTGCTACTTTTGTGGTAGGATTACGCAATGAACAATTTCAATCGAAGAGATTTTCTAACCCATCCCATGGGCCCTTGTGGTTCTCTTGCTCTTTCTTGGCTTCTTTCCCAAGAAGGATTTGCTGCTTCAATCGAAGCGAATAATCTTAACCCGCTTGCACCACGACTTTCTCATTTTCCCTCAAAAGCCAAGTCGGTCATTTTCATGTTCATGGTGGGTGGCCCTAGCCAGATTGATTTATTTGACCCTAAGCCGGAATTGAATCGACTTAATGGTCAACCCCTGCCCCCTAGCTTTGGCAAGCCCGTTAGTCAGTTCACCAAAGGTGATACGCCCATTCTTGGCTCGACCCGAAAATTTCAAAAGCATGGTAAATCCGGGCTCGAGGTTTCAGACCTGATGCCTAATCTCGCTCAGTGTGTTGATGACATTTGTTTTTTAAGATCCTGCTGGTGCACCAGCACGGTTCATGCGCCCGCAATGTATGAAATGCATTCAGGTAGAACATTGATGGGACATCCAAGTTTGGGTTCCTGGGTTTCGTATGGCTTAGGTAGCACCAACGAAAATTTACCTGCATACTGCGTTCTTTTACAACCCGAAGGCACCCCCGAAGGCGGAGCGCCATGCTGGTCCAACGCCTACCTTCCGGCTGTATACCAAGGAACTTTATTAAGGCGCGGAGCCAACCCTCTGTTGCACCTTAAACCACCCGCAGATATAACACCCAGCCGCCAAAGGGCAACCATCGACTTCATCAAGCAAATGAACGAAAAAGATCTTGATCTTTCCCGTTCCGATCTTGCTGCTCGCATTGCTTCCTACGAACTCGCTTTTCGCATGCAAAGCCATGCTCCCGAAGCGGTTGATCTTTCCAAAGAAAGCGAAAGAACCAAGGTTAACTATGGCTTGAACGATAAAAAAACATCCGACTTCGGCACCCGCTGCCTTCTCGCAAGAAGGTTGGTCGAGCGAGGGGTTCGGTTCGTGCAACTTTATTCGGGTGGCGGCCCCTTGGTCACCCAGTGGGATGCACATGACGACATTAATTCCAATCATGAAAAGATGTGTGGCCATGTTGATCAGCCAATTGCTGCATTACTAAAAGATCTTAAAGCCAGAGGTTTGCTAGACTCCACTCTGGTTGTTTGGGCAAGTGAATTTGGCAGGTTGCCCAATACTCAGGGAGGCAGAGGTCGTGATCACAACCCCCATGGCTTTACGATGTGGATCGCTGGAGGCGGAGTTAAAGGCGGACAAACTATTGGTGCCACCGACGAAATGGGGCTCAATGCAATCGACACAAGAATATCCGTTAATGATTTTCACGCAACATTGCTGCATCTTCTTGGCATGGATCATGAGAAACTTATCTACCCGCACTTAGGCAAGGATGAACGCCTAACCGATGTTGCAGGCCGTCTGGTTCAATCTGTTTTTGCTTGATATCTCCCCAGAGTAACTATAATGATTATGCCCTTGTACGATGACAACTCGCAACGAATTCGAACCCCGTTTGTTAATTACACACTAATTGCGATCAACATTTTTGTTTTCGCCATGTTTCAAAACTTTGGCGAGAACGAGCGCTTTGTCTACACTTTCTCCGCAGTGCCAGCTGAAATCATTTCAGGAAAAGATATTCAATCCAGCCCCACTGTTTTAGGAAAAACCCGCTCAGGCGAAGATATTATCCAACTTGGCTTAGAGCCAACTCCCTTCACGGTTTACATCACGCTAATCACCTCCATGTTCATGCATGGAGACATAGGCCATATTTTAGGCAACATGCTTTTCCTTTGGATCTTTGGTGATAATGTTGAAGACCGACTAGGACATCTGCAATATCTGCTTTTTTACATTATCGTAGGGATACTGGCATCTTTAGCACATGTTGCAACTTGTGTTCTGCTAAAATCCGACCTATTAACCCCCAGTTTGGGCGCCTCAGGGGCAATATCGGGGGTCATGGGTGCTTACCTACTTTTCTATCCCAACAACAGTGTAACTGTCCTGATCTTTCGGTTTGTCACCACGGTACCTGCAATGGTCGCGGTAGGATTGTGGTTTGCAATGCAGCTATTTAGTAGCTTCATAGAGTTGGGTGCTGGGGAAGGTGGTGGAGTAGCTTATGGGGCGCACATAGGCGGATTTATTGCGGGTATTCCTTTAGCTTTCTTTATCGATAAGACACTAGGCGAAGGCAAGCAAAATGCGTCTTGGACGCAAAACCTCTAGTAAAGTAAGCTCGACAATTTTGATCGATATTGATTAGCCAGCGGACTACCCACACCAACCAAATGAAAGATGCTGACCATAGCCTCGCGAACGCCATTCTTAGCAAGGTTCATATCATTTTCGCCTGCTTGAATTAAAAGCTTTAAAGCTTCTTCGTAATTACCAGAAACAGCTTTAAGACAGCCAAGCTGGTAATAGGCTAAACCATCTTTAGGCTTCAATTCGATTTGCTTAAGGACATCAGCCTCGGTGGGAAGTGGTTTTGTTATTTGATAGATCTTTAGTTCAGCCATGATTTTCTGAACTTCTTTGCCTGTATCTCCGTCCGAACCAAACGGTTCCAAAAGGCCGGGCACTTCGGATTGTTCATCCCCTTTTCCCGCCAAAATTTTTGCAAGGGCCAATCGAACTTTATCATGCTTTGGATTATCTTTAAACAATCCCCTTACTGTTTCTTCTGCTGCAACAGGATCTGTTTTTTTCAACTCAACAGCTTCAATCAATCGCTTATCTACTTCGGTGGGTAAAAGCGTTGCAAGAAACTCCTGTAGTTGTTCATCAGTTAATAAGCCTTGAAATCGATTAACAACAAGGCCATCCTTCAAAGCAAAAACTGCAGGTATTCCTTCAACCTTGAATGATGCTGCAAGATTGGGGTTCTCATCGGTGTTAATTTCCGCAAGCATAACTTGGCCATTGAGATTTTGAATGGCACTTTCAAGCATGGGCTTAAGCAATTTGCAAGGCTGGCACCAGGGCGCCCAAAAATCCACCACCACTGGTACATTCTTCGACATCTCCACTACTTTTGGAGAAAAGTTCTTTTCATCTACAGCGTATATCCATTCAGAATTAATCATTTATTCGTATTCATACCAAAGAAGGAATAGGTGCGGAATCAGCTAGCGGTGCTGACACTCCATTAGCGAGATTTATTTTTCGCGTTGGGTCAATTCCCAGCGCTTTATAAATAGTTGCAGCAAACATGGCAGGATTTACAGGTGTATTTTCAGGTGCGCCACCGAGGGCATCAGAAGAACCAACCACGGCTCCGCCAGGTATACCTGCACCTGCAAGCAACCCACTCCAAACGCCACTATGGTGATCTCGGCCACCCCGCATATTTAGGTAAGGGCTTCTACCAAATTCACCTACCGCAACAAGGAGTGTAGAATCAAGTAA
>JAPLNF010000127.1 GCA_026692965.1 Planctomycetota bacterium
GTCGCAGATGAACTGGCCAAAGATGACTCCCTGATTCCGAAAGGGCCACTGCGAAAAGCAGCGGACTCACGACCAAGAGTTACCGATGCTGTAACAGGGCATGATCGGAATACACCCATCGGCCAAAGCATTGCGATGCAGGTTGCAAAAAATCTTACAGATGCAGGTTTGCCCGCGGTATTTTGGAACCAGCCAACTTATCCACAAGGGGAAGGTTGGAGATTGACCGGCCAAATTGTAAGTTTAAACGAGGGTAACAAAGTGGCGCAGAATGCCATCGGGTTTGGCGCAGGAAACAAAAAAATAGCAGTTGATGCTGCACTTTCCGACCCAACAACAGGTGGGGGCCAACCATTCTTTCTTATGGACACCTCGGATAGCGGTAGAAAAATGCCAGGCACTGCACCAGTTGCCATTATTGCAGGATTCAACCCCATTGCAATTGCATCAAAAACTGTTGTATCCAACTCTGGGTTAAAAGATAGCGGCCAGCAACATCGTATCGCTTCAGAAATTTCCAACGAAATTTTGGCCTCCATGAAAACCCATGGGCAGGCAAAGACAAAATAAGAATGCTTACTAGGCTAAATTATTCGACAATCTGCTCAAGCAGATGCTCAACTACAGCAACCAGATTCAAACCATTGGTTTGTATTTTAGTCAGATTGCGCTCAGATTCTTTTATTTCACCCCGGTAAAAGCTTAACTTATCCTCATGGATTTGAATGATGCCACTCGGGTTGAGTGCCAGATATTTCAAACATTCATTCCATGGCGAACTGCAGCAGAGCAGGGCCTTAGACCAAAAAGTAGGCTGGGCAGGGGCCAAGCCTGCAAGATTTTCAGGAAGAAGAATCTTACCTGAGGGACTTAACCCATGGCGAAGTTCCTGCAGTAATTCAGATTGGGTAAAAAGTGCTGATTCAGGGACATCCGCGCAAACAATCAAGGAGCAACAGGATAAGCCCAAGCCATGAAAGGCAAATTCATCCCAGCTAAACTCCACCACCAAAGCCTTTAAATCTGGATACTGGCACAACCTCAATACATCAACCCCAGCACACCCAGAGCGTTTCGCGATTTTCAACGCATCCATGAAAAGGCCATCCGTTCCAATTAATCCCGTAGCACCAAAACAGTGTTGTGCTTTTCGAAAAACCGAATCTGTAATCGAACTTGATGCCTTTGCAGAAATGATTGCTATTACAGGAATAAGCGCTTTAGCGGGCTTCGGAAAAAGCATTGAGACTATTGCTTTGCCCACAGGCCGCCCCTGACCTTCGGAAGGCTCAAGATGCATGCGAAGGCCAGGCCCAGCATTAACTTCAACTACCGCGCCATTCGTTTCAGCAAGCGGTTTTGAAATATCGCTGGTAATAATATCAACCCCAGAAATATCTAACCCCAATTGCCGGGCAGCAGAAATCGCAAGGGTTGCAACCTGAGGATGAACTAAATCGGTAACATCTTTTGCAGTACCACCGGTACTCAGGTTGGCATTTTTTCGAATAAGAACTTTAGTGCCCTTATCCGGGATTGAATCTTGGGTAAATTCCTGAGAAGCCAAAACAGCAAGCGAAATAGGATCAAGTGGGATCGGGCTTAAAACGCCTGCATGGCTTTCCGCTCTGCGTGGATCGCGATTCACCGCAGCAACAAGTTGGGCAATAGTGGAAACTCCATCGCCAATAACTTGCGCAGGCTCGCGAAGTGAAGCAGCGATCATCTTGTCGCCAATCACTAATATACGATAATCCGCACCTTCTTTAAAGCTTTCTGCAACAACTGAACACTTAAAAGCGTTGGCATTATCAAAAGCGTCAAGCACTTGCTGTTCCGAAAGCAGATTAATGGAAACGCCATTCCCTTGACTTCCAAACTGCGGTTTTACAACAACAGGAAGGCCAATTTCCTGAGCAGCGGCCCAAGCATCTTCGCGAGAAACCACAACTCTACCTTGAGGAACCGGAACGCCAACGGTTTCAAGCAGTTGGCGGGTCCAATCTTTATCCTGAGCGATATTTTCAGCGAGCAAGGGTGTTCGCCCAGTTTCTGCAGTCCAAACCCGCTGTTGCTGTTTCCCCAACCCCAACTGCAGCAAACTACAATCGCTCAACTTCCAAACCGGAATTTGTTGCTCTAAAGCGGCTTCCCAGATTGCATAGGTGCTAGGCCCAAGCCCGACTTTATGTCCCAATTTTCGAATATGATTAGGGATTTCAGCAGAATTATCGCAGGGCAAATGCGTAGAAACTTGCGCCAAATATAAAGCGCAAAGAAGAGAATCACGGGCGACTTCTTCTTCTAAAAAAGCAAACGCAATGATCAAAGAATTTGCATCTGCATTTTTTGAAGTAAGAACCCGACAGGAAAAATAATCCCCCTGATAAGATGCAAACTTCTGCAGGGCATTCGCCAACTGCGCCAACCATAAACCCAACGAGGGTGAGTTAGCGGGCAAGGGCAGGGCAAACTCTTTTAACAAGGCCAGCCTAGAATCATCAGGGTGATTGATTTGCTCGGCATCAAGAGTAAAAGTGCAAACCTGATGCTTGAACCAAGCGCTTGGGCCTTTGATGAATTTCATATTCTGTGTGATTTTAATGTTCATAGTTGTTAAATATAGTACTCAATAACTTTGCGAGAAAACGAATTCAAACTGCCTATCTTCGGTACAAGGTACCTGATTCCCTGAGAATCTTGAATTAAAGCGCCATCCTCGGGAAGTCTGCGAATAGATTCTTCAGAAGAGAAAATAAGCGAAGATTCGCCCCGATCAGTAAGCACTTTCCATTCTGCAGGGGTCCTAAGATTAGATACCTTGTGAATTTTCAGGAGTTTCAAGATGAAGCGATTTCGAAGTAACGCCACTTGAATTTCATTTGCCAAGACTGATTCTAGTTGCTGCAAATCGTCGATAAAAAAAACCTCTTGTTGATTAGCATCAAGAACGACGATGTTTTTGTTATCCTCTGAAAGTGGGAACAGGCTCATAGGCGTCAAGTTTTTAACAACTGTGCCATCTGCTTGACGGACGCAAATATTGCAATCTGGTTCGGCCCACAAGTTTTGCGGGTTACTAATACTTGGCGAAAGATTCATATGGTATATCCTGCTGCTAGCATTTGCTGCGCTTTGTGAAGCCTGAAGTAAAGGCCTTCCTTTTGCAAAAGTTCGGCATGAGTGCCAGTTTCTGCTATGGTGCCATTTTCCATCACAATCAAGCGATCTGCGCGCCTAAGGGTGCTTAGTCGATGAGCGATAGCGATAGTGGTACGGCCTTCCACCAGATTTTCGAGAGCTGCTTGAAGTTCTTTTTCGGTTTCCGCGTCAAGTGCGGAAGTAGCTTCATCTAGGATAAGAATTCCGGGATTCACTAAAAGTGCGCGGGCGATAGAAACACGTTGCCTTTCACCCCCCGAAAGCGATTGACCCCGTTCACCGACCAAAGAATCATAGGCTTCGGGCAAATTAAGAATAAAGGGATGAGCCTTGGAAAAGCGTGCAGCATCAATGATTTCTTTACGGGTTGCTTCTGGTTTACCATAGGAAATATTATCTGCGATCGAGCCAAAGAATAGAAACGGATCTTGAAGAACAATGCCTATATTTCTGCGATAATCAGAAACTGGGAAACTTCGAATATCGGTACCATCGACAGAAATCGAACCGTGAGAAGGGTCGAAAAATCTGCAAATCAAGTTGATCAGCGTGGTCTTTCCCGCACCACTGGGCCCAACAATCCCAATCATCTCACCCTTGCGAATCGAAAGACTAATGCCATGAAGCACTTCGCGTGAACCATAGCTGAATCGCAAATTGCGGATATCAATATCGCCCCCAAGTTTGTTGGGTGCGATGGGTTTGGAAGGTTCAGGCACACTTGGCTTTCGATCGAGGATTTCAAACAAACGGCCTGCACTTGCAGAGGCCCTCTGAGCATAAGACATAAACCTTATCATAGATTCACTGCGGGAATAAAACCTGCTGATGTAGGCGAGAAAAGCGGTAAGGACACCCACAGTGATATGGCCCTTAAAAATCTGCCAAGCTGCTGCAACCCAAACAATTAAAAGGCCAAGTGTGGTAATGAAAGTAATCAATGGCCAGATAATGGCCCACCAGAGATTGATATGATCATTGGTTGCAACGACAACAGAGTTGGTATGATCAAAGCGCTGTATTTCGCGTTTTTCCTGCGAAAAAGCTTTGACCACCCGAATGCCTGGAATGGTATCTGCAAGCACGCTGGTCATATCTGCCCAAACAATACTGCCTTTACGATAGCCGCGTAAAAGGTGCCCGCGCATTTTGTAAGCCAGGAAAGTTATAAAAGGAAACGGGATTAAACTAGCCATTGCAAGAAAAGGATTGATTGCAAAAAGAGTAACCGCAGTGAGCAAAACCATAAGTACATCAGATGCAAAATCGACCACATGCGAGGAAAGGAAATTACAAAGCTGATTGGTATCACTCGAAATTCGCGACATGATATCGCCTGTTCTTTTGCTGCCAAAATATTCAACCGAAAGAGTATGAAGGTGCGAATAGGTTTTCATACGCAAACTGGCACTGATGCGTTCACTAACCCAGCTAGAGAAAAAGGATCGTGCCCATTCGAGTATGCAGGTTGCTGCGCCTGCCAACGCCAGCAATCCGATGTAATAAAAAACCGGCGAGAAATCGGTTAACTTACCCTGTTGCATAGGAATAAGCACATCATCGGTCAAAGGCATGACTAGGTAAGGCGGAATAAGACCTACGAGGGTGCTAAAAAGTGTCAGGAAAAAACCAAGGATAATAAGAGGCATTTGCGGTTTTGAGAATTCAAAGAGCCGCAGAAGCATTTTCAGCGAAGTCCCTTTTTCCGCAGGCAACGGGTTGCAAGTTAGACAAAGCTCATCGGTTTTCAAGATACCGCCACATCCAGGACAGATGGTGGTAATTGTTTCTAAAACCACACCCAGGTTTTTTTTACAATCTTGGATAAACTGATAAACTTGAGGCTTTTTCTGGGTAGTAAAATTCCAGCACAGTGCCTCACCAGAGGCCATGATTATTTTGAGAGTACCCAAACCATGTTGGTAGAGCGCTTCAAATTGGGAATCGGGTCCAAGTGTCCACTCGTGAAAATCATTGGAATTGGCTTTGTCTTTAAGACAAATAAGCTTGTTTTTTAGAAGCTTCAAATGAACAGGGTTAAAACAAAGGTTATGGTCTAAGTCGATTTCCAACTCAACCAATACAGGTTCTCCAGATGAGTTTGCATCAGAAGTAAAAAACAAATTGCTGCTCAATAGTAACCCTATATTTTTAGGCAGTTGCGAATAAGTAATTATACTTGAAAAACGAACGGAAAAAGTGAAAACCTTTTGCTTACTACTCGAATTAAAGGCTACTTACTTTCAGAAAACCAATTAAGCCCAAGGTTCAAACTTTAACGATTTTAACACCCAAAGCCTGACATTCTTTGCAATCTTTTTTGGTTGCGATCAAGTTGTTTTTCAATATTCAGCAATAATCAAGAGAGAAGGCAGAACTTACTTACTTTTTTGGGTTTAAATAACTTGTTAAGTTTACGGTTTAATTTTATTAGCTCTGTAAGGATTTTGGAGATCGTTACTCCAAGATGCCATAAAACCAACTTGGCAAATCGAAAGACGCATCACAATGGAATTTCAGCGAATTTTGGCCCTACGTGGACCAAATATTTGGGCTACCTTTCCTGTTTTAGAGGCCTGGCTAGACCTTGGAACCTTGAAAGATTCCTCCTCCGCTGAACTTCCGGGATTTAACGATAGGCTAAAACTCTGGATTCCCTCCCTTTTCGAACATCGTTGCAGCGTGGGCGAACCCGGTGGCTTTTTCCAACGACTCGAACGGGGCACCTACCTCGCTCACATCCTCGAACATGTGGTTCTTGAACTCCAATGCCTTGCTGGCATTCAGGTTGGCTATGGCAAAACCCGCCTTACCCATCAAGAAGGGATTTACAAAGTCGCAATCGAATACGAAGAAGAATACACCGGCAAATTAGCCCTCGAAGCTGCCAGAAACATTTGCCTTGCAGCAATTAATGATACCAATTCAGAACTCGAACTCTGGCTCGAAAAAATCAAACAAAGCTACGAAAAATACAAACTGACCCCGTTACAAGAAGCTCTGCGAAAACAAGCAAAAAAACGAGGTATCCCTTTTCAAATCCTAGCCCAAGACATGATCCAACTGGGCCAAGGATTCAAACAAAGGCGAATCAAGGGCTCTCTTACAGATCATACCAGCGCAGTTGCCTCTTGGATCGCATACGATTGGTTCACCGCTTCCAAACTGCTTGCTGATGTCGGCTTGCCTGTTCCCCATAATATTCCCGTTTCAGAACTTCCAGAAGTTGAAGCCAGTGCATCCAATTTTGGCTTTCCCTTCTTATTAAGGCCCCGCTACACCTCACGCAGCAACCCAGCAATTGCCATCGAGAGTGCTGAAATCCTTGGCGAGGTTTTTGCAAAGATTAAAGCTAAAACTCCTTATATGCTATCTGAACCCATGTATAAGGGGCAAAGAGTTTACGCCTTGGTGGTTGGCACGGAAATCGCTTCATATCTTGAAGATATCGATGGCTCTTGGGTTCCCAAACCCATTTCTGATTACTCCAAAGAGCTAAGCCAAGCTGTTCTAATGGCTGCCAAAGTGGTCGGCCTCGATGTCGCAGAACTCGAATTGGATTTAAATCTTAGTGATTCAAGTTTTACCATTCTTGGAATTCGGGCGAACCCCGATATTTCCTACTATCTCAAGGATGATGAAGACTGGAACCATGCTGCAAGTTCTTTGCTTAATCTGCTATTTGCTGAAGGAGATGAAGGTAGAATTCCCGTGGCCGCGGTAACCGGAGTGAATGGAAAAACTACCACCACCCGCTTTATCGCACACCTTTTAGCCCAAGAACATTCCCCTGTTTTAATGACTTGCACGGAAGGCATTTACCTAGCCGACCAGCGCTTGTTTACAGGCGATTGCTCTGGCCCCAAAAGTGCCAAAGTTGCTTTACAACACGCAATGGCAAAAAGCGCTGCGCTCGAAAATGCCCGAGGCGGCATGCTTCGTGAAGGCCTGGGTTTCGACCGCTGCCAAGCTGCGGTTGTTGTTAACATTGGCCAAGGTGACCACCTCGGGTTCAACGATATCGAAACTTTGGAAGAACTCGCTTACGCTAAAAGCACCCTTGTTGCAGCTACCCATTCCAATGGCTATGCGGTATTAAATGCAGACGACCCCTTGGTTGTCGGGATGAAGCAGTATTGCTCAGCAAAAATCATTTTCTTCTCTCAATCTTCAAATAACGAAATTATTGAAAATCATCGCAAGTCTGAAGGCAAAGGTGTGTTCCTTAAGGAAGGTATGATTATTCTTGCTGAAGGCAGCAATGAACAACGATTGTTAAAGATTGCCCAAGTGCCAATCACCCATGGTGGTTTAGTAGGGTTTCAAATTGAAAACACCCTTGCTGCCGTATCTGGAGGCTGGGCTTGTGGCATTACGATTTCTGCAATTAGGCAAGGCCTCAAAAGCTTTGATGGCGGTTTGTTGCAAGCACCTGGGCGTTTCAATATGATGGAACTTAATGGCGTAACCATTGTTCTGGATTATGGCCACAATACCTCAGCTCTCTCTCGCTTGATTGAGGCAATAAAACATTTGCCTCATATTCGACGAAGTGTGGTTTATTCTGCTGCTGGTGATCGTCGTAATTGTGACATCATCGAGCAAGGAAAATTATTGGGCGACCATTTCGATAGGGTCGTACTTTACGAAGATACTTACCTTCGTGGCAGGGAGCCTGGCGAAATTTTTGCCTTGTTCCGCGAAGGACTAAATGACGGGATACGGGTTAAAGATGTGGAAGAGGTGCGTGGCGGTGTAGCTGCGCTAAAGAGCGGCCTCGAAAAATGTCTACCCGGTGATTTGTTGGTGATTCAGCCAGATTCGGTTGATGATGCGGTTGATTTCCTTTCGACGCGACTAAAGGAAAGCAATGGCAGGGAGATAAAAATGGATAGTGGTGAACGGGTTGAAAACTCTAAAATTAAAATTGTTCATGGGCCATTAGGGAAGGCAATTATTGCCACCGAGAAGCTTGTTCCAGGCGAAGTTATTCTTAAGGCTTGGGGCAAGCCCACAAAAGTACGCACCATGCACACCATCCAAATTTCTCCTGATGGGCACATTGTTCCTGATCATCCCTTGGGATTATTCAACCACTCGTGCGAACCTAATTGCGGCCTTTTGATCAAAACTGATGAGCAGATCTCCGAAGCCCACGCTCTAAGGCAAATCGCTGCCAACGAAGAACTCACTTTTGATTACGCAACTTTTGAATATGAAATCCACCATATGCCCGAAGAATGCCTTTGCAATGCAGAGAAGTGCAGGGGAAGCATCTCAGGCTACAAGGATATGCCCGAAGAGTTACGAGAAATGTATGGCGATTACATTGCATCGTATTTGAAAGTATTCCAGCCTGAAGTTGCCCGCTAGAATTGTAAACAAATATATCAAAAGAAGCCTAAAGGATTACCCCCTTGAGGCTTCTTTCATTAACTAATAGCGTTTAATTAACAGCAAGCCTAATGAAACGCAACACTTTCGATGGTTCGAATCTTGGGCAAGGTTTTACTTACTTTGATTGCAAATCAAAGTCAAACTGATTGGGGCCGGGGTCTGCCACATCATTGGTTATTTCACTCTTACTGTGATAACGATCTGGAAGAATATTAAATTCAACCATCTCATCATAACCAGGACCATCCATTTTCATTTTTTCCTTCATGCTCTGTTTTACCGTGGAAATCAACATGACTTTGTTTATTCCAATCATCACTGTTCCACTATAGGCACCATTCAAAATATCGCAAGTGGTAGGTGGCTCTCCATTTTGAGCATCAAAGGTTACTCTCCCCGCAGCAAGCGGCTTTCCATCGAGCTTTACAGTTCCAGAAACTGGAACCCGCTTGGTAGGGACCTTACCTTTAACGCCGCCACACCCCAAGGCAAGCCCGAGGCAAGCTGTGAATAAAACAAATGAAGTCAAATTACGGAACATTTAAAACTCCGATTAAACAAGGTATGATTAAAAAACATGATAACAATGCTTACGCTAGTATTCTTAAATGCAAGGACTAATAGTCGTTTGCTAAAGCGGCACCGTCATCACGAGTGGCCAACCGTGAAAGTGTTAACAAGCTTGCATTATCAGTAATAAACTTTACAGAACCATCAGCAAAAACAGCGTTTACACCACCCGAATGCGCAGAGTTTAATGGCGTATTAGTTCACATGTTATCACAGACCCCTTGCGTACCGCAGTTGCCGGGCGCATTAGTCCAACCTGATTTTTGGTTGATGGAATACCGAATAGTTGTCATCTGAAATGTTCTGCAGTCACCATTGTTACAGGCATTTGGTGGTGTTCCAGTGGTGTACCAACCAATCATAAATCCGTGTAAAAGGCCAGCACCCCATATCACGCGACTGTTATTAACGGTGGTAAGATAATCATTTTGCTCACTTACGAGGATTACATTGCTTGTTCCATCTGCGATATTAGCCAAGGTGATGCTTGGTGTACCTGGCACCAAAGCCCCTCCCGCAGAGGATATACCACCTGAACAGCAGCCTGCGGTTCCGGTGTTACCCTGATTAGACCTAGCTTCGGTAAATCCGATTGCGGCATTTGGAGCTGCCCCGGTGACACCAACATAATGATTACTCGGAATATTGGTTCCTGAAAACGGACTAGGCGCAACATTACCAACAGGACTAGAAGGACATAGGTAGGTGGGGATTTTGGCATTGGAAGACGCCGTGTAATTATTAGCGTTTCCCCAGCCAGAATTCCCTGTGAATATAAATTTATTAAAAAGGTTTTGCTGTTCAATGTAAGGCAAAATCCAAACAGTCCACGCACTTCCCCAACCGCCGCCTGTACCGATCGGAGGACTGTCAGAGATTCCTCCCGCGGGCAAAGTACCGTTTACATTATGAAACGCATGTACAGCCAAACCGATCTGCTTTAAGTTGTTGCTACAAGACATTTTGTTAGATGCTTCACGTACTTTTTGGATTGCCGGCAATAGCAAGCCAATCAATATGGCAATAATAGCAATAACAACAAGCAACTCGATTAATGTAAAACCCATTCGCTTTTGTCTGTTACAACTTAAAAACATGGTGGGGATCCTTAAAATGAAATTAAATATATGCAGTACATTACAAATCGTACTTTTAACACAAACAATTAACAAGCGAATCTTTGGCAAAACCACTTCTAAACATGGGCAGCCACAAATAGATACGAGTCTGCCTGCAGAACCGTAGTTCTAAAAAAATCCCTAACACCATGCCAAGATGTGGGTTGCATCCAATTGACTATGTTCGATCTCTAATCCAAAGCAAACTTAAAATTATTAGGACCAGCCGAGGTGACGTTCGCCTTTAAGTTTGATTTTTCACTTACCGCGTAATGGGGTGGGAACATATCAACCAATGGCGGGGGTTGTTTGTCTATTGGTACCATTTCGCCCGTTTCACCTGCTTTTTTTGCAGCAGATGCGAGCTTTTCGTATTGAGCCATGGTCATACTTGGAGGAGGCATATACTTTGATACAGTTACTCTGTACTCGCCTGGAATTACGCCTGGTTTACTTGCCTGGCCACCAAAATGTGAGATCATCTCAAAACGACCGTTACTATCCGTCGTACTAATTGCAATTTCCCCCAATTGCACCGAACGAGAACCACGCCCAAAAACAACATTTGCCCCTTCTACCGGAGCCCCTTTGTAGGTGACTTCCCCTGTCACTGCAACCGTTGCAGGTAATCCCTGCCCGCAGCCAGCCACAACCATCACCATAAACGTAAGTACCGTTTTACAAACCAAGTTCAATGGCTCAAAAATATTCTGTTTCATCACAATGGCTTTCATGTAAATGGCTACAAAATTACAGTTCGTTTGAAACTTCATTGCTACTTTTAGTACCCATTGCGCCCCATACGCCATAAGGGCTCATAGCAGTGGAGGCAGGTTCTGCTGAGCTTAA
>JAPLNF010000128.1:0-30572 GCA_026692965.1 Planctomycetota bacterium
TTTGCCAACCGGGATGATGTTTGCTGGATTTGGGATCACGAAAACAACCAATGGCTTGTTTGCGCTTTGACTGATATTCCGGAAGATGCTTTGGGCGGGGATCTCAAAATTATTCAGGATGGTGATGTTCTTGATACTTGGTTCAGTTCCGCATTGTGGCCTCATTCTACTTTAGGCTGGCCCGAGCAAACTAAAGAACTTGCAAAGTATTACCCCACCAGTGTTCTCGTTACCAGTCGAGATATCATCACGCTTTGGGTTGCTCGCATGGTGATGACCGGGCTATTTAATACAGGCAAGATTCCCTTTCATAAGGTTTACATTCATCCCAAAATCCTCGATGGTTTTGGTGAAACAATGAGTAAGAGCAAAGGCAATGGTATCGATCCGCTTGATATCATCTCCCGGTATGGTGCCGATGCCTTGAGGTATCAGATGGCGCACCTTGCAACCGAAACGCAGGATAGCAGAATGCCCGTGGGCAACATTTGCCCTCATTGCGAAACTTTGGTAACGGTGAAGCAAGAGCATATGTACATGCGGACAAAGAAAATCACTTGTCCGAGTTGCAAGAAAACTTTCAGACCAGGTGGGCCTTGGCCTGCGCCTGATCCAGAATTACCCACAGCTACTCAGGGATCTGAACGCTTCGAGCAAGGTCGTAATTTCGCAACCAAGCTTTGGAATGCAGCACGCTTTTTATTCATGAACCTTGAAGGTTATCAGCCTGCGCCGGTTGATCTTGCTTCTCTTCCTTTGGAAGATCAGTG
Source organism: Planctomycetota bacterium (assembly GCA_026692965.1). Lineage (GTDB taxonomy): Bacteria > Planctomycetota > Planctomycetia > Gemmatales > Gemmataceae > UBA969. The sequence goes on from JAPLNF010000128.1 coordinate 771, forward strand.
GTTGCTAAGTAGGTTGCAGCGAACCACCGAAGAACTAACCAACCATCTTGAATCATTTCGCTTTAGTGAATCCATTCGAACTTTGTATGAGTTCATTTGGACAGAGTTCTGTGATTGGTATGTCGAGATGAGCAAGGGCAGGCTTAAAGATGAATCCAAGCCTGTGGCCCAAAGAGTTCTTGCGGGTGTTTTAGATGCAATCTTGCGTTTGATTCATCCTTTCATGCCATTTCTTGCAGAAACCATTTGGAAGGCGCTCGGCGAAGTTGCACCTTTGCGTGGTCTGCCTGTGCCTGAGAAAGCCGAAATAAGCGTGGTTATTGCCACATGGCCAAATTATCCCAAGGCTTGGCATCAACCTGCAATTGAAGCTCGGATTGCGCGTATGCAGGAACTGGTTCGAGCCATCAGGGATGTACGAAATCGTTACCTTCTTGATGTTAAAAAGATGCTAGATATAAAAGTGCGCTGCTCAGATGCAATTGCTTCCGATCTTAAATCTTTAAAGCCATTTTTAGCCCACTTAGGCGGTGTTGGTGAATTAGAGTGCGGGCCTCAAGTGACTCGCCCTTCGCAATCTGCATCCCATGTGCACCCAGATTTCGAGGCTTATATCAGTCTTGCTGGCTTGATTGATGTAAATGCTGAGATTGCTCGCCTTGAAAAAATGATGGCGGAAAAGCAAAAACAGATTCAAGCCATCGAGTCAAAGCTTTCTAATGAAAGCTTTGTTCAACGAGCCCCTGTTGAGGTCGTTGCGCAGCAAAGGGAAACCCAGGCAGACTTGGTCTCTCAAGTTAGATTGCTTGCTGAAAATATGGTTTCTTTGAAACAGGGTACCTAGCAAAACCTACTTTTACAAAGGTCTTTTTGCTTGCTCTATTCTGGATTAATGGCCATAATTATGTATCAGATAGGTGTACCCCACGATGCAATTGATTGCTTTTCTAATCACTCTCAATTTTAACCTTACCCCTGACTTTGATCGGGAGATAAAACCGTTCGTAGTCCGCTCCTGCGTAAGTTGCCATAACGCTGAAAGTAAGCGTGGTGGATTTCGCATGGATAGCGCCCGAGCGATTCTCAAGGGCGGAAATAGTGGCCCTGCGGTGCTACCTGGTAAGAGTAGTGATAGCCTTATCATTCATGCCGTGACAGGTAAAGAGAATGTCGAGCAGATGCCTCCCAAAGGGGCAAAACTTTCCAAGGATGAAATCTCACTGCTCCGTAGTTGGATTGATTCAGGTGCAAAGCTTCCAGCTTCCGAAGCCCTCGCAGTTGAGGATGTTCGGAAAACCACGCACTGGTCTTTTTTGCCTATAACCAAACCATCGCTTCCTATCGTTGCCGATAAAGACTGGTGCAAAAATCCCATCGATTATTTTGTCATGAGTAGGCTTGCTAAAGATAAAATGACACCGTCGGTTCAAGCCGATCGTTCCACCCTTATTCGCAGGGTTTCTTTAGATCTTACTGGAATACCCCCTACGCCCTTAGAAGTCGAAAACTTCCTCAATGATAAATCCCCTAATGCCTACGAGAAGGTGGTAGCCCGGTTGCTGGATTCACCGCAATATGGCGAACGATGGGGCAGACTTTGGCTGGATCAGGCCCGCTATGCGGATTCGAATGGCTACAGTATCGATGGCCCGCGCTCGATCTGGAAATATCGCGATTGGGTTATCTCTGCCTTGAATTCGGATATGCCTTTTGATCGTTTTTCGACCCTGCAACTTGCGGGTGATTTGGTTTCAAGAGCAACTTTGGATGATAAAGTTGCAACTGGTTTTCACCGCAATACATCTATCAATCAAGAGGGTGGGATTGATAAAGAGCAATTTCGGGTTGAATCGGTTGTAGATAGAGTAAATACAACTGGCACTGTTTGGCTGGGCCTAACGGTTGGGTGTTGCCAGTGCCATGATCATAAGTTTGATCCCTTATCGCAGAAAGAATATTATCAGTTCTTCGCATTCTTCAATACCGTAGATGAACCAAACTTAGAGTTGGCCCCAACGGATGAGATAAAAAAACGAGACAAGTTAAAGCTTCATTTGAAAAAGCTTGAAGCTTCTCAAAAGCAGTTGGATCCTTTGACCCCTGCTAAGATAGCAACCCTTGAATTGAAGATACAATCTAAAGATCGAGAGTTTATTCCCCCTCTGATTAATGAAATTCTTGGCATTGCACCCAATGGCAGAACTCCTTCGCAAGAACGCAATATCGACGCTTATTTCAGGCAGGTGGATAGGACGCGCCACATTGTTGGAACGGTCTTTGCACCTAATATGTTCGTTGCATTAACCCAAGGCATTGTTAATGATAGGCGGGCGACTTTAGATGCGGAAATTTATAAGACCAAAGAAGAAATACCTGAGATTGATTCGACTCTTGTGGTTCAGGAAATGGCCAAGCCAAGATCAACGAATATACATCTCGGAGGCGAATTTACCCGCAAGGGAGCTCCAGTTGAATCGGGCGTTCCTCAAGTTTTGCATTCGCTTCGTATCCCTAAACCCAATCGGATGGATTTCTCGAACTGGCTATTCGATAAAGATAACCCTCTGACAGCACGAGTTACTGTAAACAGGTTTTGGCAGGTCTTCTTTGGTGTGGGTATTGTTGAAACTGAAAATGATTTCGGCACACAAGGTTCCATGCCTACTCATCCAGAATTACTTGATTGGCTTGCTACAGAATTTAGAAATCAAGGCTGGAGCATGAAATCGATGCATCGATTGATGGTAACTTCTGCAACGTACATGCAAGCTTCGAAAAGCAGGCCCGAGTATGAAAAGATTGATGCGCGAAATCGATTGCTCTACCGCCAAAATCGCATTCGTCTTGATGCTGAAATTGTTCGTGATGTGGGGTTGGCTTCTTCTGGGTTGTTATACACCAAGATAGGTGGAGCCAGTGTTTTTCCACCTCAGGCTGAAGGCGTTTACAGTTTCACTCAAGTCCCTAAAAATTGGAAACCAAACAGCGGGTCTAACCGTTATCGCAGGGGTATGTACACTTATTTCTGGCGTTCTGCGCCGCACCCTAATCTGGTTGTTTTTGATGCGCCTGATGCTGTTTCTTCGTGCACACGCAGAAACCGTTCCAATACTCCTCTTCAGGCTTTGACGCTTCTTAATGATGAAGCGCATGTTGAGTTTGCAAAGGAATTAGGCAACCGGATTGCGTCTTACTCATCCTCGGATATGGAACGCATCAATCAAGCCTTCTTGATTTGTTTTGCAAGACTGCCCAAGCCTTCTGAAATTGAGGTTGTAGTGCGCTTGCTTCAACAAAATGGTTCTGCAATCTCTACGAATTCAGATTGGTTCTTGGTGGCCCGAGCTTTGCTAAACCTCGATGAATTTATTACACGGGAATAATCTTATGCCTGAACATAATCCTCTTTTAGATCAAACCCGAAGGCATTTCTTCAAGGATTGTGCCATCGGCCTAGGCGGCATTGCTTTATCTGAAATGCTCAACAGTTCGAATGCACAAGCTTCTTCTATCGGAGGGTTGCACCATAGGCCTAAGGCCAAGAATGTTATTTTTCTTTTCATGGCGGGTGGCCCTAGTCAGTTAGATCTCTTTGACGAAAAGCCCGAATTAACTCGCTGGCATGCTAAGCCTATCCCACAAGAATTTATCAAGGGTAAACGATTTGCCTTCATGGATACTTTTTCCAAGGAGACTCCAAAGCTTCTTGCGACCCCGAGGAAGTTTAAAAAGTATGGTCAAAGTGGCGCATCCATCTCTGAACTTTTTCCCTCTCTTGGTACCGTCGCTGATGACCTTACCATTGTGCGTTCAATGGCCACTAATGTTTTCAACCATGCCCCTGCAAAAGTGTTTATGAATTCGGGTTCCGCACAATTTGGCAGACCCAGTATGGGTTCGTGGGTGACTTATGGTATCGGCAGCGAATCGCAAAACCTGCCTGGCTTTGTGGTTCTTCAATCCGGACCTAGAGGGCCAAGAGGCGGATCTGCATGTTGGGCCAGTGGTTTCTTGCCCACATCTTTTCAAGGGGTTCCCTTGCGTGGTTCTGGTGAGCCAATTCTTAATCTTTTAACTCCTCCAGGTATTACGGAAAAGGATCAACGGCATGTTATTGATGCAGTTAGGGATTTGAATTCAGTCCGGCTTCTTGATTCTGGCGATCCCGAAATTGCAAGTAGGATTGCATCGTATGAAATGGCACATAGGATGCAATCGAGTGCTCCAGAGTTGATTGATCTTTCTAAGGAAGACCAGCGCACACTTGATCTTTATGGCCCCAATGTTTCTAAACCCTCTTTTGCTAGAAACTGCCTGCTTGCACGCAGATTGGTGGAAAGAGGAACTCGGTTTGTTCAGCTTTACCATACCGATTGGGATCATCATGGGGGCGGGGATGCGAATTTGGAAACGGGGATTGAAAAGGTTTGTGCGGATGTGGATCGACCCTGCGCAGCATTGATCACTGATTTAAAACAGCGGGGTTTGCTGGACGATACCTTGGTGATTTGGGGTGGGGAGTTTGGTAGAACGCCGATGTCTGAATTACGCGAAACCACGGGTAGAAATCATCATATCGATGCTTTTTCGATGTGGCTTGCAGGCGGAGGCATCAAGCCTGGTGCGCACTTTGGGAAGACAGATGATTTTGGATTTTCGCCTGTTGAAGACCGGGTGCATGTGCATGACCTTCATGCCACCATTTTACATTTGCTTGGAATCGATCACTTGAAATTAACATATAAGTTTCAGGGTAGGAATTTTCGTCTGACGGATGTTCATGGCGAAGTGGTTCAGAAGTTACTTGCTTGAAAATCAGGAATTTAATGACAAATAAACTCAATACTTTTGTTCAGGTGGATCCAGGGCATTTTCATTCAGCTCTTGTTTTGAAAGAATCTTTGGATGGGGTTTCTTCAACCATACATGTTTATTCTGATTTGGATCAATTGCTGCTTAATCATTTGAGTCTGGTATCAGGGTTTAATCAGAGGGCGGATAACCCGAGCAATTGGAAATTGGAAGTTCATACTGGCCCAGATTCCCTTGACCGGATGATTAAAGAAAAAATGGGCGAGGCGGTTATCCTTGCGGGCCATAATCGCAGTAAGATCAAAACTATTCTTGCCTGTCTGGAAAACGGTTTTCATGTGCTTGCGGATAAACCTTGGGTCATTGAGGCGGTGGATTTTCCGATTTTAGAGAAAGCCTTGAAGGTTGCGCAGGAAAAAAATCTGGTCGTGATGGACATTATGACTGAAAGATGGGAAGTGGTTTCTATGCTGCAAAGGGAGTTAAGCAATTCCCTTGAAATCATGGGCCCCTTTCTAAAGACTGGTAGGCCAGCTCTTTCGCTTCGTAGTAGCCATTCGTTATGCAAGAAAGTTAATGGCTTGCAGTTGCGGAGGCCGGTTTCTTTCTTTGATATTACAGAACAGGGTGAGGGGCTTACAGATGTCGGGATTCATCTTGTGGATCTTTCCATGTGGCTGTTATTTCCCGATAAGGGCATCTGTCATAAAAATGATATCCGCATTAAAAGTGCGACACGCTGGCCAACGATTCTTGACCTGTCACAGTTTCAGGCTGCCACCGGGCAGGAGAAATACCCCGCAAGCCTTGATGATTATGTTGAAGGGGATTGCCTAACTTATTTTGGAAACAACACGGTTGATTATGAAATTCATGGCCTTAACATTCATGTGGATACCCGTTGGGATTTCATGGCAGGGCCTGATGGGCTTGATACCTATAGTGCAATCACTCGAGGCGAAAAAGCTAGGATTGAACTCAGGCAAAACGAAGCGACGAATTTTGAATCGGAGATATTTGTAAAGCCTGTGTCGCATTCCATGGATCAATTGCAGCTTTTACTTGAAGCTAAGGTGAGGGATCTTTCCCAAAAATATGAAGGATTGGGATTGATCCGGCATGAAGGGGAATTCCAGTTGAGTATTCCCAATAAGTTGAGAACAGGGCATGAATCTCACTTTGGCATGATAACAAGGCAATTTTTGAGTCATTTACGCAAAGAATCACCGATTCCAGCGTGGGAATTTGCCAATCATCTCTCCCGCTATTTCATCACCGTAGAAGGGGTGAAAATATCCCGCGGAGCGGTTTAACTCACGCTTAACAGGCATCACCCTTACAACCGGTTCTGCCTGTAAACTTTGCCTGTTTGATTTTCTCGCCTTCATTGTTCGATTTGAACAATATACCTTTTTTAAACCTTTCAAATTCAAGCCACTTCTTATGGTGGCATCTTTGATTAACCGATTGATTGTTTAGTAATGCTTTTGTTTCACACAAATGTTGTTCAGTATTGTTCAACGAATTGGAAACGAACCGTATACCCATGGATAATCTCAAACAACTGCTTATTAAGTATTTCAAGGAATTGCCTGAAGAGCGTCAGCAATGGCTGCCTCGGGTGATGGAAGTTTCCGGAGTGGAGCAAAAAGAACTCACCCATCTCCATGGAATGCTGATTGCGCATGGTTGGATCGAACAAAATAGCGGCTATGCAGAACAATTGGAAAGTGTAGAAAAGTTTGTGGGTTGTTACCGTATCACTTCACTGGGTACGCGGGAAGTCCGTGGTTTTCAGGATTCATTGGAAGAGGTTTGATCCTTGGGCAATGGGTTTTTGGTAATCACCAAATCTTCCAAAGGTATGCCATCTACAAGGTGGTTTTTTACAAAAGCTCCAATATTTGATTTGGACATATTAGCGTACCAGATGCCTTCAGGGTAAACGGTAGCGATGGGCCCAGACTCGCACAGGCGTAAACATCCAACCTTGGTTCGATAGCAGGCGTTGTCACCCGAAGTCAGGCCTTGTTCCTTGATTTGTTTTTTAAGCTCCTCCCAAGCTTCGAGGCCTTCTTTTTCCGTGCAGCAGGCAGGCCCTGTGCACAAAAGCACATGGCGGGAGTATTTCCCGATCCCTAGTTTCGCTGCATTTTCCTGCAATTTAGTTTTGTCCATCTCGGTGCTTTCAGTGTGTTAGGCATGGGTTTTTAATTTACGAATCCGTCGGAAAAATCTGGATACCTCTGCTTTGATGATAACGACAGAAGTTCCTGCAAGGATGATTAGCCAATCAAAAAGCCCCAAGGGTTGCACTTTGAAAATAGATCCACCTGCTTGAATGATAATGATCTGCCCAAGAAGGATCAGAAGCATGACTGCGAGGAAGGTTGGGTTGGTGAACACTCCCTTTAAGCCACTTTCGTAAGCAGATAAAGACCTGCAATTAATGATGTTCCAGACTTGAAATATGACATAAGTGGTGAAGAAAATGGAAACCTGATGGGCGTTAAGAGGGCTGAACTCCCACTCAGTATCCGGAGGCATCCCGCCAGAAAACCAACCGTAGTTCTTCATGCCCAAAAGTAGTGCAACCATTGCGATGACAAAGAAAAACGCTGTGGAGACTATTTCCCACTCCATGGTTTTGGTGATGATACTTTCAGAGCGCGTTTTAGGTTTTTGGTGCAAAAGGCCCTTGCGAGGTTCTTCGGAACAAAGTGCAATCGCTGCAAAACTATCCATGATCACATTGATCCAAAGTAATTGTAATACGGTGAAGGGCGGCCTAACGCCGATGAATGGTCCAAGGAATGCAATCACCAATGCGCTCAGGTTTATGGTCAACTGAAATTGAAGAAACCGCTGGATGTTTTCGTAAAGCGCACGGCCCCACAGCACAGCTTTTACAATTGTCGAAAACGAATCGTCCAGCAAAACAATCTTGCTTGCTTCCTTTGCGACCTCGGTGCCTGTGATACCCATGGAAAGCCCTACATCGGCTTTTTTCAGCGCAGGAGCATCGTTGGTCCCATCGCCTGTTACAGCAACCACATGTTGCATTTCCTGCAGCAATTTAACAATCCGATATTTGTCGAGAGGCTTTGCGCGTGCAAGGATGGTGAGTTTTGGAAGGTGTTCTTTTACTTGTTCATCCGTCATTTGGGCCAGCATGTCGCTTGTTATTAGTTCAGTTTTTCCTTCGATTGCAAGGCCTGCTTCTACGCCAATTGCGTTTGCAGTGATCGGGTTATCTCCCGTGATCATGATTACTTGGATTCCTGCGCTTTTGCAATCTGCAATTGCATTTCGAACTTCAGGCCTTAACGGGTCTTGGATGCAAATAAATCCACATAAGGTAAGCGCATCATCACTATCAGTTGTTTTTTGTTTGATTGCGAAACCAAGAACGCGCATGGCTTGCGAGGCGGCTTGCTCCATCGCTTGGCTGATGTTTCCGAGGTCGATTGCATCAAGGTTTTGAATGGTGCCATCTTGCTGCATCATAGATTTGCATAAGGCAATTATTATTTCGGGCGCACCTTTAACCAGTGTGATTTCATCTAAACCATGAGTGATGGTGGTCGACATGGTTTTTCGTTCGGGTGAAAAAAGACCTTTATGCTTGATGGTGGAGTTGGCCCTTATTGCTGAATAATCTTTTTTGTTTTCTTTAAGCCATAACAGCAGGGCACCCTCGGTGGAATTTCCTACGCTTACAAGCTTTCCTTCTTTTTCTTCTAGATGTGCAGTGGAGTTAACCGCAGCATTATAGGCAATCCATTCAATCGGAGCTTTGGGGGTTTCGATGTTTTTTGATGAAAGGCTTGTCCAGTTGGGATCGGTTTTTTCTAGAATCGAATTTTTGGTGATGACCCTGCACGCAGTCATTTTGTTTTGAGTCATTGTGCCTGTTTTATCCGAGCATATCACCGTTGCAGAGCCAATTGTCTCGCATGCTACAAGTTGTCTGACTAGTGATTTAGCCCTAGTCATTTTTTGCATAGCCAAGGCTAATGAAATGGTCACGCTCATGGGAAGTCCCTCTGGGACTGCGACCACGATTATGATTACCATGTAAAGAAAATAGCCCACTAGGGCGTGGGTTACTTGTAGAAGTTCTGGTATGGAATTTGGGATGAACACCTCGGCAGGTGTTACAAAGAAAATCCCTCTGCTCAGCATCGCTAGGAAGATCATTATTGCTGCGATATAGCCACCCTGACTGATCCTGTTAGCGAGGACGCTTAATTTTTCTTGAAGGGGAGTTGTTTCTTGGTGGGAAGAAAAGCGTTTTAGTAATCTTTCATTTTGACTACTTTGGCTGTCGTCAGAAATGCCAAGTTTCTTGGCGATCTGGCCAATCATGCTATCATCACCCACTTCGGTGATTAACAAGGATGCGCTACCTTCAAGGACTTGCGTGCCCCGAAAAAGGCAGGATGGATTTTCAGTGCCATCGGTGAATTGATTGGCTGAGATTAGGTGCTTTTCTACAGCTTCGGATTCACCAGTGAGTAAAGATTGATCGATGGAAAGATTTTCAGAAGTTAGGATTCTACCATCTGCGGGGAGTTCGTCTCCCATTTCAAGTAGGATGAGATCTCCAACTACTAACTCTTCCATGGAAAGCTTTTTGACGGAACCGGAGCGGATGGTTTTAGCTTGAATTTGTTCTTTGGCGGTGTTTAGTTTTTCGAATTCTTTGCTGCTTTTCCATTCGCTTAAAAACGCAACGCCTGTTGCTAAAATAACTGCAATCATGACCGCTAATCCTTCGTAGGACGGATGGCCTGCTGCCATACCTAGGAAGAATAGAGGGAAGGAAAAGAAAGCAAGGCTTGCAGGGATGAGGGGCCTTAAAGCGGGGATTAAAAAACCAGGAAGCACGATCAATGCAAGTAATGCAAGCCCTGTAAAAGCATACGAAGAAGAGTTGGCCTGAAAGAGTTCAATAAAGAATGAAAGAATGGCTGCTACAAGCAGAATTCGAATGATTGCATCATCAAATTTTCCCAGAAACTTCAGCCAGATTGATTCAGTAAGAATGGGGGTAAGAAGATTTTTACCTAAGGTTGATCGGCTGAGATTTACTTCATCAGGCGAAAGTCCCTCAGTTGCGCAGGAAGGAAATAAGGTTTGGATTTCTTGAATCGTGCGCATTGGTTGTGTCTTTAGTAAAAACTATGCCCCGATGAAATCCAGCGGGGCAAGGGGTAAAGACTAAAAAACTTAAGCGTTTGAGATTACTGTTCCAAGATTTCCTTGGTTTTCTTGTCTGCAAACTCGCCAACTTTGTCTTCGTATTTTTTCAGGATACCTTGGACTTCAGTTTTGCCATTGGTGCATTCATCTTCGGTCATGGTTTTGTCTTTTTCACCAAGTTCGAAATGTTTGTTACCATCGCGCCTGATATTTCTGCAAGATACTTTAGCATCTTCGCCCATTTTTTTGATGCGGGTCACCATTTTCTGCCTTTGATCACCGCTCATCGAGGGGATTTGCAGCCTGATTACTTTACCATCATTATTGGGAGCCATTCCCAAATCGCTGGAGCGAATAGCCTTTTCGATATCCTTGAGTGCGGTGGCATCAAAAGGCTTGATCATGATTTGCTGGGGATCAGGGGTGCTGATTTGAGCAACTTGTTTCAAAGGGGTGGGCGAGCCGTAGTAATCCACTTTGATATTATCGACTAACGCAGGTGTGGCACGACCTGTGCGCAAGCCTTTTAGCTCCTCGATGAAAACATTGAGGGCTTTTTCCATACGGTCTTTGGTGTCTTTAAGAATTTGATCGCTGTTCATGATAGTTTTCTTCGTAAGGGTTTAGGGGAATTATTCGCTCACTAGAGTTCCGATGGTATGCCCAGCAATTGCGCGTTCGATATTACCATCGCGTTTAAAATTAAAGACAAGGATAGGCATTTTTCCTTCTCTGCACAAACTAATTGCAGACATATCCATGACTCGAAGGTTATCGCGAAGAATCTGGCTATAGGTCAGATTTTCATAACGAACAGCATGGGGATTTAATTCAGGATCTTCGCTGTATACACCATCAACACGAGTTGCTTTCAGCAGAATTTCAGCAGAAAGTTCACGTGCTCGAAGTGCTGCAGCTGTATCGGTTGTCACAAACGGGTTTCCGGTCCCACCCGCCAGAATCACGATTCGACCTTTTTCAAGATGCCTGATGCAGCGCCTGCGGATATAGGGCTCCGCAAGGGTTTCCATGCGAAGAGCGGTTTGCAACCGGGTTTCGCAGTTTAAGCTTTCTAAGGCTTCTTGAAGAGCTATGCCATTAAGAACGGTGGCAAGCATACCCATGTAATGTGCGGATGCTTGTTTGATTACATCGCCCCCTGCGCTAAATTGGGCGCCACGGAGGATGTTTCCTGCCCCCACAACAATGGCGAGTTGCACGCCACGTTGTACTATTCTTTGAGCTTGCCTGGCTATATTCAGCGTTTCATCAATGCTGATGCCCGACTTACCAGCAGGGCAGAAGCCCTCGCCGCTTATTTTTAAGATAACCCGCTTATACTTCGGGCTTAGTGCTTCTGGGGAAAGATCGTCATCCATGATTGCGTCTCGCTAGTATCAAGGTCCGTGATTACAAATCTAATGTTATTATAGGTTCTCTAGGGCATTTTGGCAGCGAAGAAATTTTAACAACCTAGATCTCGGTCCCGACCAACGATTTCCCATTTTCCGATGACCTGATTATTGGCAATTGCAATTGCATAACGGTGAAGGGCGGTAGTGGGGCAAATATGAACAGGAACCGCAAGAATTGAGTCCCCAAGGTTGAATTTTTCGGGATTGGGGTGCTTAAGCATCAAGTGTTCTTCGCTATGGCCCACAAATTCGAACTCAGGATGGTATGGGAAAATGCAGCGTTTCCCGGGTGGCTGATCTCCCGACACAGCTTTATACCCGAGGTCAACGGTAATCCCGTTGGTACCTTGCTTGCTGATCACCCGGGTTAATAATCCCGCACCGTACTTGAATGGTTTAAGTTCGGTGTAGCGATTGCCGTAGCCGAAATCATGGAGGGTAAGTGTGCCAGGCGAGCATTCCAATCCAGGTACATTTAATTTGCTGTATAGGATAAAAGTTGGAGTGCCTCCGGAAATAATTTTTGGAACCGGAAGCCCGCTTTTTTCTAAAGTTGCTCGCATTTCCATAATTTGGCTCCAGACCCTATCAAGCTCGGCCAATCTGTCTGCATGGTGTTCCAAGTGATTGTGCCCATCGTAGGTGTGAAACCCCGCAGCTTTAATGCCCTTAGTAGATGCGAGTGTGCGGTAAAGATCCAACGCAGCGGCTTCAACCGGGAATCCAGTTCGTTTAAAACCCATGTCGAAATCAAGCAAAACATCCAAAGAAAGTCCCTCTTTGGTCATTGCATTTCCCAGCATTGCTGCTGCTTCTGGATGATCTACGCTTACAGAAAATTTAGTGCCTGCATACTTTCGAATAAGGTTGGCAAGCCTTTTCAGGTTAGGCCCAACCATAGGGTAGGCGATAAAAACATCTGGGGCTCCGCACATTGCAAGCATTTCTGCTTCTGCAATGGTTGCAGCTTTGTGCTTCGTTAGTCCTTTGGCTAGTTGGATTTTCACTACCTCTGGGCACTTGTGGGTTTTCACATGCATGCGCAGTCGCTCTGGTTGGTTCCCAACCCAGCTTAGGCAGGTATCGATGTTGTGTTTGATTTCATCAACAAAAAAAAGAAGCGAAGGGGAGGGGTGTTCTGCGAGTTGTTTTAAATCAGCAATCATGATCTACATTCCTAAAGAGTATGTTGATGAGCATAAGATAATCCTTTTTTTGGGGGGATGTAAGTCTATGAATAAACATTTTGTCTTTTAGTTTGAAGAGTTTTTGATAACTCAGCGAGGCGATTTGAGCGAGTATGGGACTTCCATGCCATGTTTTTTTAGTAGTGGCTCATCAGCAAGAATGGTTTTAATGGGGCCATCTGCCTCAATCTTTCCTTGATCTAGCAGAATTGCCCGAGTGCAAGTTTCCAGAGCCATTTCGAAATCATGGGTTGCAATCAGTTTGGTGTGATTGTTTTTATTGAGGATATTGATCAGCGACCTTCTGGAACGATGATCTAGGAATTGCGAGGGTTCATCTAGAAGGATGATATCAGGGTTCATTGCGAGCAACCCTGCGAGGGCGACACGTCTTTTTTCCCCTCCAGAAAGTTGATGGGGAACCTTGTTTCTTTTTTCGATCAGGCCAACTTCTTCAAGTGCGATTTCTACCCGTTGCTTCACTTCTGCTTTGCTTAATCCCTGATTCATGGGGCCAAAGGCGATATCTTCTTCCACGGTTGGGCAGAATAATTGGTCATCACTGTCTTGGAATAACAAAGCTGCTTTCGAAGGAAGATGCGTTTTGTTGTTTCCTTCTAATGCATTGATCCCGGAAATGTTGAAGGTTGATGCCCGGAATGAGACAAGCCCTGCGATGCAAAGAAAAAGGCTGGTTTTACCTGCGCCGTTGGGGCCAATGATTGCAATAGATTCGCCTGGGTTGATCTGGAGACAAAGGTTCTGAATAGATTTGGTGCCATCTGCGTAAGCGTGTGAAAGTTCCAAGATGTTAATGATGGGGTTTGTCATTATTAATTACCCATCCAGAAATCGAGTGCCAAAAGGGAGGACGGGATAAGAAGCATGGCAAAGAAAAAGCCGAATTCGTGCCAGGTTGTTTTGGGGGTTTCAAGTGAATTAAAGACGCCATTGAATCCGCGAGCTTTGATTGCCAAGCCTACATGTTCACTGCGGTCTAGGGCCCTGATAAGCATGTTTGCGCTGAGCCATGCTATGGTTTTGTAGGAACCTATGCCTGAATTTGTTTTGTAACCTCTGGCCCGCAAAGCAACGCGCATGCGTTTAAATTCGTGTGAAAGAAGATCGAGATGCCTGAACCCAAGCCAGAAAATGGAGCATATTTTAGAAGGTAACCCGAGGCCGTTTGCGCCCCGAACTAAATCGTAAATGGTCGAACTTCCAATCAATGCAAGGGCCAGTGTGCTGATCGCAAGGCCTCGCGAAATAATTAATAGTGAGGTATTTAGCCCTTCTTTACTTGCTTTTAGTATCCCCCATTCAAAGACGGTTTCACCTGGTGTTAGAAAGGGGGTAGGTAGAATAAAAACGAGAATGCCTGCGATAATCCAAAAAATCCTAGGCAACCACCAGCCAAAATCGGGCCAAGTGCAAACTAATAACATCAATGATGTTCCAAAGCCAATCACCGCGATCGTTGATGTTTTTAGAAAAGCTATGCAAAGCATCGCAAAGAAAAACCCTGCGACTTTCCAGCGGGCATCCAAGCTTTTCAGCTTTGAGGTTCGGTGATCTGGGTAGTCAAAAGTTGAAGCCATGCCCTTGTTTAGTTCCCTTGGTTGTTTTGACTGACTGGCCTGAGGCAACAGCAAACAAAACCTTATGCTTATGTTTTATCAACATTGGCGTTCATTTTCTTGCAATGATACTCAAACAATCTAAAATCGTTGCTTCTGAATGAATGTTTAAACTTGATTAGGAAAATGATGGAAAACTCTCCTTTGCTTTTGGCGGTGGCTTTTACCCAACAACTTGATCCGCTAGCTGGCTTGGTTTCAGCCTCAGCTTTTTGGTCTACAGTTGTTGCAGCTTTACCTGTAATTGTGCTTTTTTGGTTGTTGGTAGTTTCGCGCTGGTCTGCACCTCTTGCAGGAGCAGGTGCAACAATCGTTGCGGGTGTCCTTGCTTATTTTGTTTATGGAACACCATTGGTTATTGTTTCGATGGCTTTTGTGAATGGGGCACTTTTTGGTTTATTGCCAATTGGTTGGACTGTTTTTAATGCAATGCTGCTTTACAACATGACGGTGCGTACCGGCCAGTTTGAAATTCTAAGGCGCTCGGTTGCAGGCTTGTCGAATGATTGCAGATTGCAGGCTATTCTGATCGCTTTTGCTTTCGGGGCATTTCTTGAAGGCGCTGCTGGCGCTGGAGCACCCGTTGCCATTTGTGCTGCTATTTTAGTCGGCCTAGGGTTCCACCCTTTGCAAGCTGCTGTCTTATGTCTGCTTGCTAACACTTCTCCTGTAGCTTATGGCGGATTGGGTACGCCCTTGATTACCCTTACCGGGGTAACGGGAATTCCAACCGAAGTTCTTAGCACCATGGCAGGGCATCAATTACCTTTGCTCTCGCTTTTAGTTCCTGCGTATATGATTTGTTGTTTATGTACATTAAAGCAAGCCTTTGAAGTATGGCCTGCATTGTTGGCAGCGGGTGGATCTTTCGCACTCTTTCAATATTTCTTTGCGACAATGCATAATTATGTCGAAGGGCTGGTTATTTATCCCATGACAGATATCGGTGGAGGCTTGTTTTCGTTGGTTGTAACCGCATTGTTTTTGAAAGTTTGGAAACCAAAGGTAATACTTCCAGCTACGGGCGGGCAGATGATTCCAACTTCTCAAAATCAGGCCGATGAGTTGACTGCAGGCAAAGTTGCTAAAGCTTGGATGCCTTATGTTTTAATGTCGGTTTTATTGCTTCTTGCTGGAATTGTAAAACAGAAAGAAGGGCAGGGGCCTGTTGAAATCTTTGGCGAATTGAAGGCTAGTTATAAAATCCCATTGCCTGGGTTGCATGAAGAAGTTTTGCGCGATGCCAAGTTGCATGACTCTAGATTGGGTGAACAGAAAAAAGAAAAAGCTGAGTTTAACTTTATCTGGTTGACTGCACCGGGCTCTAGTGTGTTTCTTGCTGCATTGATTTCCATCCCTTTGCTTGGTATGACAGTTGGTCAATTTTTCAAAGTGTTGCGCGAAACGATTGATCAAATGACGGTGCCTATTCTTACCATCATGTTTATGCTTGGGCTTAGTTATCTGACTCGCTATGCAGGAATGGATGCGACCCTTGGGGTTGCGTTTGCCCAAACAGGTTTCATGTATCCTTTTTTCGCTGCAATTTTAGGTTGGCTGGGGGTGTTTCTTACCGGCACTGATGCTGGTAGCAATGCCTTGTTTGGCAGCTTGCAAAAAATCACCGCTGCTGAAATTCATTCTGCGGGTATCTTTCAACACCTTTCCCTGCCACAAGCCGAGGTTCTTATTTGTACAGCTAATAGTACCGGGGGCGTAATGGGCAAAATGATTGATGCCCAAAGTATAGTTGTTGCAACCTCGGCAACTGGCCAACTGGGTAAAGAAGCTGATATTTTCCGAGCAGTCATCTGGCATAGCATTTTTCTTGCAAGTATCATTGGGGTAATCACACTGCTGCAAGCCTATTTGCCCCCATTTACCTATCTTGTGCCTAGTTATTTGCGGTAAATAGGGGGTGTAGAAAAAGCTTTCGATCTTCTATTGGATTTTTCCTGCCCACCACTGTATAAACAATGCTTGCAGATTTAACTTTTACTAAGGAGGCAGATTGCCATGCGTTGCGCTGCCAAGTTTTCAAAACCAGTTTCTTACCTTATCGTTTTCCTAGTTACTTTTGTAATCTTTGGTGGTTTTGCTTTTGCTGATTCTGAAACTAGGTTGTTTAAAATTAAAATCGATGGCAAGCCTGCCGGTGAAATGACAATGAATATCACCAAGGCGGAGGATGGTAGCATTACCACTTCCATTGATACAGAACTGACGGTTAATGCTTATTTGGTGTTCACTTATCGTTATAGTTTTCACGGCAAGGAAGTCTGGAAAGATGGGGCACTACAAAAGATCGAATCTTCGACCAATGACAATGGTACGAGGTATTCGATGTTAGCTGTAAAAGAGGGGCCTGGGATGAGGGTGCGAGTTAACAATCAAGAAAAGATATCCCGTGGCGAAGCTTGGGCTACTACTTTCTGGTGCCTGCCCGACCCTGCAAAGCGCAAGGGATTAATCCCCCTTATTGATGCGGAATCAGGCAAGGATGTTGACGGGAATTTGCAGTTTCAAGGGCAACAGCAAACCAGCATTGCTGGGCAAAATGTTAATGTCAACAAGTACAAGGTTTTTAGTAAATCAAATACCGACCTATGGTTTGATGGTACCGACAGGATTGTGAAGCAATCTTGGTTGGAAGATGGTCATAAGGTTGAGGTTGAGATGTCTAATTTGAAACGCAATTAGGTTTTGGTGATTTGAAGGGGATGATTCCCCAGAAGTTTTTTGCCAAGGAGGGCATTTGCAATGGATCGTGATAAAATAAGATCAACAATAGCAGACATCATTGAAAACGATCTGGGCGTTAGGCATCAGGATTTAAATGATGAAATCACACTCAGGGATGGCTTGGGATTAGATTCTGTTGATATCGTAAGTGTAATTTCGCAGGTTGAACGCCAGTTTAAAATAAGGCTTTCACAGGCGGATTTAGAACAAATCTCGACCGTTGGACAGGTTTTGGATTTGATTGTTTCAAAAACAGCAGATCAATTTAAATCAGAAGCTGCTTAAACGCTTTTAATTAAGAACATTACAAAAGTATTCGTAATCAGGCTGCGTTTTTTAAACCCGCATTTGGAAATTCAATTTCTTTTTGAAGCTCTTTGAATGCGTTGACGAGATCTTTTACGGAATCTGGTCTGTGGTTTGCATTCACCTGAATACGAAGCACGCCACCATGATAGGGTACCGCGGGGAAGATCACCGACTGTACATAAAACCCTTTTTGAAACAGAATGTGGCCTGCCTTCAGAGTTTGCTCTTCATCGCCAACCACTACTGAAACAATGGGGGTTGCCCCGCCTAGAACTTGTAATCCCTGGCCTCGTAATCCCTGGACTAAAATAGATAGATTTCGTTTAAGTCTTCCAATGATCAGTTCGTATTCGCCTGAAGACAAAATATCGCAAACAGTGCAAATTGCATCCAGATAAGGAGGGCCTACAGGACCACCAAAAATGAAGGTGTTCGATTTCCACTTCAGAAGGCTTTTCATTTCTTGAGTGCAGCCAATGAAGCCACCTAGGCAGGAAAACCCTTTGGATAACGATCCCACCAATAGAATGTTTTCGTAATTTCCCACGGCATCAAGAACCGTTCCCCGGCCTTTGGTGCCTACCACCCCGGTTGCATGGGCATCATCAACATAAAGAATTGCGTTATTATCCATGCAAACTTTATTCAGTTCTTTAAGGGGTGGAATTACCCCGCTCATGCTGTAAATGCCATCAATCGCGACAAGTGCATGGCGGTATTTGCCTGCAGATTGTAAAACTTTCGCAAGCGAGGAGGGGTCGCAGTGTTCGAAGAAAAGGACTTGTGATCCGTTGGCCTTGGCGATTTTTGCGCCTTCCTGAATAGAATTATGGCAGTGCTGATCGAGTACAATAATATCTTGTTTGCCAACAAGCCCGGGGATTGCGCCTACATTTGCCAAGGTAACCGAGGGGTAAATTAAAACAGCTTCGATGCCAAGCCATTCGGCTAATTTTTCTTCTGCTAGCACATTCGTTTCAACACTGGAGAATGCTCGGGAGGCACCGTTGTGGGAACCCCAGCGTTCGATGCCATTTCTTAGGGCATCTTTAACTCGTTCATCTTGATCCAGCCCGAGGAAACTATCTGAACCGAAGTTCGTCACCGTTTTTCCGAGAAAATCAACTTTGCGATCTTCTCCAATAGAGCCCATGGAAAGATCCTTGAGCATGATATCGGAAAATTGTTCAGCAAAGTGACTCAAAAATTTGATCAACCCAGTTTGCTTCAGTGTGGTTGTTAGTTTATTTAGAGGGGTCATCGAGTTTGAATTCCACCTGTTTACTTGTGCCTGGCCAAAATACTAAATCTAAAACGGCCTAAGGTTGTATCGGCATACAGGTGTAAAAACTCAAAGATTAAAGTTAAAATCGGAGAAATAGTTAGCGTTTTACATAAAAGTGAGAAACTTTAGAAAAACGAAAAAAATCATTAAAGAAATTGCGTCTAAATGAAGCAATCCATTTCCTCGTGAGGAAATAGAATTTCGGGGCAATTTTGTTGGTTTGATTTGCTTAAACCTACTGCGTGCCCCTTTAGATATGCCAAGATGTTTTCTGTTTCGACATCCGAGCGCCTTGGGTCTCTATGGCCTAGATGTAATGATTTTGCGTTGGCAGCAAAAGCAGTTAATAAACACCATTCCATAGGGGTATGCCCCCACCCGGTCCGTTTGGTGGGGACCCCATTTCCAATGCCAGACTGGCCCAGATATTCAGAAAGTAGGAATTGCCCATCAAGGTAAATTGCATCAGCATTTTTGCAGAAGTTTGCAAGTCCGTTATCTGTCTCAGTTAATTGCTCATGATCGGATGCGTAAACATAGGACTTTCCATTGCATTCAATTTTGTAAGCATTTGCACTGCCCGGATGATTAAGCTTGAAGTGAGAGATTTTTGTAGATCCGATGACAAGGGGAGAGTTTTCTTCGAAAGGTATTATTTTCTTGATGGCTTTTATATTAGACAAGATCGGTGGATAAAGAGAATTAACCATGTCTGAGTTTTGGTGAAAAAAATCGATTAAATTTCCTGCAACCTTTTCGCACCCATACAGGTCGAAAGAATTGTTTGTATCGTAAAATGACTGACACATGGGCAGGCCAAACAAGTGGTCGTAATGCATATGGCTAAATAGTATCAAACCTTTTCGTTTTTCAATTGGTAGGTTTGCCCACTTAGATTCAAGATTGATTCCAAAGTTGATTACGCCGGTGCCACAATCGATCACAATCATGCAGTCTTCTGTGTTGATTTCAACACAGGAGGTGTTTCCACCAAAAGTAGATTTCGAAGAAAATGGAAGATGATTATGAACCATTTTTGCAACACTTGATTCCAGATTCGAATGATCAATGTCTTTAAGGTGCCCACTCTTGGCCAGTGTGCAAATTGAATCAATAATTTTTTCGGTAACACTAGAAGGTTTTAAAGGGGAAGAAATACTGCCACTAGTCCCCCAGTATTTTACATGGATATTCCAGTTGTTGTTTGAGTTATGTTCATTCATAAAATTTAGTGTCCTGAGAGGCCGCCCTCAATTCGGTGATCTAATCCCGGGTGCAATAGTTTTGTTTTGGGATCAATAAGAATTGAATGAGCATCGCCCTGCCTTTTGGATGAAATATCGTGCCCCATGTTGCGGAGCTTTTTCATGTTTGCCTCGTACTTTGCATTCCCCGCTTCTTCGAAATAAGCTTTATCAGGGAACCATTGGTGATGCAATCGGGCTGCATCAACCGCATCCTGCGCAGTCATTTCAAAATCGATTACATTAATTATGATATTAAATACTGTGTTAATGATGGTTCTGCTGCCCGGGCTACCTGTAACAAGGTAGGGTGTGCCATTTTTCGCAACGATGACCGGGGTCTGAGAGCTGAGCATTTTTTTTGAGGGCGCAACCAGGTTTGCTTTAGTGCCAACTCTTCCAGATTTGGTTGTCTCGCCAAGAAACCAGTTAAAATCAAGCATCTCGTTGTTGAGAAGAAATCCAGCGCCTTTTACCATTACTTTGGATCCGTAACTTTGCTCTAGAGTGTAGGTGTTGCTTACTGCCATGCCTTGCCCATCAACGATTGAAAAATGGGTGGTGTCTTCGCTTTCCTTGGAGATGCTGAAATCCTTGGCAAGATCTGCACTGGGAGTCGCTTTTTGCAGGTTGATACCAGCAGCAAGGTTTTTTGCGAACTCTTTATCTAGGAGAGTTGCAGGGATATCCACAAATCCTTGATCTCCAAGATGCCAAGCGCGTTCATAAAAAGCACGCCTCATGGTTTCGATTAACAGATGGAAAGTTTCAGGCGACCAGCGCCCCATTTTTTTGATGTCGAAGGGTTCAATCATGTTGAGCATCAGGCCCAGCGTAATAGTACCTGAACTAGGAGGAGGCGAACCGTAAATTGAATACCCTTTGTATTCCAGCTTGATGGGTTTTCTTTCTCTTGCTTGATAAAGTGCCAAATCTTCTTTGACTATTAACCCCCCTCCCATTTTCATTTCGTTGCTAATAAGATCAGCAGTGGAACCCAGATAGAATTCGTCAGGGCCAAACTTTGCGATTTTAGTGAGGGTGTTTCCCAAATCTTTTTGAACAAGAATATCGTTTGCTTGCCAGCTATTGGTTCCATTCGTTGGTTTAAAAACCCGCTGAAGTTCTTCAAATTCTTTAGAAGTTGAGAGCAATCCGTTTAATGAATTGGCTAGTTGCTTGCTGAGAGGAAAGCCTTTGTCAGCAAGTTCAATTGCGGGTGCAAGAAGTTGAGCCCAAGGTTTTGAACCAAAGCGCTGGTGTGCCAAAGCTAAGCCACGAACCGTGCCAGGCACGCCTGAAACTTTATGGGTGAACAGGCCATCAGTTTTTTTAAAGACCGTTTCGAAAGCTGCTTTCGGGGCCATTTCTCGATATTCAAAAACCGTAGGTTCGCCTTTGCCAAGGGGCGGGTGAACAACCATGAATCCCCCACCGCCGATATTTCCTGCTGCTGGGTGGGTCACAGCCAGTGCAAAGGCGGTTGCAACTGCAGCATCAACAGCATTACCACCAGATTTAAGGACTTGTAAACCCGCATCAGAACCCGGTTGCGAAACAGAAACCACCAAGCCTTTACTGAATGATTCTGCACCTTGCAAAAAAGTGCAGGTAAGGGCAAGTGTAACTAGAATGCAAATGTGATAAGCAATCTTCATAATGGCCCTAATAGGAAATCAATCACCTTGGATATGGTAACGATTTGTGGAGAATTAAATAAGATGAAAAATGAATCAAGAAAAAGCAGGGATGGGGGTGCCGTGATAAATATTGTTAGGGCGTTGAGTGGCGTCGTGCCAAACTGCATTAGAGGGGATGCCAAGAGAGTTGTAAATGGTTGCAGCAAAACTTTCTGGGGTGTAAGGTTCGGTAGCGGGGAAGCCGCCATTTTTATCTGAACTACCAACAACCGTACCTCCAGGAATGCCTGCCCCAGCAAAAAAGACGCTTTGCACAGCGCCCCAGTGGTCTCGGCCTGGAAGTTTGTAATGTGCAGGTAAGCCGAAGATTTTAGGAGTGCGGCCAAATTCGCCCGCCATTACTACAAGTGTACTTTTTAACAATCCTGATTCTTCAAGATCATCAAGCAACGCAGATAGGCCTCTATCGGTTGGGGGAAGCAGTTTTTCTTTAAGGTGGGGGAATGCATTGCCATGCGTATCCCAAGTTTCATTATTTCCAAGATTAACTTGAATGAGTGGAACGCCAGCTTCGGCTAAGTTTTTAGCCATCATAAGCGACCAACCAAAGGAATTCTTGCCGTATCGTTCCTGCTGTTTTTCCGGAGCAGTAGTAACATCAAAGCAGGTTCTAACTTTAGGATCAACAAGAAGTGAAAGTGCGCCTTGATGAAAACGATCGAATTGGTTGACGGTAGCTACGATTTCGAGATCGCTGATTTTGATTTCTCTTTGTTGATGATCGAATTCATGGGTAGGGAATGCACCGTAAGCTTTGGAATCGAAGGGTGAAGCCTCGATGAACCAAGGGTCACCCCGGGTTCCCATTTGCCCGCCAAATTGCCCAGGAATAACCCGGCCTGAATTGTGAACCAATTTCTCTGGTAAAACTATTGCAGGTGGAAGGTTGTTGCTTGGTTTGGTTACATTGCCAATGATTGATGCGATCGATGGCCAATCAGAGCTTTTTGGTTTGTTTGGGTCGAACCCCGCAGGGGAATCTGAACGCCCGCTCATCATGATTAAGTGACCAAGGGAATGATCATTAGTGCGGTGAGTTAAAGAACGAAGCAATGCCCATTTGGAACTGCGAGCAGCAAGCATTGGTAGATGTTCGCAAATGGTGATCCCAGGTGTTTGGGTGGCAATGGGTTTGAACTCGCCTCGGATATTTTCAGGCGCATTCGGTTTAAGATCGAAGCTATCTATTTGAGAGAGACCACCTGAAAGAAAAATAAAAATCACAGACTTGGCTTTGATCTTAGGTTTTGCAGAGGTTGTTTCCATAGCTCTTAAAGCATGCAAATGATTGGTGCCCAAACCTAATAATCCAACTGCGCCGGCTTGGATTGCTTGCCTGCGGTTTAACTTCGGGTGCTGGTAGTTTTGGAAATTAAGCGTCATCAGCTTGAATTTTCCTGATTGCATTAAGGTAGGAACTAAACCATCATGTGATTATTGTGTCATAGGTGCATGGTTGTTGGCAACTATATTTCAGGATTAAAACAATGAGTCAAATACTTCGATTAACTGCCTTGATGGTTTTGGTTTTAATGGCACCTTTGTTTTATTCGGAAGTAGGCAGGTCGTTTGCTGAGGGAAAAACTGAGTTAAGCTTAACTTTAAGATCAAAGAAAGAAATAAAGGGCGATAAAAAGGATTGGGCAACAGAACTTAAGGAAGAAAAATGGATCGCATCAAAAACCGCAGTAGTGGTTTGCGATATGTGGGACAAGCACTGGAGTAATAATGCCTCGGTTCGGGTGGGGGAAATGGCACCTACGGTAAACCTTTTTTTAAAGAAAGCCCGAGAGATGGGCGCAACCATCATTCATTGTCCCAGTGATACACTCGAGTTTTATAAGGATACAAAGGTTACTAGCAAAAAATGCCCCTGTGATTACAACGCAAATCCCCTTGATGCGGTGGTGCAAGCTTGATCCAACAATGGAAGAAAAACTTCCAATTGATGATACCGATGGCGGGGATGATTCTATTCCTAAATGTAAAAATTACCGGGCTTGGACCAGGCAAATTGATGCTATCGAGATCTTCCCGCAAGATGCTATCACTGATAGTGCTGAAGCTTTTTACCTAATGAAGCAAAAAGGGATTACGCAAGTTCTGGTGCTTGGCGTGCATACGAATATGTGTGTATTGGGCAGGCCATTTTCTATCAGGCAAATGGTGCAGCAGGGGATGAAGGTTGCTTTGGTTCGGGATCTAACAGATACGATGTACAATCCAGAAAAAGCGCCATTCGTTAGTCATTTTACTGGTACAGACCTAGTTGTGGAACATATTGAGAAGTTTTGGTGCCCAACAATTAGCAGTAATCAAATATTAGGTGGAAAGGAATTTCGGTTTAAAGAGGATAAGCGCCCCCGAGTTTTATTTGTTGCTGCAGAAGATGCTTATAAGTCAAGAATTTGGATTCCAGAGTTTGCACTTGCAAGACTTGGAAAAGAGTACCAATCTTTATTTGCGTTTTCGTCTGAAGCGAGGCTTGGCAGTCTTCCCGGATTGAATATGCTTGATTCCGCAGATTTACTTGTGCTTAGTTTGCGAAGACGGGGAGTGCCTGAGGAAGAGATGAAAATGTTAAAAGAGTATATCAGCAAAGGAAGGCCTTTACTTGCAATCCGGACTGCAACGCATGGTTTTGCGCCTAATGTGAAGTTGCCTGCTGGATATGCTGAATGGAAGGAGTTCGATAAGGAGGTTTTAGGCTGTAACTATCAGGGGCATGAAGTTGCAAATTCTTTAACACAGGTTATGCCTGTAATAGACCAGTTTAAAAACATCAATTTTGACAATATTAAAAATGAAAAGTTAGCTTCACATCTATACAAGGTGAATCCTCTCGCCAAGGATGCGAAGGTATTGCTCGAGGGTAAATCCGTTCCTGGTGGAAAGATTGAACCCGTGGTATGGGTGAGGGAAAAGCCAGAGGGTAGGGTGGGTTGTTTTACGTTGGGTCACTTCGATGAGATGAAGCATGAGGAAATCCAGCAGGTATTAAAAAGCATGATTGATCTGGTGATAGGTAAAAGCAATTTAAAGTAAAAGATTGCCTAGATTGTAAAAGTTAAAATGGGAGGGACTACGCACAAAAGGCTCGATTTGATCGGTCGTTGGGTAAAATCTGATGGTTTCAGTAAGGGATTTGTACCTACTATTCAGATTGTGATGAATTTAACATCCACCGGTTCGAAACCCATAAGGAATAAAGCTTTGAATCGACTTGCATGCAGTTTTTGTGGGGTACATTCGTTGTATGATGCACAAGTTTGATCTGCGCGCAGGAGGGTTGCGAGATGTTAGTATTAAGTCGTAAACTTGGAGAAAAAATTTATATCGGGGAGAATGTTTGTATTACTGTCGTGGACATAGACAGGGGCAAAATTCGACTTGGTATTGAAGCTCCACGAGATGTACCAATTTACCGCCAAGAATTGCTTCCCTCGAAGGGTGGCGAAACTACCGCGCAAGAAGATACAACCTCTGCGATTGTTCAATAATCTTTAAACTTAAATAATAAAAACAAGACTCTGATTAACTTCAGGGTCTTGTTTTTATTTGCGGGGATGTTTTTTTGAGCAAGTGAATCTTAGATTGATTACAATCGTGGATATGAGCGAGCTTTTCAAAAAATCATTGGCTAAATTCGGACCCGAAAGAGCCTACCCTGTTCCATCTCTAGAGTTTTCTCGCCAGTTCTGCCTTAATTTTACAAATAACAATTACGAAAATTTCAGCGTTGTTTCTAGGCTTCTACCTAAACATTTGATCCCCCATTTTCATGCAGTCTATTCTTTTTGCAGATGGGCTGATGATCTGGGGGATGAAACAGGTGGTGGGGAAAAAGCATTAGAATACCTGCGATGGTGGCGCTTAGAGTTAAGCGATTGCTACAAGGAAACACCTTACCATCCGATTTTCGTAGCGTTGGCTTCTACTATCAAGCGGTTTCACATTCCCGAACAATTATTTAAAGACTTAATTTTTGCATTTGAGCAGGATCAATTGGTGCTTGAGTACCAAACTTATGAACAGTTGCTTCAATATTGCAAATACTCAGCGAATCCGGTGGGCAGGTTGGTATTACTGCTGTGGGAAACATACGACGAAGAAAAAGCTGTTTACTCTGACTATATTTGTACTGCGCTGCAACTTGCAAATTTCTGGCAGGATGTTGCGAGAGATTTTCTAATAGGAAGAATTTACATTCCTGCAGAATGTAGATCGAAATTTAATTATAGCTCCGAAGATTACGGCAATCGAACCCAGAATCAAGCTTTTGAATCAATGATGGCTGACCTGGTTGATCGTACAGAAAAAATGTTTTTTATGGGAAGTCCATTGCTAAGCATGGTGCCCAAGGCTAGAAAAGTAGACTTGGAATTATTTATGGAGGGTGGGCTTTCCATTCTTGGTAAAATAAAAAAAATGAACTACAAAGTGTGGGAAGCTAGGCCTTCACTATCTAAATGGGAAAAGATGATGATTTTAGGGAAATCACTTTTAAAACGCCTGCCATTGCTTACGAGATCATAGTTGCAGCCGTCTTTATTGTTTAGGAGTTGGAAGCAGGATGCTGTCGCAAAAAGAATCATTTGATTATTGCAGGAAAATCGCCAAGGAACAGGCTGGGAATTTCTATCTCACCTTTCATCTTCTGCCCAAATTAAAGAGCGATTCCATGTGTGCTCTTTATGCTTTTATGCGTATAAGCGATGATATTGCAGATGAACCTGGCGAGAGTAATGAAATACGAAAAGCATTGGGCGATTGGCGTGAACAAACTTTAGGCGCACTAAATGGGCAGTTCAGTCATCCAATCCATCCAGCTTTTGCCTTGATGGTTCAAAGGCATCAAATACCCCACCAGTATTTACTTGATGTGTTGGATGGGGTTGAAATGGATCTCGATATTCATCGCTATCAAACATTTGATGAGCTTTACAAATACTGTTACCGGGTGGCATCAGCAGTTGGTTTATGTTGTATTCACTTATGGGGATTTAATTCTGAAAAAGCATTGTTGCCTGCTGAATCTGCAGGTATTGCATTGCAATTGACCAATATTCTACGCGATATCAAGGAAGATTACGCTAGGGGCAGAATCTACCTTCCACAAGAAGACATGGTTAGGTTTGATTATGATGAGATCAAATTAAATAATAAATTAAGAGATGAGTGCTTTTTTAATCTGCTTGATTTTCAGGCAAAGAGGGCTGCAAAATACTATGAACAAGCTCAGGAATTGACCCAATATCTGGATGGCAACGCACGGGGTATTTTTCTTGCAATGTTGCATACTTACAAAGCTATTCTCGATAAAATGCAGAAGAATAATTTTGATTTGTTTAACGACAGAGTCAGGATCGGTACTTTTCAAAAACTATGCCTGCTAGCAAAATACCTTCCTTATTCATGGAAATCATCTTGATGCTGGTAATCAGATCAGGGAATTGTATCTTATTATTATGAACTTTTAACCAAGGAGATTCTGGTATGAAATTAGCAACGATTCAAACCGCACAAGGAAATAGAGCGGTACTTTTTCATGATGGTGCGCATATCGATATCAATGCCACCGATCCTTCACTACCCTCGAGTGTAAAAGCTATTTTAGAGGCTGGTGATGATGTGTTGAAAAAGGTAAAGGCGCTGGGCGGTTCAGCCAAAGCAGTAAAAATTGCTGCTGATAAAATCGCTTTTGCATCTCCTGTTGTTGATCCTAACAAGGTCGTTTGCATAGGGCTTAATTATAAAGATCATGCTGCTGAAAGTGGCATGCCCATCCCTAAGGAACCTGTTCTTTTTAGCAAATTCCCCACGGCTTTAACTGGCCATGACCAACCTATTCTTCTCCCGCCTGTAAGCTCTAAAGTTGATTACGAAGCGGAACTGGTTCTTGTTGTTGGTAAAAAAGGTAAAAACCTTAAAGCTCATGATGCCATTAATTGGCTCGCAGGATACACCATCGGGCACGATGTTTCTGCAAGAGATTGGCAGTTAGAAAAAGATGGTAAGCAATGGATGGCAGGAAAAACATTTGATACCTTTGCGCCATGTGGCCCTTATCTCGTGACCTGCGATGAAATTCCTGATCCCCATAAATTAGGTATCAAGCTTAGATTAAATGGCCAGACAATGCAGGACAGTACCACTAGCCAGCTTATTTTCTCGGTGAGTGAAATTCTTGCTTACCTGACGCAGGTGGTAACTTTGTTTTACCGGTACGCCCCCAGGTGTGGGTATAGCTCGAAAGCCCCCTGTATATCTTAAGGCAGGAGATCTTTGTGAAGTTGAAATTGAAGGCTTAGGCATTCTTCGTAACCCAGTAGCGATGGGTTAAGCGATACTAAGTTTTTGTGATTAGATGGAGTTTGGAATGATTCGGGGTGGCGCAGGCTGCCCCGATTTCTTTTTGCCTGAGTCTTCTTTAGGTTTCAAGAAATCCCACTCGTCTTTTTGGGGTGCTTTACCCTTATGAGTTTCTTCAATTTGCTTAGCAATTGCTGCGATTTGCGTAAGGATCATGTGGCCATCCAAAGATTTCTCTGCGGTATCAGCTTTACCCATTAAAGTTTTGAACAAATCGGTATCTGGTTTATCGCCCGCGGGAAGATGCAGGTTCTCAATGATATTCGGGTGCTGAGTTCCCCAAAGATTTTCGTGACAATTCAAAGTGACTAAAAGATCCCTGCAAGCCAATATGCCGCCGTTCCGCCTAGGCCATGCCCGACGATTACAAAGTGCATTTCTGGATCGTTCTTGCTTAGTGTTTCAATATCCTTGGCGAACTGATGTGCGTGGTAGAGGTAGCCAAAGTAAGTGTTATTAAAGCCAGCGGCTCGAACTTGAGCATTTAATTCACGAAACCCGCCACAATCGCAGAAATCGAAATCTTCGATGAAAAAGACTGCGACTTTACATTTCGAATTCGCAGAAGAGTCTGCGGTTAAGTTAGCGTAATCGGGTTGCAGCGTTCTAATGAAGGGTTCGTAAGGGTAGTAAATCTGACAGCCGAGTGCAGAAAAAAGCATCCCGGTTAAAGGAATCAAGAACTGGTAAATTGATTTCTGGAAGCACATGAATAAACCCTACCCAAATAAAACCTATAGGAAGCTATATGTTCTATTCGGGTCAGGCAAAGAATGAGCTTTAGGAAAAAGCTAAGAATAATCCGAATTTTACCATGTTGGTAAAAGAGGAAGAATGGGATGCCTCGCAATTCGGTTAGGTTTTCTATCCTACGATTACCACTTTCTCTGTATTAACGGATTGAATTTCCTTGTGGCACAAAACCAATGCATCGCGTGCTAGGGCACCACTCAGCAAATCTGGTTCGATCCCTTTGACCACGCCGTTAACCGCGGCTTGAATTTCTTTAGTGAATGCAAAAAGAGGGTCGCCACCGCCACTCAAAGTGGGTTGTTTTGTTTTGCCATCCTTGGTAAGTAAGGTAAGGGGCTGGCCAACAGAATGATAAGTGAGGGTGGCTTTTTCCATGTAGATATCGAAACCATGGGCAAATGCTCTGCCATCCATGTTAAGTGCGCCGCTGCTGCACGAAATAGCAGGCCCATTATCCCCATACAAATATTGGGTGGTAAGGAACTCGACGGTGCCATCATTTCGGGTGATGCCGTTAGAGAAAACCCTGCCCGGAACGCCAGCAATAAGGCCGATAAAGTGAGTATCGTGGATGTGTAAATCAACAGCGGGGCCGCCAGTTTTAGAGCTGTCATCGATGTCGCTCGACCAATCAGGTTTGGAGATGACCCTGACAAAATGCGCAGCTTGAAGCCTGCCATATTTTTCAGATTTAATAGCTTCTGCAGCAAAAGCGAATTCAGGAAAGAAAGGAAGAACATGTGCAACCATCAAAAGTTTCCCTGCGTTTTTTGCAGCTTTCACCATCGCATCAGCCGACTTGATATCTAAAGCGATACTCTTTTCGACTAGGACATGTTTGCCTGCTTTAAGGGCAGCAATCGCCATGCTAGGGTGAAGATGGGTGGGTGAGCAGATATCAATCAGATCGATATCAGGATCAGCAATCATATCTTCAAAGCGCTCATATTTTTTATGTTGTGAAAGGTTCATTTGAGTGCCTGCGGGGCCGAAATTGCCTTGAATCCCGCGCCAGTCGCCTGCAAGTTTTTTAGGATCTCTACTAGAAATAGCAGTAACCTTCGCGCCTTTAAGTTTTTGCGCAGCAAGGTAATGAATCATACCCATAAAGCCAATTCCAGCGAGTCCAATGCGAATCATG
>JAPLNF010000128.1:30644-31300 GCA_026692965.1 Planctomycetota bacterium
CCTGATTTGGGCTAAATACCATAGTTATAAGGGCCTTAAAATGTAACGATTGTGCGGGCCTTAATAGCCCTCGGAAAACTCTTCCCAACGCAATTTACCCTAATAAGTGTTACAGCTTTTTTCAGAATGTGAAAGTGTATCGGTAGTAAGGTTTCTCAGCGAGAAATTAACTTTCCTGCCAGGGCAATATCCACGGGTAAATCATTTTGTTTGTCGATTTGAAAACCTATCGCTTAAGGTTATTTGTTTGTTTCTGGCTGTTTGGAGGGAATCATGGACAGTCGCTTTTTTTTGGTAATGATGCTTGGGGTTGCCAGTATGGGGCCTGTGCATGCAGGTGTAATAAATGGCAGTTTGTTCTTTGGCAAGAAGCCTGTTAAAAACCCAGTAGAAAGAGTTCCCGAATTAATCGGAATTCTTAAAACCGATGGGGATGAAGACAAAAGAGCTGATGCTGCCTCGTAGCTAAGGCAATTCGATACCGCTGCATTCCCTATGATTGTGCCTATATTAGTTGAGGCATTAGCTAATGATAAAAAGCCCTCAGTAAGGGCGGAAGCAGCTATTTCCCTTAGCAAAATTAGGCCTGTTTCTCCTTTAGTTGGTCAGGCGCTTGAAAATTCGATAAACACAGATGCATCCATGAGAGTGCGTAT
>JAPLNF010000129.1 GCA_026692965.1 Planctomycetota bacterium
GAACGCATCTGCGATCATATTGATCATATCTGCCAGATTGCAGGGAATGCAAAACATGTAGGAATTGGAACCGATCTCGATGGCGGGTTTGGTAATGAACAAACACCCATGGATCTCGATACCATTGCAGATTTACAAACCATTCCGGGCCTGCTAAAAAAACGAGGCTACTCCCAACCCGATATCGAAGGAATCATGGCGGGCAACTTCATCAACCTACTTCGCAAGGCCTGGAAATAAAACTGCTGTATAACCAGCCAATAGAATTCGCGCATGATTTTATCAGAGCCGGAAGCGTTAGCGACGGTTATTTACATACCTTCATCCGGAATTTGTCTTCCTTCAAAACCACCAGAGCCAAGAATCTTTACCGCAAAGACGCTAAGAACGCTAAGAAGCAGCAGACAAGTTTGGATTTCTTGTGTTCCTTTGCGCTCTTTGCGTCTTTGCGGTGAAAATGTCTTTATTATTCTTTTCCGTGTAATTCCGTGTTCATCCGTGGCTAATGCTTTTTCTTTGCTTACCGTCGCTTACGCTTCCGGCTCTGATCCCGAAATAGTTCCTACTTTGCGGCGGGCTTCAGCTCCGCGGTCATTTCCAATAACTCCGCAAGCATTTTATCGGATGCGTCCTTTTCCAAACGATTGGTTCCCATCCAGGTTTCATAACCACCCAGTTCATGATGCCTAGGCGTAGGCAGATAACCATAGTAGCCATGCGCCAAGGAAATCAACCAACCTCCTTTAATCGGGCTTTTCTTTTTGTATTCCAACCCGATTTCGCAAAACACTTCGCAGGGCATGGTGGCAATCGATCGATCGCCAATCCTCAGCACCTGCAAGGGCATCTTCAATTTTTCCGGATAATCCGCCATGGTAGAAATTCGCTGCGCATAAATAGCGGATAGATTTCCCTTGGCAGGGTCTTTAGTTGGGTCTGCAAGAGTTTGATTCACCCATTCCATATCGGCAGAGTCGGGCCTTCGAAGGCCGATCAGTGGTTCGCGAAAGCGGGCGCCAAGTGTTACATAAGATTCATACTTCAACTTGGCCACGGATTCAGAAACCTTGGTTGCAAGGTCGTTTGCGACAATGGTCATTTGCTCATAGGGTTTTTGTCTGCCTCGTGGGGTTTTAAAATTAATGTTGTTGATATCGCCACTGGTACCATTGGCCAACAATGCAACAAAGGAATTGTTTTGTGGGCTGAGAAGTTCTTTAAGTTTATCGCAATAAACGCCGTAGTAATCAGAGGATATATCCCCATTATCCACGCCACCAACATAATGAAGCGAATAAGAGGAGAACAAGGCAATGGGTTTGCCATTGGGTTCACGGAGGGAAATAAAAGAGGCGGTGGGATCAGTTGGCCCTGCGGGTTCGATCAAATCGGGGTTGCCCGCGCCTGGGTTCATTTTCACACGGTCTAATTTTCCAAAGGGGTTGAGGGGCATTTTCCCTTCTTTTAAAAACCACCTACGATTAAACACATGCTCAGGAGCTTCAACATTTCCAAATGCAATTTCACTTACCCGCAATTGATCGGCAATTTCACTTACCCGCAATTGATCGTTTGCTTTTTTTACCCCATCTGCAATTCTGCGTACCACCAACTTTTGATATTCATCCAAGGTTTGCTTAATGGATCTTGGGTTCTGCCCCAATACACTGGCGGCAGAATGTGTATGGGTTGCAGAGATCAAAACATTAGCTGCGGGGATTCCTGTTTCCTTTTCAATGATGATTCGCGTTTCATCACTAACATGCTTCGCAATGCCTAAAAGATCTAAAACAACAATCGCTAATTTCGTTGTGCCATCATCCAGCACCAAGCAACGAGCATGAAGTTGATCATGCACCCTCGTAGAGGGGAAGGGCACAAAGCCGCCGATAATTTTACTGCCTAAGGGCGAGGTAATATCCGAAGTTGCAGCACCCGCACGAAAGGTTTTCTCTGCACCAACAATGTAGTTGGGTGTAAAAACCGAGACCAAGAGCATTACAAGAGTGGTAAATAAGGGCTGAGTTTTGCAATTCATCCTGAAACTCCTAGGGAATTAAATGCGCTTTTAAAGGAATATTTAGCATAACGGTTTTTAGAGAAGGACTATAGAAGAATCACGATAACAAGTTAAACATTGCCAATAAAACACTCATTAAGTTGTTCTGAAATAAAAAGAACCGCCGTAAATGATTACGACGGTTCAAAATGAATAAATAATTAGTAAGCACTAATGCTTAGTAATCGGTACCAAGCTTATCGTCTGCATCTGCAGTACAAAGCGCACGAAGCGTTGCTCCGCTAACCTTGTCTGAAATGAATGCAACATGGCCATCGCCAAACACCGAGCCAACAACACCCGTGTGAAAGGAGAAAGGCTCATCGTTGGGGCCGCAATTGTTATTTGTCCATTTGCAAGTATTAGGCCCGCCAGAAGGGTAATTATTCTGGTTAATAAATTTAGAAATCGTTAAGCCCGTGGTAACAGCTCCGCCATTGGCTACACCTGCATCATCAAAAGCTGGACCAGATACACCATTTGCACCGTCTGGTTCTGCCCAACGTGCAATGGATCTTCCTGTGCCACCTGCTGGGTAAGCATAAGCAGCTTTACCCACATCCGTGCCCCAAGCAGCATTACCACGGCCTACATCTTCAAAAATTCCAATGGTGTTTGAACCACCATCGGTAATTCCAGTAATTTTTCGACCGCCGCTTTGTGTGGAATACACTACGGTGCCGGATGCTGCTCCTGCACCAATTGTGCCACCACCAGATAAGATTGTTCCGGTTAGGGTCAACATTGCTGTTTTCTTAGATGAAGAATTGCGGTACCCAGTTGTTGCATCAACATCAACATAAGCAACTGGCATGTAATCCGTGGTGCCATAGCCTGCTGCATCAACGCCTGAAGATAATGCCGTGGGATTGCCTGGGCATACTAGGGATTTGATAACGGTTTGATAGGGAGATTGATTCAAATCATCGGTGTAATTCAAAACTTTGCTATTGGATTGTTTCGCAGCAGCTTCTTGTTCAAGATAGGGAAGCAACTGGGAGAACATTGATTGGCCATCAAAGCAAGTATTACCAGGGGTATACACGCCTGCGGTTGTAGAGCCGGGGCCTACGCCTTCGCCAGATGTTGGCAAAGCCCTATTGGTAGATTCAAAATTCATGATAGCCAAACCAAGTTGTTTTAAATTGTTTGCACAGCTCGTTCGTGCTGCTGCTTCGCGAACCTTCTGGACTGCGGGCAGAAGAAGACCGATAAGGATTGCGATGATCGCAATAACAACTAAAAGTTCGATAAGGGTAAAAGCAGATTTACTACTTTTCAAACCAGAAAGACGCTTTAACATTCAAAACTCCATTACATATAGAATGAAACACATATAGAATGAAACAAAATAGCTCAAAAGTATAAATTTAGAGCTTATGATATTCAACAAAAATTCGGCGCCGTTTCAAACGAAGAATAGGAGAAGAAAGCATGAAGAAAAGATGAAGCACAAAAAAGCCTTTGTTCTTGCGCAATTAATTCAAAAAACCGAATTAATTATTTCGAAACGAAAACGATTTTAACCAAATCTTCACACTCCTATTACATACGTTAAGTAGTAAATCGAGAATTAATCACCACTAGTAAAACAAAAAGAACCGCCGTAAATGATTACGGCGGTTCAAAATGAATAAATAATTAGTAAGCACTAATGCTTAGTAATCGGTACCAAGCTTATCATCTGCATCTGCAGTACAAAGCGCACGAAGCGTTGCTCCGCTAACCTTGTCTGAAATGAATGCAACATGGCCATCGCCAAACACTGAGCCAACAACCCCCGTATGGAAGGAGAAAGGCTCATCGTTAGGGCCACAATTATTGTTAAGCCATTTGCAAGTGTTAGGCCCGCCAGTAGGATAATTATTCTGGTTGATAAATTTAGAAATCGTTAAGCCCGTGGTAACAGCTCCACCATTAGCCACACCTAGATCGTCAAAAGATGGGCCTGATACACCATTTGCACCGTCTGGTTCTGCCCAACGTGCAATGGATCTTCCTGCGCCACCTGCTGGGTAAGCATAAGCAGCTTTGCCCACATCCGTGCCCCAAGCGGCATTCCCACGGCCTACATCTTCAAACAAACCAATGGTGTTTGAACCACCATCAGTAATACCGGTAATTTTTCGACCACCATTTTGCGTGGAATACACCACGGTTCCTGCTGCTGCTCCTGCACCAATTGTGCCACCACCAGATAAAACTGTTCCGGTTAGGGTCAACAGTCCTGTTTTCTTAGATGAAGAATTGCGGTACCCAGTTGTTGCATCAACATCAACGTAAGCAACTGGCATGTAATCGGTTGTGCCATAGCCTGCTGCATCAAGGCCTGCAGATAATGCCGTGGGATTGCCTGGGCATACTAAGGATTTGATTACAGTTTTGTAAGGCGCTTGATTGGCATCATCCGTGTAATTCAAAACTTTACTATTGGATTGTTTCGCAGCAGCTTCTTGTTCAAGGTAGGGAAGTAACTGCGAGAACGTTGATTGACCATCGAAGCAAGTATTACCTGGTGTATACACACCTCCGGTTGTAGAGCCGGGGCCTACGCCTTCGCCAGATGTTGGCAAAGCCCTATTGGTGGATTCAAAATTCATGATAGCCAAACCAAGTTGTTTCAAATTGTTGGCACAACTCGTTCGAGCAGCTGCTTCGCGCACCTTCTGCACTGCGGGCAGAAGAAGGCCGATAAGGATTGCGATGATCGCAATAACAACTAAAAGTTCGATGAGGGTAAAAGCAGATTTACTACTTTTCAAACCAGAAAGACGCTTTAACATTCAAAACTCCTAATCAAAATGATGAATAACAAACGTTCAAAAAATTGAACATAATCATTGAACAACAATTACGCCATCATTCAAATGAAGAAGGCGTGAAGAAAATATGAAGAAAACGTTAGCAAAATATTAAGGCCAAAATAAGCCTGTTTTCTTCATAAATAATTCTTTAAACCTTAATATTTGAATTGCCCTAAAAACGATTTTAACCAAATCTTCACATTCCCGCTCAGTACTTTAGACAGCAAATCGACAATGGATCGCCACTAATAAAACAAAAAGAACCCAACCTATCGATCTGCCGAGGTCAGCAAAGGAAGATGCATTTGCCACGGATTTACACGGAATTACACGGAAAAAAACATAAAATCATTTCACCGCGAAGACGCAAAGAGCGCAAAGTAAAACAAGAAATCCAAACTTGTCTGCTGCTTCTTAGCGTCCTTAGCGTCTTCGCGGTAAAGGTTCTTGGCTTTGGCGGGTTTTGATAAGAAGGCAAGAAGTCAGCTGGCGGGCTGGCGGGGCATTCGATGGGTGAGATACAAAAAACCCGTGGGTACTATCCACGGGTTTTAACCAGCACAGCGGATTAACATCTGCTGCGAATTATTTACTTTAACTTGATATCTAAGTTGTTATCGCCGGAGACGACTTCCACTTCGATACCAGAATCTTCAGATTGGAATTTCTTAGGGACACTGTTTTTTTTATTGGCAGGTAAAAGTACATAAACTTTGTATTTACCTGCGGAGGAACCTTTTTCAGTCCCAGTCTCCAATTCAAAAGTACCATCGGTTCCTATCTTTCCCGAGCAGCGAATAGCTCTGCCTTCAGAAGGTTCAAAAGCTATAGTTCCAAAAGCCAAAGGGGAACCAGTTCCCAAAGTCACTTTACCTTTTGCAGGGTTTAAGGTTGGTTTTCCTGGCCCCGAAGAACCACAACCCACCAACAACACAATAATCATCAAGCAAAGACTTCTCATTCTAACCTCCTAAATAAAAATGTATCACCCTGGAATTAACCAAGATGATACATATTAAAAACCTGATTTACAACTACTAAGGTTTAGTAATCGGTTCCAAGTGTATCGCCAGCATCTGCAGTACAAAGGGCTTTGAGTGTTGCAAAACCAACTTTATCAGAGATAAACTGAACATGACCATCACCAAATACTGAACCAACTACCCCTGTATGGAAGGAGAAAGGCTCATCATTCGGGCCACAGTTGTTAGTAGACCATGGGCAATTCGTGGTGCCACCAACTGGATAATTATTCTGGTTGATCCATTTTGAAAGGGTCAGAGCTTTCCCAGCAGTCGTTCCGTCATTTGAAGCCCCTGCATCATCTTTAGCAGGGCCAGATACACCATTACTACCGTCTGGCTCTGCCCAGCGTGCAATATAACGACCAGTACCACTACCGGGGGTTGGGTAAGCGTAGTCAGTTTTACCAAGTTCAGTACCCCAAGCAGCATTACCACGGCCTACATCTTCAAACAACCCGATGGTATTTGAACCACCATCCGTAATACCAGAGATTTTTCGTCCGCCAGTTAATTTAGTATAAGTCACTGCTGCTGCTGCACCAGAAGCAATGGTAAGCAGCACTGGTTTTTGCACGGCCACCATTAGTCGGATCGATATCCGAATAAGCAATTGGCATGTAATCGGTTGTGCCATAACCGCCAGCATCAACACCAGATGCCAAAGCAGTAGGGTTACCTGGGCATACCAAAGACTTGATGATGGTTTTGTATGGAGCCTGATTTGCATCATCGGTATAATGAAGAACTGCAGTATTCGCTTGCTTTGCAGCAGCTTCTTGTTCAAGATAAGGCAAAATTGCTGTAAAGAACGAAATACCATCAAAGCAAGTAGAGGCAGAGGTCGCCCCGGTGGTAACTGTACCGGGCCCCATACCTTCGCCAGATGTGGGCAAGCAACCATAAGTGGATTCGAAGTTCATCATGGCTAGGCCAATTTGCTTCAAATTGTTTGCACAGCTAAGTCTAGCTGCTGCTTCGCGTACCTTCTGCACTGCTGGCAGAAGAAGACCGATAAGGACTGCAATGATCGCGATAACGACCAAGAGTTCGATAAGGGTAAAGGCTTTCTTCCCCTTCTTCATGTAACTAAGACGCTTCAACATAATTCATTCCCCCAGAAAAAATATTCGAAACAAAAATTCCGCTACACAGATCTAACACCTGAGGTATTAAACAAGGATGAAGGAAAACATTCAAACAAAGATATGGTGTGGATCGAATGAAGGATATGTTAAGACAAAAAACCCTTGTTTTTAAGGGTTTTTTAAGGGTCACCGATGCGGCCTTAACCAAAAACACATCGATCATTCATCATTTATTTATCAAAATAAATCCACGAACTTGTGTGCTCGTGGACCTTTTTAAAAAAACGGTTTGAACCTGGGCTTGATTAGCGCATAAAAACGGCCATCTTCTGCGGCGCCTAAAAAGCGCACTCTTTACTTCTTGCAGGGAAGAATAATGCGGGAAGCCATATCTTGCTGGTGATAAACCTTTTCGGTTGCAATCACCGTGGTTTTTGAAAATGGGCCTTCTGCAGTATTGGTATTGCGATCAAACAACGGAAAATAAGCTCCGCAAACTTGAACACGCAGGCTATGCCCTTTGGGAAGCTCCGCAGCAATTGGGCCCAGATCCACCGTGATTTTGTACACCTCGCCTGGTTTCATTTCCTTGGGCATCAACACGGAATCGCGAAAACTGCCCCGAAGTATCCCGACCACAAGGTTGTAAGAAAAACCATCCGGTGCAACATCTATAAGTTTGACCACCCAGTCTGCATCTTTGGTATCGGTCGAAACGAACAGTTCTGCCTTGGGATTTCCCGCAAATCGCAGGGGCTTATCAAGCGGTTTGGAAGTATAAACCAAAACATCTTTTCGTTCTTCAATGGGCCTTTGATCCACCGGCGCCCAATGGGCCAGATGCAATGGTCTTTTATCGGTGATAGGCAATGCGGGCACAGGGTTGGCGGGATCCGCTTTAAAACTATCCGCTGTTTCATCTAATTCAGGTGCAGCTAAATTCAAAATGCCATCGCCTTTCACACCATTCGCATTACCATTGGAATGCAAATAAAAGGCGGTGTTTTCAAATCCTTCGGGGGGCCAGGTGCCCGCTTCGTTCCAAGTATTATCGCCCACCGAAAAATAACGCACAGGAATAAAAGGCTTTTCCAGTGCTTTGGTATCTTGCTTTAAGAAACGATTAAACCAATCGAGGTTGGCTTCTACCGGATCCCAGATTGCATTGGGGCCGAAATCGATATCGCCAACTTTGTTTTTCCCGATGGTGCCATGATCCCAAGGCCCAAGAATCAATTGCTGCTGTTTGCGAACTATCGTTTTTGAAGCCTTCTTTTGCATGATCATAAAGTTATCCACGGATTCCCTCGAAAAGAAATCGTAGTAGCCAACCACATGCAAAACAGAAAGATCAAGATCTGTGATTTGGTTGG
>JAPLNF010000130.1 GCA_026692965.1 Planctomycetota bacterium
GCTGCAAGCGGGTATTGATTACTCGCAGGGGGATTTCATTGCCACCATGGATGGCGATTTGCAAAATGATCCTTCAGACCTCCCGATGTTGTTAGAAAAAATAAATGAGGATTGCGATGCGGCACTTGGCCAGCGGGCCAACAGGCAAGATGGTTTTTGGCTTAGGAAGTTTCCGAGTTTTATTGCGAACTGGATTATTCGGAAAGTAACTGGTTGCTCGATAAAAGATATGGGCTGCACGATACGAGTAATGAAAAGGGATTTGGCGGTTGCATTGCCTTTGTATGGAGAGATGCACCGATTTATTCCGGTGCTTGCGCAAATGTGTGGGGGCAGGTTGACTCAGGTTCCTGTGAAGCATCATCCGCGGGTTGCTGGAAAAACCAAATACAATTTGACGAGAACTTTGCGGGTGGTTTTGGATTTAATCACCGTGAAGTTTCTTTATTCTTATTTAACAAGGCCCATGCATTTCCTTGGAACGGGTGGTTTGTTTGCAATTGGCTTGGGCTTTGCGAGTGTTCTTGGAGCAATTGCAATGAAATTGTACAGCCAGACGGATATGACAGGAAACCCATTGCTACTTTTAAGTGTGATGCTAGTTTTGGTGGGTATACAATTGATATCCATGGGTTTGTTGGGTGAGGTGATGACCCGCACGTATTTTGAAAGTCAGGGAAAAGCATCGTATCTGATTCGGGATACGTATAACCTTGATAAAGCCATGATGAAAAAGGCTGCGTAGATTTAGTGAACGAATTTTAGCAAGAAGAACCTGCATCCTATTTTGCAATCAACCGTGATATGTTCTCGTAACATTATCCAACTTCCTTTGGTAGCCATTGGTGAATCATTCATCGTTGGATTTGGTACAGACCCACAATTGCAAGTTCAAAGGCAATTGGTTGAGAAATCCCGTATCATGCAAGGCGGCAACCAAGTCTTGAAATTTGAGTAACGAATTCTTCTGAGTAGTTTTTAGAAGGTCAAACACTACGACCTATGAATTCAAGGTTGTACTGGATAAGCAAATGCCGAGCGGGAGTTTTAAGAGCAAGTAGTTTTTAAAGTAGAAAAGCTTATTGATTGGTCAGGAGCACGACATTGCAATTGCGATAGAAGTCGGTAGCCTGGCCAATTTTTTTTGCTCGGAGTGAGTGTTTTAGTGCGATTGCGTCCCATTTCTTTTCGGGCATGAATATATAAACAGGGATTGGTTGCTCGAGGAATTGCTTAACTTCCTCTTCTGAAATTAAGGTGTTGATCTGGCGCTTGCAATAAAAAGTAATGCTGGGTTGAAACCAATCGTGAGTTGCTATGACAATTTCACGGGTAAGGTGATCTTCGGGCAGGAGTTGTGACAGCATTTTTGGGGCTTTGATTTCATTAAGGTTGGAACCATTCCATGCGCCTAATGCCCCGGTAAAACCAATTGAGCCTAGACATAGAATTGCGAGTGTTGCGATGCGGTTTTTCTTTGCAGCAAGTACCAAGGCGAAGGTGCCACACATGATCGGAATAAATCCGATGAATGCCATTTGCTCGAGCTTAGGAATTTTTCTTCCTTTGATCCACGAAATATCCGCCTGGGTTGAAACTAGAATCATCCCAAGACTGGTGATGATGCCAATGAAAACCAAAATTAACATGCCTGTTTTAGGAAGCCAGTTGGGGTAGGCGTGTGTTTCATTTTTCCAAGCAAGCATTGCTCTTGAAGTGAGAATTGCAATAGCTGGGTAGAGGGGCAGAATGTAATTGGGAAGCTTGGTGCTCGAGATTGAGAAAAAAACAAGCACCACAGCAATCCAAGTTGCAAGCAATCGAATTGCGCTGCGGTCGGTGATTGTGTTGCTTGAAGCTGCGGTATTGAAAAGTTCTTTTTTAGCGTTCAAGAAAGTCATGCCAATGAATGCGGACCAAGGAGCAGAGCCGATTGCAATGATTAGCAAATAATAGAACCAGGGGCCTGAATGGTTTTCCATTGCAGTGCTGAATCTGCCCAGGTTATGGGTGAAGAAAAAGCCTCTGTGCCATTGGAATTTTGTTTCTACGCCTACCCAGATATACCAAGGGCCTGCAACTAGGAAGAATAAAAAAAGCGCGCCTAGCAGATGAATGGAAAGCAGGCGCTGGGGTTGCCTTTCCCAGAGTAAAAACAAAAGGATGATCAACAACGGAAGTGCGAGAGCGATGGGCCCCTTGGCGAGCATACCTATGCCAGTGATTATTCCACCCCAAAGCAGCCAGGTAGAATTGTTGTTTTGATAACCCTTGAAAAATACAAAGAAGGACCATGCAACACAGGCGTTTAGAAGAGAGTCAGGGTTGGCAAAATGGGCAGACCCAGCCCAAGCGGGCATTGCTAATAATATCAGCCCTGCGAAGAAACCTGTGCTCGCCCCGAACATGATTGTTGCGAGAGCGTAGGTTGCAAAAAGGGAAAATAGCCCACCCAGAGCTGAAGGGAATCGGGCAGCAAATTCGTTCACACCAAAAATGTTATAGGATGCGATCTGGAGCCAGTAAAGCAATGCGGGTTTATCAACACGCAGATTATAATTATAAGTGGGAACAATCCAGTTTCCCGATTCCATCATTTCGTATGCAGCTTCCGCATTATTACCTTCATCAATATCCCAAAGGCTGGAAATACCCAGATTAGGTAGGCATACCAAGGCCCAAGCCACTAAAAGGCAGGCGATTTGAATTGCTGGATTTTTAAATACCTTTAACATCAAGCCTTCCTTAGCTGGCCAAAAAAGCACTCCGTCCGTGCCTCTGAAACCATACTCGAATCCTTAAAAATAGGCGATACCAACATCGATCGAATCGAGGTTGACTGGATATTCCCAACTGGTTATGTTTCCGCCCCTTGGGCACTTTTTCTTCAATGGATTAATTGATGATTTCAGGTTGGATTTTATCACTGCTTTTATTGACAGGCCAGGTTCAACAACCTGCCTCCGATATAGCACGCCTAAGAGAACTTCTTGCTGATAAAAAACAGCCCCAGTTGCAGGCACAAGCAGCTTATTTAATCTTGCAGCAGCAAACACCCCTCGCAACCGAGACCGTTAAACAATATCTGCGTGATCCGCGTAATGTTGAAGTTTTTACTGCCTTTGCTGGAGCAATCAAACTGCGAAGGGATGGCCGTTTTTCCGAAGAATTGATTGATGCGCTTTCGATTGACATACCCGCAGTACGCCAGTCGGCTGCTGAAGCCTTGGGTGCAAGTGTTGATGGTAAGGGCGCATTTAAGTTAAAACAAATTGCCGAAAATACGAGCCTTGCAGAAAGCACCAGGCAGCAAGCTATGATTGCACTGGGGAAAACAGGAAAGAAAAGTGCTGCTGAAACTTTGCTTAAACTTTTTACTGATCCCAAAGAAAGTGTCAGGCTGGGAAGTAGGCAAGCACTTGCAGATTTGATCGGGGAAGATCTGGGCCGTGATAGTGTTACTTGGCAACTTTGGTTTGATGAACGAAAAAATCTATCTTCTGACGCTTGGCTTGAAGAACGGCTTGCACAGCGTAATGCTAAATTAACAAGGCTTGAGGGTGAGCTTGATTCTTCGCGAAATAGAAACCGTACGCTTTACCAGCAGCTTTATTCTCGGCTTGGGCCTACTGAAAAAATTCCTTTCTTTCAGGGCTTATTAGATCATGAAGACTCAGCAGTTCGCTTATTAATTGCAGGTTGGTTGGCTGAGGCTCTTAGTGAAGAATCTTATCGCAAGCCAGCGGGCGAAATGTTGTTGAGTTTCAGCAGAGATCCTGTCGACGAAGTGCGCAGGCAAGCAGTGCTTGGCTTGGGCCGATGGAATGATAAAGCCTGCCTTGATCGTTTACTTCTTATTATTCAATCAGATCAAATTGTTGTTCGAGCTGCTGCAGCAAGATCGCTTGCAATGCAAGCTAAGGGGAATGATGGTGCGGCCCGAATGATTCTTGTGCTTCCTGCATTGCAAAATGCTTTAAGCGATCCCGCATTGGAAGTCGTAGTAGAAGCTGCGGAAGATCTTGGCTCGCTAGGGGTTCCTGCTGCTGTTCCATTGCTTGCAGGATTACTGAAGCATAAGGCGGCTGCGGTAAGAAAAACTGCAGCGCAAGCATTAGAAAGAATTGCGGATATATCGGTGTTAGAGGAATTATTGGTAGGTCTGGAAGACCCAGACATCGGGGTTAGGCTTGGAATACTTGGTGCGGTATCTCGCGCAGTGAATCAGGCAAAATTCATTAAGGAAGATGACAAATTACGATTGCAATCACGCATGGAAATAATTCTATTGAAGGATCCGGATGCGGGGGTAAGGGCGAGAAGTGCTACTCTTTTAGGCGATTTTGGTAATGTAATACATCTTGCAACCTTGTGGAAAGCGGCTGTAACTGAGGGTGATCCACGAATTCAGGAAAAGTCTTGGCAGGCATTCCTTGAGGTATTATCCAAAAGCAAAGATCTAAAACTAATCAATGAATGGAACAGCATTGTTCGAAAGGAAGCTCCGCTTCGCAGGGTTAATTTCTTGGTAGAGCTTCTAGGAAAAATGCAGCCTGCAACCATGAACTCTAAAATCGAGCTTGCGCCTGTGAGGGAATTGTTAGTGCAATGCGGGATAGAAAATCAAAAATGGTTGCCTGCTTGGAGTGCCTTAAGGGAGCTGCCCCAAGCATTGGAGCCGGAAGAAATTGAGAAACGATTAAGCCTGCTGTTTCAAATAGCCGAAATCGCACTCAAAGAACAAGCAGCGCCCGATGTGCTGCAAATGGTAGATTTTGCAAGGCCATTGTTTGTAGGAAGAAAAAAATTGCAGGCAGACTTTGAGGAATTGTATCGCAAGGCAAATTTTATCATTAATTCAAAAACCTGACTTTGTCCGCACCTTTCAACCCAAGTATTTATTGCCGTACGATTCTAGTTTTTGTAGGTAAGATGCCTTTGTCTTCGCATCT
The DNA here is from genome assembly GCA_026692965.1 of Planctomycetota bacterium. Lineage (GTDB taxonomy): Bacteria > Planctomycetota > Planctomycetia > Gemmatales > Gemmataceae > UBA969. Next base: position 4,953 of record JAPLNF010000130.1, read on the forward strand.
AAAAATGACCCAATAAAGGAATTCTTTGCTGCTAGAATGGCGTCTTTTTTACTAAGACTTAATGCGGTAGCGCAGGCACTAAAGTTGTCCGCTATGTAGCCGCCGAAATAAGCTGGATCATCAGAATTAATGCTTGCGATAATCCCACAATCAAGCATTCTCTTTAAAGGATGTTCTTGAAGGTGGTTCACTACTTTTAATTTTAGGTTTGAAAGTGGGCAAACAGTAAGCGGGATTTTTTCTCGCACCAACCTCTTTATTAGTTTCTCATCTTCCAAACAACGAACTCCATGGTCGATTCGCTCTGCCTGCAATAAGTCTAGAGAATCTTCAATGAATGAAGGTGGGCCTTCTTCGCCTGCATGTGCGGTGATGCGGAACCCTTGCTGTTTTGCCTGGGTGAATACTTTTTGAAATTTGGAGGGAGGATTCCCAACCTCCGAAGAGTCGAGCCCAAACCCAGTGATTACTTGTTTAAACTTTAAACATTGGGCAAAAGTGTCGAGGGCGGAGTCTTCCGATAAATGTCGTAAGAAACAGGGTATAAGAAAGACGGTTAATTGTAGTTCTTTCTTTGCCCTTTCAACTGCTTTGCATAAACCATCCAGCACCGTTGATATGCTGATACCCCGTTCCATGTGTGCCTGTGGATCAAAGAATATTTCAGCATGGTGCACACCCTGCACATGAGCCTTTTGAAAGTAACGCCAGGCAAGTTCGGAAAAGTCGTCTTCATCTTTGAGAACAGCCATGCCTTGGTAATAAATGTCTAAAAAGGATTGCAGGTTGGAAAAATTATAGGCGTTTTGGATTTCTGCGATGGAATGAAATGGAAGCTGGATGCGATGTTTTTTTGCTTTTTCGAGTAAGAAATCTGGTTCAAGCGTTCCTTCGATATGAAGGTGGAGCTCAGCTTTGGGCAACTGTTCAATGAATCGTTTCATGAATAAATCCTTTTTAATATTGTATGCAGATTCCGAGGGCGAGCGTAGAAAGAAAGTGAAACAAGTGAAAAGCGGTTTTCCTAGGGTTCCTACTCTTCCTATTTTCACGATGTAATAATCGGAATTGTCGGAATGTTCGATATATTTTGAAGGTTTGGTTTTAAAAGGTCGATAGAGCATACAGGATAATGCATAAAAATGGCAAAGTTTGCCCGGCTTGTGATGCCGGGAAAGCGAAAGCCAAAAGTAATAAAGTCGGAAGGGTGGCATAAAATGAAACGAGAAAAGCTGTTGGCATCAGGTGCCTGGCTGCTCATGGTAGCTGCCATAGTTGCGCAATCCCCTGTGGATGGTGGTAAGGTTCCATCGCCTCTTAGCCCATATGGTCAGATTGGATCAGCGGTAATCAAAAAAGAACAAGGTACCAACGAAAAGAAGGACTTGGAATTACCAGCAATGGAAGTGGATGTTGATAAAGTACCTTTAGGTGCGATTCCTCGAGAAGAGGCCGCGCCTTTATATCCAAGATTTTTCCTAGGTGGCGAATACCTTGCATGGAAATTGAATAATACGACATTAAATCCAATCGTATTTAATGTCCCTGAAGGATTGCTGCAAACCTCACCAACTACCATTACTTTTAATCAAAATGGCGTGGTGAGTTCAAATGTAAGTGTTTCTAACAGTTCGAGTTTGTTACTACAATCGCAGGCGCAATTATCCCAGAACGGTGTTATTGATTACGGAATGCAATCGGGCATGAGGCTCTCTGCTGGATATTATCTAGAGCAGGATTCTGGGTTGTCAGTTAATGGAAATTTCATCCTAGTACCTAAGAATAGTTATTATTTGTCGAACGTTACTGGTCTTAATGATTTCCCCATACTGCTTCAGACTGGTTTTCAAAACACTTTGAATTTTGTAATACCCGCAGTGGTTGTGGGCGATTCGCCAACATTATCAACGCAAGATTATGCCATTGTACTTTCCCGCCAAGTGGATTCTTCAATTTTTGCTAATGCCAGCACCTATATTGCAGGCGGTGAATTGAATGTTAGGGGTAGAGATTTTCTGATAGGTGATATGAACTTTAGTGGTTTGCTTGGGTTTAGATATTTTCAATTTAAAGAAGCACTGGATGTCAGCAGTCAATACACAATATTTAGGCCAAATGGGGTTACTGATACACAAACATTTACCGTGGGGAATGGCTCAGGAGTTTCCACCACTCAACAGGTTCCTATTTCATTGAATTTTCCTACACCTATAAACATTCAATCTGCGAGCAATGATCAGATCAAGGTTTATAACCATTTCATCGGGCCCCAGATTGGTATCAATGCAGATTACCATTACAATCGTTGGTCAGTAATTACTGGTTTTAACCTTGGCATTGGGGTAATGCACCAAGTTGCAAAAATCTCATCCAACACCACCCAAACCGTGGTAAGAGAAACTTCTACTCAAAATGCTGCAGGGCAGATAACCTCCACTACCAATACTACAACTACAAACTCAAATGGTGGGCTTTTGTTTTCACCAGTGGACGTAGGGCAATATTCAAGAAACCAATTTGGACTGCTTCCAGAAATTAATGCGAAGTTAGGTTTTAAAGCTACAGAAAGAATCAAGCTGACTGTTGGGTATGATTTTCTTTTGCTTGCGAATGTGCTTCGTGCGCCCAACCAAACACAGTTAATTCCCTATAGCAACAATCTGAATTACACTGCAAATAACCAGACTCAATCTGCAAACCAAACATTGCAAATACCAGCATTCCAGTACAGCACCAGCAATTTAATTATCAATGGTGTTACTGCGGGCATGCAATTGGATTTCTAACCTGCTTTTTCTTTGATCACCTGGATTTGATTTTCCAAGATTCTTCCAGCAAGGGCTGGAATGATTGCTTCTTGGGCAATCTGTTTTAAATAATAACTGTTAACGGTGCCATGAATGATGACGCGTTCACCGATTTCTTCTAAAACCACATCGCGTAAAGCAGAAAAAGGGCAACTTCTAAGCGCAATCCCTGCAGAAGAAGCTGTTGTTGAAGGTGAAAAAGACATAAGGAAAATCCCTCCATTGTTGTCTAGTTCCCAGATACACTCTTAAACCTAGCTTAATATTCAAAATTACGCAAATCAATTCCTGCTTATCTTTGTGATGACAAGGTGCTTGATTTGCAATAAAATGATCCGAACAAGTCGATTTGCTATTTTATGAGGGTCTTGTGAAAATATCGGAAGTTTCAATTAGCCATGTTCGTATTCCTTTAAAGCGCACCATCAAGCATGCCTCGCATGTCCGAACCGATACCGACAACATTCTCGTCAGATGTACTTTGGAAGATGGGACAGTTGGTTTTGGCGAAGGACTGCCCCGAGATTATGTCACGGGCGAAACCATTGATTCTTCCATGGAGATTCTGCGCACCTCCCAGGTTCCTTCCCAACTTGAACATTGCTCTGATTTTTTTCAGGCCGTACAGATGGCGGAAAGATTGCACTTACCCACTGCTCCAGAAGATGATCGTAAATGCAGCGCCAATGCTGCCCGCTGTGCTTTGGAAATTGCAGTGCTCGATGCGTATGGGAAGAAGGTCAAGGAGCCACTCTCTTCGGTTACCAAATTGTGCTTGCGGGTGATCTCTTCAAGCCGGTGCATAAGGTTCGTTATAGTGGAGCGATAACCTCTGCATCCGGTTTGAAAATGAAAATCGCATCGTTGCTTTACAGTCTTTATGGTTTCAAGCAGATGAAGGTCAAGGTGGGCATTGCAGGTTACGATGATGCCAAGAGGACATTGCAAATTCGTAAATGGCTCGGGAAGAAAATCGATATCAGGGTTGATGCCAATGAGGCTTGGTCTATTGATGAAGCTGCTCAGCGCATTCAAGAATTAGAACCTGCGGGAATCACCTGCATGGAGCAGCCCGTGTCTCATGAACAGGTTTACCAGTTGAAAAAAGTACGCGCACAAGTTCGTACCCCGATCATGCTTGATGAATCTCTTTGCTCGATGATCGATGCAGAGCGCGCAGTAGAACATGAGGCCTGCGATTATTTTAACATCAGACTTTCGAAATGCGGGGGATTCATTCCTTCGTTAAGGCTTGCGCAATATGCCCGAAGGCATGGCGTGAAGTATCAACTTGGTTGCCAGGTGGGCGAGACTTCAATTCTTTCCTCTGCAGGTAGACACTTTGCATGCTCTGTTTGTGATATTCGCTATCTTGAGGGATCTTACGATAAGCATTTGGTGAAAGAGAATCTTGCCAAAAGAGATATTACTTTTGGTTGGGGTGGAGTCGCCCCGGCGATAACAGGCCATGGCTTAGGAATTGTGATGGATGAAATAGCATTGGCTAGGGTTTCGATCAGGCAGGAGATACTCCGTGGTTGATACTCCTTTTGAAATAGCATCTTTCGTTACTTCGGGTGGGTACAAACTTCATTACCGTCATTTTCAACCCGTAGGAATTTCCAAGGGCACGATCGTTTTCATTCATGGAATTCAAAGCCATGGTGGTTGGTATGAAACTTCATGCAAGAAATTCGCACAAGCAGGCTACAGGGTGTTGTTTTTAGATAGGCGCGGGAGCGGGCTTAATGAAGTTTCAAGGGGGGACAGCCCTTCTTTTCGTACTTTGCTGGATGATCTTAAGGAATTTCTGCAGCATCAAAGAAAAGAGATTACAGGATCAACGCCTTTGATTCTTGGGGCGATATCGTGGGGCGGGAAGATCGCATTTGGGTTGGAAATTCGAATTGCGAATTTGGTGGATGGGTTTATTCTTCTTGCGCCCGGCTTTTGCCCTAAGATTCAGCCCACACGCAAGGAAAGATTTTTTATCGCCTTGGGGAGTTTATTTTCCCCACGTAGGCTTTTTAATATCCCACTTAACGACCCGGATCTTTTTACCTCCAACCCTGTTGCCCAAAAATTTTTAAAGGAAGATCCATTTGCATTAAGGAAGGCAACTGCGAGATTTCTTTTAGATAGCGTAAGGTTGGATTTTTATCTGCGAATTTTTAGAACGAAAATCAGTAAGCCCATTCTGTTGCTTATTGCAGGGCAGGACAAAATCATTGACAATGAAAAGACGATTGCATTTGTCAAACGCTTTTCCTCGGGTTCCTTAACCATTATAGAATACCCTAAGGCGCATCACACCTTCGAATTTGAACCTGAACCGCAAAAACATATCGAAGAAATAGAAGAATGGCTACAGGCACAATTTAAAAAATAAAAGGCCCCATGCAATTAAGCACGGAGCCTTTGCTTAAGCCAAGTCAGATTATTCGAGGTCTTTCCAAACTGAAATGGAATGGTTAACCCAGATGCCATCTTCCATGAAGGTGGTGCAGACGGTTCCTTTGCAGGTTCCAAGAACTTCAAAGAAGGTTTTGACCTGTTTTTTTACACCAAAGCCTTCATCAATGCCCGGAGGCAGCATTTCAAAACCAAATTCGACCCATGGATTGAGCGTTGCCATCAGGGCGGTGTTATCGAAAAGACAAAACCCAGCGAGGTTCTTTTCAATGCTGGCAAGTTTAGCAACTTCAGAAGTTAGTGGAGTTTTATTCAGCAATCTTTCTGCATGTTCAAACGAGAAAGTGATTGCAGAAAAATTCGGCCCTACCACTGCAGCAGGTTGAAGTTTCTTGGAAATATCTTCAAGCAAAGGAATTGGGTAGTAGTAAGCTTTACCTTCTTTTAAAGTTTTTTCTTCGGGTGCTGGAATCTTAATTGCAGCAAGAGTTCCTGTGGGGTCAAACCCTGCAGCATCCTTGATGATTTGATTGATTCCCTCGCGGTAACCTTTCAAGGCGGTAGCAAATTTTGCTGCATCGCTAATGCCAAGAATAAAGGCAGGCTCAGGAACAAAAAGATCTTTTTTAGATTTTGGAAGCAGTGGGCTCCATTGCTTGCTGCCTAGTTTGCCATCAAGAACAAAAGCTATTTGCGCATCTTTCGTTGCAGGAATAAAATCCGATGCAGTGATTTTTGCAAGTTTGGCAATGGTTGGTTCAAGCTTTTTAAGGAATGTAGTTACCTGCTCTTTTTGATCTTCAGGAACGTTGGGGATAGCGAATTCGGTGAAGTATCCATATCCAATCCCACCCCATTTAGTGAAGAAGTTCCAAGTTTTTTCGACATCTTTGCCTCGAAGCACGGCTGCAAAGATCGGATTGCCGCCAAAGTTTTGCAGTAAGCCCAATGGTTTTGAACCATCAATGGGCATATTTGAACTGAAGTCATAATTGGCTGATTCGCAACCTTTGTCGCTTAAGAAAGTCACGCCAACCCGGGCGCCAATTTTAGGCAGGAATTCGAAAGCTTCTTTGGTTAGTTGGTCAACATCTTTTTCAACCCGTTTTGAAATTTTTTCGGGTAGTTTTGCTCCTTCAAGCATTTCCTTGATTTGATCGCTTGTGTCTTCAGGGCTGGAACCATAGCTTTGGGCAGTTTCCAGAAATTCTTTGCTATAGTATTGAAGCCCAAGGATTTTCTTGCCCGCATGCTTTGCAAGAGGTTCCATTTCTTTTAGGGAAGCTATCGAATCACCCTTACCAATGCTTGAAAGATAAGTCAAATCAGGCCCGATTGTCGCAATAAGATAGTCGCCCTTAATGCCGATGGCTGCAGCAAAAGTCATCTTTGCAAGGTCGGCCTTGAAATCTTTTAGCTGATCTTCATCAACTCCTGGGATTTGATCGATACCTTCAATAGGAAACATGCTTCCTTTAAGTTTTAGGGTGAGGAAGTCTGAGCCTAATAGTTTTTCTTTTTTTGCAGCGCCTTTAAATTTAGGCTCAGCAGCTTCGATCATTGGAAGTTTGTCTTCCAGTTTTTTCATGAGATCTTCGCCTACTTTTTTATCCTTTAATTTGAATGCGAATAAAAGTTCGGGAACTTTAAGCTCATCAGAAGATTCAACCAAGGCTTGAATGATGCTTTCTCCCTGAGCCTTGCTAATGGCATCTTGATCGAAATTGCCCTGCATAATAAGGGTAAGTGGTGCCGTTTGGCCTGCAGTTAAAGCACTAATGATTGTCCCAAGTGATGTAGGAGCATTGGGGCCGGTTGCTAAAACAACTTCATGAGAAAAAAGCTGGCCTGCAGTTGCAAGTATCAGATTGAATTGTTTTTTTTCATCTTCTTGAAGATTGCCCATGTATCCTTCATTGAACTTTTCAATCAACATCTTGGTTGCGCCAAGTTCTGCGAGTTTTTTGAATGCTTTGCTGTTTAAAACAAGATCGAGTTGCTCCTTGTTTTTTAGCATGATACCGAATGCTGTTGTGGATTTTGGGATCCAATCGATGGCGCAATCGGTTTTGACAAGATTATCAGCAGCGATCGATTTGATTGCAGAAGTAAGAATAAGACAGCTTAAAAAAGAGGCGAAAAAAGCCATCGCCAATGATCTTTTGAACATGATTGACTCCCCAGAGAAATTCAACAGTAACACTCAAATAATAGACTCGAGCGGTCAAGATAACAAATTGGGCAAATTAACACAATAAAAGATGGGGCTAAAAATCCCCAGTGCCCCGCTTAGACCACCAAGGTAGCATCCCGCCCCCATCGATGGTGAGCAAACTACCGGTGATGTAAGCGGAATCTGGATCGGAGAGAAAAACCACACCCCGGGCGATTTCTTCGGGTTGGGCCAGTCTTCCCATGGGCAGGAATGAGCCTGCTTTTTGCAAGGTGTCTTCTGCGAAGAATTTGCGCTCGCCTGGTGTATCGGTCCAACCTGGGTAAACAATGTTAACGCGGATGTTGTGTTTGATTAGTTCAATAGCTGCTGTTTTTGCCATCATGTCTAATCCTGCTTTGGCCATATTGTAGGCCATGCAGGAAGGGTAGGGCACAACTGCATGGGGCGAGCTTACAATTACAACATTGCCGCCGTTGCCTTTTTTTAACATTTGGTTGGTGCATGCTCGTAAGGTATGAAAAGCGCCCCACATGGTGACATCGATGGTTTTGTGGAAGCCTTTCATGTCTGCAACATGAAACATTTCGCGATCACTAAAAACCGCACTCGAAACAAGGGTATCAATCTTTCCAAGTTTATTGACTGCATCGGAAACCATGGTTTCAACCGCAGCTTGATCAACCAAATCTACTTGATAAAGCAGGCATTTTCTTCCTAATGCTTCGATTTCTTTTTTAGCTGTTTCTGCAGATTCAGGCATTGTGAGATAATTAAGTGCAATATCTGCGCCTTCTTTTGCAAGGGCGATTGCAGAAGCACGGCCGATTCCTGAAGATGCCCCGGTTACAAGTGCCACTTTTCCTGATAGTTTCATTCTTTTCTCTCCTTGGATTTTGCTACATTGATATTGTCATTACCATCTTTCGGGAATTTTTTCAAACGGGAACTTTAAGCGTGCTATTTACCCAGGCAAATAATCCCATCCCAAACTGGCGCCAACCCGAAGCTGCATATATCCATATTCCTTTTTGTGCTCAACATTGTGGCTATTGTGACTTCGCAATCGCGATTGGTAAAGATGCAATTAGGGATAATTATCTCGATGCCCTCGAAAAAGAAATTTCCAAGCTCGGGCACCCGCATCCAGTGCAGTCGTGGTTTATTGGCGGAGGTACTCCAACCGAACTTAACGCCACTCAGTTGGAAAGATTATGCAAAATGTTAAAGCAATGGCTGCCTTTGACTGGTGAGGCGGAGTTTTCGATCGAGGCTAATCCCGATTCCACGACGGAAGATAAACTTGCAGTTCTTGCAAATTATGGCTTAACGAGGCTTAGCTTAGGGGTGCAATCTTTTCAGGAACCCGTGCTGCAATTGTTGGATCGCAAACATAAAAATCCTCAGGTTGAGAGAGTCATCGAAGATGCTCGGAGGCTTAAAATCCCATCCATTAGCATTGATCTAATATTTGGTTCAGCAGGGCAGTCGCTTGAATCTTGGAAGTATGATCTTACCCGTGGCCTTGCTTTAAGCCCTGATCATTTTTCCACTTATGGTCTTACTTATGAAAAAGGCACCCCTCTTTGGAAAAGAATGAACCGGGGTGAAATCATTCCACTGGAAGATACACAAGAGTTGGCGCATTACGAAGCTGCGATCGATACGCTGGAAGCCCAAGGCATGGATCATTATGAAATATCGAGCTTTGCAAAGAAGGGCAAGAGATGCTGGCATAATCAAGTTTATTGGGAAAATAGCGCCTATTATGGGTTTGGTATGGGTGCTGCTAGATATGTGGCGGGCAAGCGCGAAGTGAACACTCGCGATCTAGATTCGTATATTCAAAAATCTTTATCCGGGCAGGAAACAATATTTCAATCAGAGCAACTCGAACCTCGTGAAGAGGCTGTTGAAACGCTAGGTTTGAATTTGCGAAGAATGCAAGGTGCTAATCGCGAACGATTTTTAATGCGCACTGGGTTTCATCTCGATGAAATCACGGGCCCCAAGAAAGAATACCTGGTGCAGCAGGGCTTGCTGAAAGACGATGGGGAAAGTTTAAGCCTTACCCGCAGAGGCCGTCATCTTGCAGACTGGGTTGTAACCAAATTATTTTGAGAACTGGCCCCCGAAACATCGCCACGGTTGCTTGCTAGGCGTGATCGCAATCGTAATTTGTGATACTTCAAACCAGGAATGAAAAAGCACAGAGCACTTACGGTACCAAATATAAGCTGGCAATAAGCTGGCCAAAGGGCCATGGGGATGGTGGTTAGATAAAGAGCAATGGCGGGCGGATAGAATTCTCCACTCAAAATGCCTGCCTTGGTGAAAAACACAGTGCCTGCAA
>JAPLNF010000131.1 GCA_026692965.1 Planctomycetota bacterium
GAACCCCGGTCCCGAAGCCCTTCCATGCCGGCGTCTACGTGCGTAGCAAACTGATTTGGCAGTCTTACTCTGCCGCGTTCACTCTGGTGGATTCAAATTGCAAAGCCACTTCAAGCTAACCGAGTGTAAAGTCTAGCAGGGGTTGCCCTCAGTATCAGCCACTTGCGTGACCTCTAACCCCCACGATCCAGATTTAACTAGCGCGCTAAAACCTCTCTGGCTAAGCTCCTAGACGCGCGGCTGCTGTATTATTAAGCAGCCATTGAGAACTGCGGTTCTGCAGTTAAGTTTGATCAGAGATTTACGTGGCCATCTGATCAACCACGGCACGCAACCTGCATTTCCGTAAGCCCGGTCGAAACCGGATCGCCCCCGAAAATCACAAATCACTATCTCTTTCTATTATATCTCTGTAATTCCTTCTCGAGATATAGTATTTTTCGTAATTACAGTAATAATATTTCAACTATTTAATCTTTTTAAGGAAAAATCATGATTTCGCTGCCTACTTTCCTCACTTTTGCCCTAATGGCAACGCATGCAGAACCCCAAACCATCCCGCTTTGGCCAAATGGTGCGCCTGGCGCGATGGGTACCGAAGAGAAAGATAAACCCTCTCTCACCATTTATTTGCCTGCCAAGGAAAAAGCAAACGGCACCGCAGTGGTGGTATGCCCGGGTGGTGGATATGGCGGTTTGGCGATAAGCCATGAAGGGAAAGAGATTGCAGAATTCCTAAACCTTCAGGGTATTTCAGCATTTGTAGTAAAGTACAGACTTGGGCCGAAGTATCGACATCCCGCACCCTTGATGGATGCACAACGCGCAATAAGAACTGTAAGGGCTAATGCAACCACCTATGGGGTGGATGCAAAGAAAATCGGGATCTGGGGTTTTTCTGCGGGGGGGCACCTTGCATCCACTGCGGGCACCCAGTTTGATGCTGGCAATCCTGAGACTGCGGATGCCATCGATAAGGCAAGTTGCAGGCCGGATTTCTTGATACTTTGCTATCCGGTGATCACTTTTGAACCACCCTTTGCACACATGGGTTCTAGAAATAATCTTTTGGGCAAAGATGCTGATCCAAAGCTTGTGGAAAGCCTTTGCAACCATACCCGCGTAACCGCACAAACCCCGCCCACATTTCTTTTTCACACCGATGAAGATACCGCTGTGCCCCCAGAAAACAGCATCTTGTTCTACCTCGCATTAAAAAAGAACAAGGTGCCTGCAGAGCTTCACATCTATGAAAAAGGAAAGCATGGCGTAGGGCTTGCAACAAAGATGGGTGAAACATCAAGTTGGCCAGACCGATTGGTTGGCTGGTTAAAAAACAGGGATATGATCCCCGCTAAGTAGTAAACGCTTTTGTCAGGAGGGTATCAAGGTGATCTTTTATCCCCTCTTGACGAACTTCCTTATTAAGAACTAAAATTCGACAAGTCCAAATAAGGGCTTGAAGTATTTATGTACCATTTGAATTAAAGCAAAAGGTACGAAGTACTTGGGTGGTTGGTTTCAAGGATGAAAGCAGCTTTTGAAATGCGAATGGTTTCTATTACAAATGGGTTGCAGGTTTGGGCTAATGCTAAGCTGAATTTCTATTTGGAAATTTCAGGCAAGCGCCCCGATGGTTATCATGAAGTAAGTACATTCATGGTGCCTGTGCATCTACACGATGTTTTAGAATTTCGCGAAGACCCTACAGGTTCGATCAAGCTCTGGTGCGATTCTAAAGAGTTATCTACAGGGCCGGATAATCTGATAGTTCGTGCTGCAACCATGCTGCAGGAAGAAAGCAACACGCCTTTGGGGGCTGAAATCCGTTTATTTAAGCACATTCCATGGCAGGCAGGATTAGGCGGTGGCTCTTCAGATGCAGCTGCCACGCTTAGCGCTTTGAATCAACTCTGGAAGCTAAATCTAACTGAAAACGTACTGGAAGAAAAAGCAGCAAAGCTGGGCAGTGATGTGCCATTTTTTCTTCAAAAGAAGGCAGCTTGGTGCTCAGGCCGGGGTGAAAAAATATTGCCTTCAGCTTTTAGATGTGGTCTAAGTATCTTGGTTGTAAAGCCTGTTTTCGGTCTCTCCACAGCAAGTGTTTATTCGCGTTTAAAAATCCCCACCTCTCCAAGGGATCAAGCGGAAGCCAAGGGCTCATTTGTTAGTTCAGAAATAAGCAAAGTGAATGATGGGTTATTTAACAGGTTGCAGGAACCGGCACTTGAATTAGAGCCTGCACTTGGGTTATTGTTCGACGCCTTGAAGAAGGCTGGGGCAAAAAAGCCCTTACTATGTGGTAGTGGGTCTGCAATTTTTGCGCTTTTTGAACACGATGAACGGGCTCTTGAAGTTGCAAAGTCTCTCATTCATGGCCCTGCTAGAAACCTTATACAGCATACTTTTATCACCAAGCAGGCTGTAAAATCCTGCGACAATTAAGGAGAGTTGTTGTGAAAATCACGGAAGTTCGAATCAAACTCATGGAATCGGGTAACGACAACGAAAAACTTCAAGCATTCTGCTCCATCACCTTTGACAATGCTTTTGTCATCCGCGACTTGAAAATAATTGAAGGCACCCGTGGTTGGTTTGTGGCTATGCCGAGCCGTAAATTAATGGACCGCTGCACCAAATGTTCTTGCAAAAATCAACTCCGAGCCCGTTTCTGTAATCAATGTGGATGCAAACTTGCAGAGTTTAGGGGCTTGGGTCGCGATACTAATGGCAAGCAGAAAATGCATGCGGACATCGCCCACCCCATCAACCCAGAATGCAGGGAAAACATTCAACAGGCAGTTTTAAGTTCCTTTCATGCAGAGCTCGAAAAATCAAAATTACCCGGCTATGTTTGTAATTATGATGATATCGATCATGAATTTGAACCAGCAAGCTATGCGGAAGAGAAATCTAACGCAAACCGTGGCTATCAAACCGATGAACAGGGCTAAAACTACAGCCAAGCAAATTTTCCATTCGCCCCACTTTGGCCAAATTAACGCGTCCGCGACAAATTATTTTATGTTCAGTAAATCGTACAGTAGCAAATACGTCCCTTCCTTGATTGATTAAATTTACCTTTGCACAAAGTTGCAAGGAGAGGTTCGGGCATGGCGCCCGAAAAAGGCCCTTGGCACTTTTGAGAAAGGTTACATCAACAGTTGTCTGGGCCTGACAATGTTCATGAAGTTTGGGGCATATTAACTTCATGACTCTTTCTGCTAAAAGAGAATCATTGTCATTTTGATTTGGCTGGCCCTGCTGGGAAATGGCGTACCTGAAAACAACGAACAACAGGATGATCGCCTTCAGAGATTTCTGGCTGGGTTTAGCTTTAGAAAGGCCGGGAACCTTTCTTACCATTCCGGTTATGCGCCTGCGAAAGCCCCTTCGCTCGCGAATAATCGGTTTTTTTTACGCAAGTTCCTTTTAAAACACAGCTTTTCTCTTGCCTGTTCTTTCGGAAGATGAAATATTTAAGTAGATACTATTCTGGCCCCTACGAAGGTTACAAACATGACAAACTTCACACTAAAAGCTGGATCGCTAACCCTACTCCTTAGCTTTTTCACTCTGTTAGCAATTCCTGCTTCAGCAAAGGCTGAAGGTGAATCCATCAATTTTCGAACTCACGATGGCGTATTGCTTTCAGGGAAATTTTACCCCAGTGCCAAACCTAAAGATGGCGCTTCCATCATTCTTTTGCACGATTTCACTTTCCGTAAAGGCGGCGACAGTTCGCAAGACGGTTGGGAAAAACTAGCGCTTGATCTTCAGGCAGCAGGCCAAAGTGTATTAAGTTTTGATTTTCGTGGGCATGGCAAAAGTGTTGGAGTAAACCCAAACTTCTGGACACAACCCCACAACTTGATTTTACCGGGCGCCAAAATGCCAACTAAACCTGCCAAAATCAACTCGAGTGAATTTACCGCCGCCTATTATCCAAACCTTGTCAACGACATCGCTGCAGCCAAATCCTTCCTTGATATTAAAAATGATGATGGCGAAGCAAACAGTTCAAACATCATTGTGATTGGTGCAGGGGAAGGGGCAACTCTTGGGGCGTTATGGATGGCAAGCGAATGGCGCAGGCTTTCTTGCGAAGTGGTTGAAAGGGTTCAGAATACTGGCATATTAAATCTTAAAGCACCCGGGCCTAAAAAGGTTGATCTAAAAGCAATGCCATCTATAGACCCTGAAGGTAGTGCGCAACTTGCAGCAATATGGCTTTCTATCAGCCCAACTATTGCAGGCAAAAATTATGCCACCCAAATCCCTCTTTGGCTTAAGGATATCACTATGCCCAGATCCAGAAGAGTGCAAATGGTATTTGTCACAGGAACAGACGACAAAGCCAGAGATGATTTTTCGGTTAAAATGTTGAAGACTATAAAGCCAACCTTTACTCGTGAGAAAAAAGAAGGTGAACCCAAAACAAAGGCTAGTGCGAATGTAGATCAAAAATTCTCTGGTGAATTCAAATACAAATCAAAGAGCGTGGGAAGCAAATTGTTAGAAGATGCTAACGAAGATATTGTCAAAAACTACGTCAGCCTAATGACAAAAAAAGGTGAAAACACCTTGCGAACATTTAGCAAGAAAAAGATTGAAGACGCCTCCTACAGTTGGTTTTTTGGCCCCTTGGACAAAACAGGTAATCCCTCTATCCCGCCTACTTTGATGGGTTTCCCTGCGAAGTTCACCTACGATCAGGATAGAATCCAACCCCTGCCCGTAAGGTTTATGGGCATAGTCAACTAAAGCATTACTTTAAATAAAAAAGGCTTCCCCGATATTATCTGGGAAGCCTTTTTTGTTTCTAAAGAATTTCCTTCTTTTGTTTTCAATTAAAACATAAATTTAAATAAAGAAGGCTTTCTAGAAATTATCTGTGGAACCATCTTTTGTTCCCAAACAACTTCCTTCTTTTATTTTCAACCAAACTTTCCTCATTGCTTGCGAATTCCGTACGCACGGTTTCCAACAACTTCTTGGTTGCTCGAATACCATCGGCTTCACTTAACTTGCTTCCTTCGTATTCAATGCCAACAAAACCATGGTAATTAGCATCCATAACAATCTTCATCATCTTGCGATAATCAGTTTTGGTTTCATTACCCATTGCATCAAAGTCATGGGTTTTAGCACTAACGCCCTTGGCATAGGGCATCAGTTCCAACACACCTTTATACCGATCGTATTCTTCATCCTTGCTGACGCGGAAATTCCCAAAGTCGGGAAGTGTACCGCAACCAGGATGGCCAACCTTCTTGATGGTTGCAGCAAGCCAGGCACCATTACTGGATAAACCACCGTGGTTTTCAACAATCACATTGATCTGCATTTTTCCTGCCCATTCGGAAAGCATACGCAAGCCATCCGAGGCACGATCCATCTGTTCTTCATACGAACCACTGCTGCCAGCATTCACCCGAATGGAATGGCAACCAAGAGTCTTGGCCCATTCAACCCAGCGGTAATGATTTTCGACTGCGAGTTTGCGTTTCTTTTCATCCGCATCACCCAACTGACCTTCGCCATCGCACATGATCAAAACGCTTTTTACATTAAGATCGTCACACTTTTTACGGAGTTCTTTGACATAACCAACATCTGTTTTTTTCTCTTTGTAAAACTGATTGACATATTCAACCGCATTGATGCCAAACTCTTCCTTGGCCACTTTAGGAAAGTCGCCTGCATCCAATTTCTTATCAAAGATCGCCTTATGAAGCGACCATTGCGCAAGGGAGATTTCAAACAGTTCTTTTTTTTGTGAGGCAAATGCGAAGCTGGAACCAATGCCTGCCGCAGCAAGGCTAGCAATAAACTCTCTACGATTCATGTTTTGTCCTGTAAAAAGGGGAGAAAATTACTCAATCAAACCAATTAGATTATAAAGTAGTGGTAGCTGGATGCAACCAATAAAACCCCCTGAGGAAACGATCATGAACCTTTCACCCTTTGAAGAAATCTGCATGCAAGCAGCAATTGATGAAGCAAAAAAAGGGCTAGATGAAGGCGGTATACCAATCGGCTCAGTAATCGAACATAATGGAAAAATCATTGGGCGAGGGCATAACCGCCGGGTGCAAAATGGCAGTGCAATCCTCCATGGAGAAATGGATGCCTTGGAAAATGCAGGCCGATTGACTGCGCGTGTTTATCGCGAATGCACCTTATACACCACGCTTTCCCCCTGCCCTATGTGTACCGGGGCGATACTGCTTTATCAAATCCCAAAGGTCATCATTGGGGAAAACAAAACCTTCATGGGAGAAGAGAAACTTCTAGAGAGCCGAAATGTAAAAACTCTAGTTCTACAAGATCACCGCTGCATCGAAATGATGGAACAATTCATTCTGAAAAAACCAACCCTTTGGAATGAAGATATCGGAGTCTGATCTTTCCCGGGTGCTTACTTTTGTGCTTTTTTCATGATGTCTGCAATTTGAACATTAACGCCATTCTTGCTTTTGCTTTCATGTGCAGCTTCCATGAATGCAAGGATTTCCATAGTCTCATTGGCGCTTACGGGAACTGGGCCACCCTTAAAAAACTTGGCTATCTCGATCGCTATACCCTCATAGCCCATGTATTTATCATTGGTGGGAACAATTCCTTTTACAGGAACACCATGACCATAAATTCCAGCAACCGAAACGCCTTTTTCCCCAAACACGGTACCACTGTATTTGATCGCTCCTTTTTTGATTCCCCGATAAGTTGCAACTCTGCCATCTGCCCAGGTTCCGGTAATGGATTCCGCAATCGGGGTTGATGTGCAAGATACCGATACACACCCCGGCCCCATGATGCTGTAAATTGTTTCAATGCTGTGCAGAGCATGCCAGTAAAGTTCTGAATGGTGTGGCACAGTGGGGCAACCGCCATACATTTCGCAACCCAGTACATTCCCAACCTCGGGGTGATTTTTCATGCCTATGAATCCCGGGCTGAATCGATGTTGGGAACTAGTCCAGAAGGGAGTTTTGGTTTGTTCAGAAAGGCGGATGATTGCAACTGCATCGGCAAAATTTGCAGCAATGGGGCGGCCAATATAAAGTCGTTTCCCAGCCTTCAAAACCAATGATGCTTCTGCGAGATGCCTACGCCCATCCAAACTCATGACCATCACCACATCGCAATTTGCAAGCAACTCATCCACTGAAGCAACCATTTTAACACCGTATTTACTCAGTGCATCTTTCCATTTGGGCAAGCTATCAACGCTTTCTGGAATATCAGTGCTTGAGGTCGCGGGAAATGCTGCAACCACTTTCAACCCAGCAAGGTCGCCTGTCGCCTTGGGGTCGTTAAACAACTGGGTGTAAGCAACAGACTGATAGTTATCAATTCCAAGGATACCTACCCGAACAGGTTTAATTTCCTGAGCAATGAGCGTTCCAAAAGAAAGGACTAAAACTAGGGAAGCTGTAAAGCGAACAGATTGAAAACTTATCATGAGAAAGATCTCTTAATACAAAGGAAGGAATAATTAAGGTAATGGCAATCCAGATCAAATAAAAGTAAAAAGGACCGTTGTTTTGGGATAAACAGACGTTGTTTGACTAAAATCAGGGTTAAAGATAAAAAAAAGACTGTATCTTTGTCGATTTTTAATTCTTTCGGCCTTCAACATACGATATATTTATGAGATAAGTTGTTAATCCCGCCTATTGATTCTTTTCGTTTTCTGGAGCAGACTTATAATGCCAAACCAAGCCAACCATAAGCTCGCGAGACGAAGTTTTCTTAAAATAGGCGCCTTTGGTGCTGCCGGGTTTACATTACCCCAACTGTTGCAAGCCGAAGCCAAGGCAGGAATCAAATCTTCGCAAAAATCAGTCATCCTCATTTACCTTGTTGGTGGCCCGCCCCATCAAGATATGTTCGATCTAAAACCTGATGCCCCAAAAGAAATCGCAGGGCCCTGGAAACCAATAGCAACCAATGTCAATGGCATCAAAATTTGCGAAGCATTTCCTCTGCTTGCTGGGATGATGGATAAACTAACTATCATCAGATCCATCGTTGGCAATCAAGATGGGCATGATGCAATTCAAGTTTTCAACGGGCACAATCCAAAAAAGATGACCCCTGCTGGTGGATGGCCTCAATTTGGATCCACCGTAGCAAAAATTCAGGGCCCTGTTGATCAGGCTACCCCACCCTTTATCAGCATGTGCTACACCTGCACCCACGGCCCTTACAACGAACCAGGCCCCGGCTTCCTCGGATCTTCCTACACACCTTTCCGCCCTATGGGCCCTTCCAGAAAAGATATGATCCTTCAAGGGATTAACCTTAATGGCCTTGCTGAAAGAAAAAACCTATTGCGCAGCTTTGATCACATGCGCAGGGATGTTGATGCCAAGGGCATGCTCAAAGGCATGGATACTTTCAACGAACAAGCTTTTGGTTTGCTGACATCTTCAC